>NZ_JAXIVS010000001.1:0-317812 GCF_034259325.1 Hyalangium ruber | reverse complement strand
GGCGCGCTGGCCTTCCGAGCTACGGCGGGTGCTGCCTTCACCTCCCGGTTCGCGCTGTGTGGCGCTGTCAACTGGAGAGCCGTGTGGGTTCAGCCGGGCACCGGTCAGGTATTCATGGCGGGAGACGGTGGCAACCTGGCGACGCTCTCATTGCCGGGCGCGTCGTGCGCCACGGGCAGCACCGTGAACGCCACCGGAGGGACCACGTCCAACCGGCCGCTGACGGGCATCATCGGCTTCGGTTCGAGCACCACCGTCTACGTGGTGAATGATGTCGGGCAAGTGTACGAGTGGACTTACGGCAACCACCCCGTCTTCAAGAAGACCTCCGGGGAGAGCTTCCAGGACATCCATGGGGCGTCGGCCTCCAAGCTTCTCGCCGTCGGAAATATCGATCCGCAGAACGACAGCGACATCTTGGGCTACGACGCTGTCGCGAACAGCAATCTCGTCGACCACTCGTTCAGCTCGAGCAGCACCGACCGAGCCCTGCGGGGAGTCTGGGCCTGGGACAACACCCATGCCTACGCCGTGGGCGCGCTGGGAACCCTGTGGTGGTGGGATGGGAACACCACCTGGCACTCCGCCAGCCAGGACACCTCCGTGACGACACGGTTCAACAGCGTGGTGGCCTTCGACATCTCCTCCGCGTACATCGCCTGCGAGGACGGAAAGATCCGCCGGGGCAGGGTGGGGGGTTGGACGGAGCACTACTCCGGCAGCACCGCCCTCAAGGACATCGCCGCGGCCTCGACGCAGGACATCTGGGCCGTGGGCAACGGCGTCGTCGTCCACTTCCCGGAAGCCCCGTAGTCCGCGCACCACATCCATTGAGTAGGGCCGCTGCCTCCTCTAGAGTCCTCCCGGGCTCCACGGGGGGGCAGCGCCGTTTGGCGGCTCGCCATGCCCGCGTGAACCCTTCCTCACTCCAAGGAGCGACGCGGATGCTGAACCTGAAGCCGTTGGCGATGGGTCTGGTGGTAGCTGCTGCGGGCCAGGCCCTGGCGGCCCCTCCGAAGCAACTCGGCAAGCCCGAGGGCAAGCTCAACATCATCGCCTGGCCGGGCTATATCGAGCGCGGCGAGACCGACAAGAAGTACGACTGGGTCACCCAGTTCGAGAAGGACTCCGGCTGCAAGGTCAACGTGAAGACGGCGGCCACCTCGGACGAGATGGTGAGCCTGATGAACCAGGGCGGCTATGACCTGGTGACGGCCTCCGGTGACGCCAGCCTGCGCCTGGTCCACGGCAAGAAGGTGCAGGAGATCAACTTGGAGCTCATCCCCTCGTGGAAGACGGTGGACGAGCGGCTGAAGAACGCGCCCTGGCACACGGTGGAGGGCAAGCACTACGGCGTGCCCTACCAGTGGGGCCCCAACGTGCTCATGTACAACACCAACGTCTTCAAGGAGGCGCCCACCTCCTGGTCCGTGGTGTTCGAGCCGCAGAACCTGCCGGACGGCAAGCCCAACAAGGGCCGCGTCCAGGCCTATGACGGCCCCATCTACGTGGCCGACGCGGCGCTGTACCTCATGAAGAAGAAGCCGGAGCTCGGCATCAAGGACCCCTACGAGCTCAACGACAAGCAGTACGCCGAGGTGCTCAAGGTGCTGCGCGCCCAGAAGCAGCTCACGCACCGCTATTGGCACGACGTCACCGTGCAGATGAACGACTTCAAGAACGAGGGCGTCGCCGCCTCGAGCGCCTGGCCCTACCAGGTCAACGCGCTCAAGGCCGAGAAGCAGCCCATCAACTCCACCATCCCCACCGAGGGCTCCACGGGCTGGGCGGACACCACCATGCTGCACACCAACGCCCAGAACCCGGTGTGCGCCTACAAGTGGATGGAGTGGTCGCTCAACAAGAACCTCCAGTCGGCGCTGGCCGAGTGGTTTGGCGCCAACCCCGTGGTGCCCGAGGCCTGTAAGACGGCGGCCCCCGGTGGCGGGGATTTCTGTAAGACGAACGGCTTCGAGCGCTTCGAGCAGGTCCACTTCTGGAAGACGCCGGTGGCCAAATGCGCTAGCCAGGGCACATGCGTCCCCTACAGCAAGTGGACTCAGGACTACATCGGCGTGATGGGCGGCCGCTGAGCACCGTGAGTCAGGCCGTCGAGCTCAAGCAGATCAGTCGGCACTACGGCTCCGTGCGGGCCGTGGATTCCGTCTCCCTGTCCATCCAGGACGGGGAGTTCTTCTCGTTGCTGGGTCCCTCCGGCTCGGGGAAGACGACGTGCCTGCGCCTGATCGCCGGCTTCGAGCAGCCCACCACCGGCAGCCTCCTGCTCCATGGGAAGGAGGCCGCCGGGGTTCCCCCCTACGCGCGTGACGTCAACACCGTGTTCCAGGACTACGCGCTCTTCCCGCATATGACCGTGCGGGACAACGTGGCCTACGGGCTCATGGTGAAGGGGGTGGACAAGCAGCGCCGCTACGCCGAGGCCGATGCCGCGCTGGAGATGGTGGCGCTCAAGGGCTTCGGCCAGCGCCGTCCGGCCGAGCTGTCCGGAGGCCAGCGCCAGCGCGTGGCCCTGGCGCGCGCCCTGGTGAACAAGCCCCGCGTGCTGCTGCTGGATGAGCCGCTGGGCGCGCTGGACCTGCGGTTGCGCGAGCAGATGCAGACGGAGCTCAAGTCGCTCCAGCGGCGGCTGGGCATCACCTTCATCTACGTCACCCACGACCAGGGCGAGGCCCTGTCCATGTCGGACCGGGTGGCCGTCTTCAACCAGGGGAAGATCGAACAGGTGGACACGCCCAAGGGGCTGTACACCAAGCCCCGTACCGTGTTCGTCGCTCGCTTCGTGGGCTCCTCGAACGTGCTGGAGGGCGAGCTGGCGCGCCAGCTCACCGGGGCGGAGCGGCCCTTCTCCGTGCGCCCGGAGCACATCCGCTTCGTGCGCGAGGTGGACTCGGAGCGGCTGGGCGTGGACGGCAAGCTGGTGGACGTGCAGTACCACGGGGCCTCCAGCCGCTACACGGTGGAGGTGCGTGGCGGGCCGCTGCTCGCGGTGAACGTGCCCAACACCGAGGAGACGGTGGGCCAGCCCGCGGTGGGAGACACGGTGCGGGTCGCCTGGTCACGGCAGGCCATGGTGGAGCTGGAGCCGGGGGCGTGAGCATGGCGAGCGCGAGCGCCGGAGTGGGGCGACAGCTCTCCAATCTGCTCTACCGCCGGAGCACGCTGCGCCTGTTCCTGCTGCTCACCCCGCCATTGCTGTGGTTCGGGGTGGTGTACCTGGGCTCGCTGCTGGCGCTGCTGGCCCAGAGCTTCTACACCTTCGACGACTTCACCATGGCGGTGACGCCGGAGTTCACCTGGGTGAACTACCAGGCGCTCGTCGAGGACACCAACCTCGACATCGTCCTGCGCACGGTGGGCATGGCCGCCTCGGTGACGGTGGCCTCGGCGGTGCTGGCCTTTCCGATCGCCTACTACGTAGCGCGCTACACACAGGGGCTCGCCAAGGGGCTGCTCTACGTCGCCATCATGCTGCCCATGTGGGCCAGCTACATCGTCAAGGCCTATGCCTGGACGGTCATCCTCACCAAGGGCGGCATCATCTACTGGTTCATCGGCAAGCTGGGGCTGACGGGCGCGCTGGAGTGGCTGCTGGAGCAGCCCATCGTGGGAGGCACCTCGCTGTCCACCTCCAACCTGGGCCGCTTCCTGGTGTTCACCTATGTGTGGCTGCCGTTCATGATCCTGCCCATCCAGGCGGCCATCGAGCGGGTGCCTCCGGCGCTGCTCCAGGCCTCGGCGGACCTGGGGGCGAAGCCGGCGCAGACCTTCCGCACCGTCATCCTCCCGTTGTCCTTCCCGGGCGTGGTGGCGGGCTCCATCTTCACCTTCTCGCTCACGCTGGGCGACTACATCATCCCGCAGCTGGTGGGCCCGCCGGGCCTCTTCATCGGCTCCATGGTGTACACGCTGCAGGGCTCGGTGGGGAACCTACCCCTGGCGGCCTCCTTCACCGTGGTGCCCATCCTCCTGGTGGGCGCGTACCTGGCCATGGCCAGGCGACTGGGGGCCTTCGATGCGCTCTGAGTCCGTGGGGGCCGAAGGGCCCCGCGCTCCCCTGTGGCTGAAGCTGCTGGCCTGGGGTGGGCTGGTGTTCATGCACTTCCCCATCCTGGTGGTGTGCCTCTACGCCTTCAACACCGAGGAGAGCGCCTTCAGCTTCCCGCTCCAGGGCTTCACCCTGCGCTGGTTCGAGGTGGCCTTCGAGCGCGAGGACGTGCTGGCGGCCATCGGCCTGTCGCTGAAGGTGGCGGTGGCGGCCACGGCGATGTCCCTGGTGCTGGGCACGATGGCGGCGCTGGTGCTCGCCCGGCGCCAGTTCTTCGGCCGCGAGGCGCTCACGCTGATGTTCGCGCTGCCGATTGCGCTTCCGGGCATCATCACCGGCATCGCCCTGCTGTCGGCGTTCCGGCTGTCCGAGGTGGAGATGGGCTTCTGGACCATCGCCGCTGGGCACGGCACCTTCTGTCTGGTGGTGGTCTACAACAACGTGGTGGCCCGCCTGCGCCGCATGCCCACCTCGCTGGTGGAGGCCTCCATGGACCTGGGGGCCGACGGGCTGCAGACGTTCCGCTATGTGCTGCTGCCGCAGATGGCCACGGCGCTGCTGGCTGGCGGCATCCTCGCCTTCGCGCTGAGCTTCGATGAGATCATCGTCACCACCTTCACCGCGGGCCACGAGCGCACGCTGCCCATCTGGATGCTCAACCAGCTCGGGCGCCCGAGGGACGTGCCGGTGACGAACGTGGTGGCGATGCTGGTGATGATCATCACCGCGATTCCCCTCTTGCTGGCCTGGCGCCTCACCCGAGGCACCGAGCAGGTGGCCGGCAGCAGCAAGTGACACAAGGAGACGACCCATGGATGGCAAGCAGTTCATCGACGGGCAGTTCGTGGCGGGTGAGGGCGCGGTAGAGGAGATCCTTGCTCCGGCCACCGGCGAGGTGCTGGCGCGTGTCCCCGAGGCCTCGCCCGCGCAGATCCAGGCGGCGGTGAAGGCGGCGGAGAAGGCCTTCCCGGGCTGGTCGCGCACGCCGCCGAAGGATCGGGCCACGCTGCTGCTCAAGCTGGCGGACGCCATCGAGGCCAAGGCGGCGGACTTCGCCCGGCTGGAGTCTCGCAACTGCGGCAAGCCGTACGCGGCGGCGCTCAATGACGAGATCCCCGCCATCGCGGACGTGTTCCGCTTCTTCGCGGGCGCGGCGCGGTGCATGACGGGCATGGCCACCGGTGAGTACGCGGCGGGCTACACCAGCATGATCCGCAGGGATCCGCTGGGCGTGGTGGCCTCGATTGCTCCGTGGAACTACCCGCTGATGATGGCGGCGTGGAAGCTGGGCCCGGCGGTGGCGGCGGGCAACACGGTGGTGCTCAAGCCCTCCGAGCAGACGCCGCTCACGGCGCTGAAGCTGGGCGAGCTGATCGCCGGCCTCTTCCCGCCGGGCGTCATCAACATCGTGACGGGGCGGGGCGAGAGCGTGGGCGCCAAGCTCGTCACCCAGCCGCAGGTCCGCATGGTGTCGGTGACGGGGGATGTCTCCACCGGGCAGAAGATCCTCCAGGCGGCCTCCGAGGGTCTGAAGCGCACGCACCTGGAGCTGGGCGGCAAGGCGCCGGTCATCGTGTTCGACGACGCGGACCTGCAGTCGGTGGTGTCCGGCATCCGCACGTTCGGCTTCTACAACGCGGGCCAGGACTGCACGGCGGCGTGCCGCGTGTACGCGGGGGCCAAGGTGTATGACCGGCTGGTCTCGGACCTGACGAGCGCGGCGGCGTCCATCAACGTGGGCGGGCCGGACGGGCAGGGCGTGGAGATGGGGCCGCTCATCTCCGAGCGGCAGCGCCAGCGGGTGGCGGGCTTCGTGGAGCGGGCCTCGCAGCAGAAGCACATCGAGATCACCACGGGAGGCAAGCCAGGCAGCGGTGGGGGCTTCTTCTACGCGCCCACGGTGGTGGCGGGCGCGAGGCAGGACGATGAGATCGTCCGCCGCGAGGTGTTCGGTCCGGTGGTGTCGGTGACGCGCTTCGAGGATCCGGAGGAGGCGATCTCCTGGGCGAACGACTCGGAGTACGGCCTGGCCAGCTCGGTATGGTCGAAGGACATCGGCAAGGCGATGCGGGTGGCGGCGGAGCTGCAGTACGGCTGCACGTGGATCAACTCGCACTTCATGCTGGTGAGCGAGATGCCGCACGGAGGCATGAAGCGCTCGGGCTACGGCAAGGACCTGTCGATGTACGCACTGGAGGACTACACGACGGTGCGCCACGTGATGGTGAAGTACTGAGCCCGTGCCGCCGATAAGGAGCGCTCCATGAAAGACAACGCCAGCCTGCTGCGCCGCAAGGATGCCGCCACTCCCCGAGGCGTCGGGGTGATGGCGCCCTTCTTCGTCTCTCGCGCGGAGAACGCGGAGCTGTGGGACGTCGAGGGCCGCCGCTTCATCGACTTCGCGGGTGGCATCGCGGTGCTCAACACGGGGCACCGCCACCCGAAGGTCGTCGCGGCGGTGAAGGCGCAGCTGGATGCCTTCACCCACAGCGCCTACCAGGTGGTGCCCTACGAGGGCTACGTGGCGCTGGCCGAGCGCCTCAATCGGCTCACCCCGGGCGCGTTCCCGAAGAAGACGACGTTCTTCTCCACGGGCGCGGAGGCCATCGAGAACGCGGTGAAGATCGCCCGCGCGGCCACGGGGCGCAGCGGCGTCATCGCCTTCAGCGGCGCCTTCCACGGGCGCACGATGATGGGCATGGCGCTCACGGGAAAGGTGGTGCCGTACAAGACGGGCTTCGGGCCGTTCCCGCCCGAGGTCTACCACGTGCCTTTCCCCACGGCGCTGCACGGGGTGAGCGTGGAGGACACGCTCAAGGCGCTGCAGCTCCTCTTCAAGGCGGACATCGAGCCGAAGCGGGTGGCCGCCATCCTCATCGAGCCGGTGCAGGGGGAGGGTGGCTTCTACGTGGCTCCGCCCGAGCTGATGCGGGCGCTGCGGCGCCTGTGTGACGAGCACGGAATCCTGCTCATCGCCGACGAGATCCAGACGGGCTTCGCGCGCACGGGGAAGTGGTTCGCCATGGACCACCACGAAGTGGCGCCGGACCTCATGACGACGGCGAAGTCGCTGGCGGGAGGCTTCCCGCTGTCGGCCGTCACGGGCCGGGCGGAGGTGATGGACGCGCCGGCCCCGGGCGGGCTCGGGGGCACCTACGCGGGCAACCCGATGTCCATCGCGGCGGCTCACGCGGTGTTGGACGTGATCGAAGAAGAGGGCCTGGTGCAGCGGGCCAATCAGCTCGGTGAGCGGATGCGCGGCCGACTGGAAGCGCTCAAGACCCGAGTGCCCCAAATGGCAGAGGTGCGCGGGCTGGGCGCGATGCTGGCGGTGGAGTTCTGCGCGCCCGGTGGCCACACCCCGGACCCGGACTTCACCCGCGCGGTGCAGGCTCGGGCTCTCGAGCGCGGGCTGATGCTGCTCACCTGCGGCGTCTACGCCAACGTCCTCCGCTTCCTCTTCCCGCTCACCATCCCCGAGCCTGTCTTCGCCGAAGGGCTGTCGCTCCTGGAGAGCGCGCTGACCGGGTAGGAAACGCCATCCCCTGGGGCGTCAACTTTCGGACGATTATCTGGTCTTGCTGGAATTTCTCAATTTCGGCAAAAATCAGAATGTCGCCTCGTAGCGCCTCTACCCCCCAGGAGGATGGACCATGGCCCGTACCCCGCTCTTCGAGCTGTTCCGGCAGACCACCCGCGTTGCTCTGGCCTCGGAGCGGGAGGGCATCCCCAGCCGCGAGGCGGCCGAGGCGATGCGCGTGTCCCGGCGCTCGCTGCTCAAGGGGGCCACGGTGTTGGGGGCGGGGCTGGCCTCGGGGATGGGCTCCGAGGCCTGGGCCGCGCAGTCCAACAAGCGGACGGGACCGCTGAACGTGGGCATCATCGGCGCGGGCCTGGCGGGTCTGGCGTGCGCGTATGACCTGAAGCGCGCGGGCATCACCGCGACGCTCCACGAGACAAACGATCGCCCGGGCGGGCGCATCTTCTCGATGGGTGGGGCGTTCCCGGGGCCGGTGAGCTTCCCCGGTCAGGTGGTGGAGCGCGGCGGAGAGTTCATCGACACCGGGCACAAGACGATGCTCGGCTACGCGCAGGAGTTCAGCCTCCCCAAGGAGGACGTCACCAGGCCCGCCGGCGAGGTGTTCTACTACTTCGGCGGCGTGCGCTACCCGGAGTCGGTCATCGTCGACGAGTACCGCGCCTTCGTGGCGGCGATGCGCCCGGACTTGCAGCAGCTTTCGGGGGAGCCATCGGCGGACCTCCACACGGCGGCGGACCGGGCCCTCGATCAGATGGATCTGCGTACGTACCTGGAGACGCGGGGCGCGGGGCCAGTGCTGAAGGCGGCCATCAGCGCCGCCTATGAGGCGGAGTACGGGCTGGCGATCCACGAGCAGAGCAGCCTCAACTTCCTCTTCTTCATCCGCGCCAACCGGCGCTCGCGCTTCGAGCCGTTCGGAGTGAGCGACGAGCGCTACCACCTGGTGGGAGGCAACCAGCAGATTCCCCGGGAGCTCGCCGCGCGGCTGCCGGGACAGGTGCGCTACGGCGAGCGGCTCGAGGCGGTGCGCAGGACGGCGGCGGGCTCCATCGAGCTGTCCTTGAAGCGCGGCGCCACCTCGCTCACCGCCACGTACGACGCGGTGGTGCTCGCCGTTCCCTTCACCGTGCTGCGCAACGTGTCGCTGGACGTGTCGCTGGCGCTGCCGGCCTGGAAGACGCTGGCCATCCAGCAGCTGGGCTACGGCAACAACGCGAAGATGATGGTGGGCTTCCGAGGGCCCTTCTGGGCGGAGCAGGGCAGCAACGGCGCCTCCTACTCGAACCTGCCCAACCACCAGGCGACGTGGGAGACGAACCCTACGAAGGCCACGTCCCAGAGCGCGGTGCTCACTGACTACTCCAGCGCGGCCCGCGCGGCGGCGTTGGATCCGCGCAACGTGGCGCGAGAGGCCGAGCGCTTCGTGGCGGACCTCAACAAGGTGTACCCGGGCGCCTCCACGAAGGTGATGCGCGACTCCAGCGGGAAGATCCTCGCGCACCTGGAGCACTGGCCGTCCAACCCCAACACGCTGGGCAGCTACACCTGTTACCGGCCGGGGCAGTTCACCTCCATCTGCGGCAACGAGGGCAAGGCGGTGGGCAACCTCTTCTTCGCCGGCGAGCACACCAACTCCTTCTACTGGTGGCAGGGCTTCATGGAAGGAGCCGCCCTGTCCGGCAAGGACGCCGCGGCGGCGATTCTCGCCAAGGTGAAGTCCGGCGAGCTGTAAGGTTCTTTACGGGATTCCCCGTATAGATGCTTAACCAGTAAATCCTGTATGGACGCACGGCAATTTTCCGAAAGGACCGTGCGTGAAGACCTTGCAAGCCGGAGTCATCTCTACCTGTCTGTCGCTGACGATGTTCGGCGCCGGGAGCGCGGAGGCCAGCGCTCCCGAGGCCAAGCTGCTGCGTGCCCAGGAGCCCATCGCGGGGCGCTACATCGTGGTGCTCGCGGAGCCCGGGCCCGGCGTGGCGGCGGTGAACGTGTCCTCGGCGGCCAGCGGGCTGACGCAGCGCCACGGCGGTCGGGTGGCGCAGACGTACCAGCGCGCGCTGCGGGGCTTCGTGGTGGACGGGCTCACCGAGGAGCAGGCCCAGCGCCTGGCCGAGGATCCCTCGGTGAAGTACGTGGAGCAGGACGGTATCGCTCGCATCAACCTCACCACGCAGACGCCGACGCCCTCGTGGGGTCTGGATCGCGTGGATCAGCGCAACCTGCCGCTGGACTCGAAGTACAACTACCACGCCACCGCGAGCAACGTTCACGCCTACATCATCGACACGGGCATCCGGACGACGCACACGGACTTTGGCGGTCGTGCCACCGGTGACTTCACCTCCATTACCGACGGGCTGGGCGCCGAGGACTGTAACGGCCACGGTACCCACGTGGCCGGCACGGTCGGCGGCGGGACGTACGGCGTAGCCAAGTCGGTGCGGCTGCACGCGGTCCGCGTGCTGGGCTGCAGCGGCTCCGGCTCGTGGTCCGGCGTCATCGCCGGCGTGGACTGGGTGACGGCCAACCACGTCAAGCCGGCGGTGGCCAACATGAGCCTGGGCGGCGGGGCGACGCAGGCGGTGGACGATGCGGTGCGCAACTCCATCGCCGCGGGCGTCACCTACGCCATCGCCGCGGGCAACGGCTACGCGTCGGACGCGTGCCTCAGCTCGCCCGCGCGCGTCGCCGAGGCGCTCACGGTCGGCTCCACGGACAGCAGCGACACGCGCTCGAACTTCTCGAACATCGGCTCGTGCATGGACATCTACGCGCCGGGCCGCGACATCGTCTCCGCGTGGAGCACGGCGGATGACGCCACCAACACCATCAGCGGCACCTCCATGGCCTCGCCGCACGTGGCGGGCGTGGCGGCGCTGTATCTGTCGGTCCACACCACCGCCACTCCGGCGGAGGTGGGCGCCGCCATCATCAACAACTCCACGTCGGGCGTGGTGGGGGACGCGGGGCTCAACTCGCCCAACAAGCTGCTCTACAGCGGCTTCGTGGGCTCGCAGCTGACCAACGGCTTCTTCGCCACGGACAGCGCCCCGACGGGCAACGTGAAGTACTTCGCGGTGAACGTGCCGGCGGGGATGAACACCCTGGACTTCCACCTCGAGGGAGGCACCGGGGACGCGGACATGTATGTGAAGTTCGGAGGGCTGCCGACGACGACGGTCTTCGACTGCCGCCCGTACCTGGGGGGCAATAACGAGCGGTGTACCTTCAACAGCCCTGCCTCGGGCACTTGGTACATCATGCTCCGCGGCTGGAGCGCCTACGCGGACACCAACCTGCGGGCCGTCGCCAGCCAGGCGCTCACCGCGGGCGTGGCGAAGACGGGCCTGTCGGCGTCCTGGACCAACTGGAAGTACTTCACGCTGAACGTGCCGGCGGGGCAGCAGAACCTGACGTTCTCCACCACGGGCGGCTCGGGGGATGTGGACATGCAGGTGCATTACGGCGCGGCGCCGGGCGACACCGCTACCTGCTCCTCGGCGCTCAACGGGAATGAGGAGCGATGCACCATCACCGCTCCGGCGGCGGGCACCTGGTACGTGCTGCTGGTGCCGAAGCTCCGCTTCACGTTCCCGGGCGGCATCAAGTTCTCCTACTCCAACGTGAGCCTGACGGGCACCTACGCCCCGTAGTCCCCAAGTGAGGTGAGGGGCCTCGCACCCTCACCTCGTTCCCCGCGAGTCGCATCCATGCCACGATTCGCGGGGCACGAGGGGAGCGACAGTCGGCTCCCCACCGAGGTGGAGCATGGCACGCATCGCGGTGCTGGGAGCCGGCGGAGTGGGCAGCGCGACGGCGCGGTTCCTGGCGCGAGAGGGGCACGACGTCACGGTGGTGGAGCAGTTCTCGCCCGACCATGACCGGGGCAGCTCGTACGGCACCTCGCGCATCATCCGGAAGACGTACACGGATGGCTTCTACACGGCGTTGATGGGCGAGGCGTATCCGCTCTGGGATGAGCTGGAGCGGGAGGCCGGTGAGTCGCTGTTCGCACGGACCGGCGGGCTGTTCTTCGGTCCAGCGGAGCACCCGGAGTTGGTGGCCATCCGGCGCGCGCTGAGCGACAACGGCGTGCCGTTCGAGGAACTGAACCCGGCCGCCTGTGCGCGGCGGTTCCCCCGGCTCCGGCTGCTGGCGGGAGAGTCGGGGGTGTTCGAGCGGGAGGCGGGCTTCCTCCGAGCCTCCGCGTGCGTGCGCGCCAACCTCCGGCTGGCGACGGCGCACGGAGCCCGGCTGCGCACGGGTGTCTCGGTCGAGGGCCTCGAGCCCCACGCGGGAGGCATCCGGCTCGCGCTGGCGGGAGGCGAGTCCCTCGAGGTCGACCGGGTGGTCATCGCGGCGGGGCCGTGGACCGCGCGCCTGTTGTCGCGCTTCGTCTCGCTGCCGTTCACGGTGACGCGGCAGGTGTACTGCCACTTCGAGCCCCAGGAGCAGGTACCCGTCGCCGGGTATGGCGCGGAGCGCTTCCCGGTGTGGATCGACTTCGCCACGGACTTCTACGGCTTCCCGCACGATGGGCAGGCGCCGGGGGTGAAGCTGGCGTGGCACCACTTCGGCACGCCGACGGATCCAGACCGCGTGGATCGGGAGATCCACGAGTCGGACCGCGAGCCCCTGCGCAGCTACTGCGCCGAGCACCTGCCGGAGCTGTCCTCCCGGGTGAGCCTGGAGAAGGTCTGCCTCTACACGGTGACGCCGGACAAGGACTTCGTGGTGGACCACCTGCCCGGCGAGCCGCGGGTGACGCTCGTTGGCGGCCTGAGCGGGCACGGCTTCAAGTTCACCGTGCTGCTGGGCCGCATCGCCGCCTGGATGGCGACGGAGCGGAAGGTGCCATGGGAGCTCTCGCGCTTCTCCCTGGCCCGCTTCACCCGGTGAGCCTCAGGGCTTGCGCGGTGGAGGCAGGCCCCGGCCCGTGGTGAGGTACACGGCGAAGCTGCCCAGCCAGTGGCCTCCTTCATAGTGCGCGCCGGTGACGGCCTTCAGCCCTGCCTCCCGGTGGCGCTGCGCCGCGGCCCGCAGCGCGCCCAGCCGCTTGTCGGCGGGCGGCAGGCCCGAGGCGATGCCCTCCAGCATCCACGCGCGACTGAGGTTCAGCCCGTCCAGGTGCGCCAGCTTGGGGTCGCTCGGATCCGACACCACCGCCGGCTCCAGCCAGGCGCCGGAGCCATTCGCGGGCAGCTCCGGCATGAAGTCGCGCAGCCAGGTGGCGAAGCGCGCCGGCGGCAGCACGCGCCGCATCAGGTCCGCCTCGGCGATGCACGGCGAGAGGAAGTCCTGTCCGCCCGGCTCATACGCCAGCGGGCAGCGGCGATCCTTGCCGTAATACGCCTCCACCCGCTGCGTGAGCAGTTGCTCCATCTCGCGCTCGCCGCTCAGCCGCGCCCAGTCGAGGATGAGGCCGAAGGCGAAGGCCGTCTGATCATGCTCCCCCACGCGGATGGGGCGGGTGAGCTTGGGCAGCCACTGCTGGATTCGCCCGGCCGACGCCGCCTCGAGCGGCTTGAGCGCGGCGGCCCACTCGCGGGCCTGGGGATCGTCCCACTCGCGCAGCTCCGCCGCGAGCTGGAGCAGCCACGCCAGCCCGTACGGACGCTCGAAGGACACCCGGCCCGGGCCGTTGATGTAGCGCACCTCGACCTCGATGTTCGCGGGCGTGAGGCTCCGGGCCAGCGCCGCGCGGGCGCGAGGGGTGAAGGGGGCCTCCGGGAAGGTGCGCGCCAGCCGCGCCAGCAGCCAGTGCCCATGCACGGCCGAGTGCCAGTCGTAGCAGCCATAGAAGGCCGGAGTGAGCTCGCGCGGAGGCCGCGCGTCCGCGTCGCTGCTCAGCACGTGGGCGATCTTGTTCGGGTACTCCTTGTGGACACAGCCGAGCGCCAGCTCCGCGAAGCGCGTGGCGGCCTCGGCGGTGAAGTCCGACGGCGGGGGAGGACTGGCGGTGGTGACCATGGCCGAGAAGCTCAGCACGAGCAGGAGTGTCATGCTCGAAGGGAAACAGGGTAGGTTTGGAATTTCCAGCAAAACAGGAGCGGCTCCGAAAGGCGTGGCTCCGGGCTGTGGAGGCCCCGGTATGGAAGTCAAAGGTGTCGCTTTCCTGGCGCGGCAGCAGATGATGGTGCAGTCGCACGGGGAGGCGACATGGCGGAGCTTCCTGGAGGAGTTCGCGCGCCGGGAGCCCCGCTTCGCTCAGCCGGTGATGCCGGTGACGCGCCTGCCGGTGGACGCCTTCCTGCGCCTCAACGATGCGCTGGTGCAGCGCTTCTACAACGGGGACGTGAAGGCCTGGTGGCAGTTCGGGGTGAAGTCAGCCGAGTACGCGCTGGGCCAGGGCCAGCTCAAGACGATGTTCAGCCCGAATGACTTCCGCCGCTTCCTGCTCTTCACCCCCGGCATCTGGAAGGGCTACTTCACCGAGGGCGAGCTGCAGGTGAAGCCGGAGAGCAGCTACACGGAGCTGCGCATCATCAGCGTGCCCCGGCCCCACCTCTACTTCGAGCTGTCGGTGATGGGCTTCGCCCACGGAGGGCTGACGTACCTGGGGGCGAGGAACCTCCAGTACGAGGTGCTCAAGGGCTTCTCCAAGGGCAACAACGAGGTTCACTACCGCTTCCACATCACCTGAGGCGCCCGCGCTCAGGCGGGCGGGAGCTGGATGCGGAAGGTGGTGCCCCGGCCCGGCGCGCTGTCCACGGAGATCTGCCCGCCGAACCCGGTGACGATGCCACGGCAGATGGACAGGCCCAGGCCCGAGCCCACCCCCATCGGCTTGGTGGTGAAGAAGGGCTCGAAGATGCGGCTGAGGTGCTCCGGGTCGATGCCGCTGCCGTTGTCCTGCACCTCGATGAGGACGCCCCGCTCCTGAGGGTGCGTGGCGACGCGAATCCACGGCTCGGGGTGGGCCTCGGGCATCGCCTGAGCGGCGTTGATGATCAGGTGGAGGAAGACCTGGCCCAACCCCTGCTCACTGGCGTGGACGAGCGGCACGGCCTGGAGCTCCTTCACCAACCGGACGCGGGCGCCCAGCGCCTCTCCCGCCTCGGAGAGGGACTGCTCCATCACCTTGCGCACGTCCACGGGGGCGGTGGGCTGGGGCTCCACGCGGGCGAGGACCTTCACGTCCTGGACGATGCGCTTGAGGCGCTCGGTGCCCATGAGCGCGTCCCGGCACGCCTCGAGCAGCTCCTCGGGCTCCTCCAGCGGCTGGCCCGCGACCTTCTTCTCCAGCGCCAGGCGCAGGTGGTTCAGGTTGGTGCTGACGAAGCCCAGCGGGCTGCTGGCCTCGTTGGCCATGCCCGCCGCCAGCCGCCCCAGCGCCTCCAGCCGCTGCTGGTGGGCGCGGCCCTGGCGCGCCAGCTCCCACTTCTCCGCGAGCGCGTGCGCCATCTGGCGCACCTCGATGTTGTCGAAGGGCTTGCGGAGGATGAGCAGCCGCTGGCTGATTCCCAGCCGCTGCGCCACCTCCTCCCACGAGTAGTCCGCGTAGGCGGAGCAGAGCACCACCTGGAGGTCCTCATCCTCCTTCCACAGCTGCTCGGTGGTCTCCACCCCGTCGATGCCGGGAGGCATGCGGATGTCCACGAAGGCCACGGCGTAGGGCTGTCCCTCTCGGCGCGCGGTGCGCACGCGCTGGATGCCCTCCTCGCCCTGGGAGGCGGTGTCCACCTGGAACAGGTACGGCCCGGTACGAGCCTGGGGTGCTCCGAAGAGGGCCGACTCCAGCGCGTCCAGCGTGGTGCTGCCCTCGGCGGGGGCGAGGATCTTCTGGAAGTCCTCGTGGATGGCCGGGTTGTCGTCGATGACCAGGAGGCGGCGGGGCGTGGGATCGGGGGAACTCATGTACGAACAGGCTCGCCGGTGAGGGGGAGTTCGATGGCGAAGGTGGCTCCCTGATCGCGACCGGCGCTCGCGCAGGTGAGGCTGCCCTTCATCTCGGCCGCCGCCAGGGCACTGGCGTGCAGCCCGAAGCCATGTCCGCTCTTCTTGGTGGTGAAGCCCTGGGTGAAGAGCCGGGCGAGGTTCTCCGAGGAGATGCCGACCCCGTTGTCGGCCACCTCGATGCGCAGCCGCTCCTGGGGCACGGGGAGGACGCGCAGGGTGAGCTGCTTGTCGGTGCGCTCGCTCTCCAGCAGCGCGTGCCGCGCGTTGCTCAGCAGGTTGACGAGGATCTGCAGCAGGCGGTGTCGATCCACCAGGACCGCGGGCACCTCCGCGTAGTCGCGGCGGACGTGGATGCCCAGCCGATCGAAGGAGGTGGCGTGCAGCCGCAGCGCGTCATCGATGAGCTCGGGCAGCGTCACGTGCTCCATCAGGCCGGAGAACTTCGCGTGCTCCTGCTGCATTCCCACCACGGACTTGATGTGCTCGACGTTCTTGGTGAGCGACTGGACCTCGGTGAGCATCACCTGTTGTTCTTGCACCAGCTGCCGGGAGGCGGACAAGAAATACTCTGGCAGCAGGCGGCCTTTCTCGTCCTGGGTGAGGAAGGTGCCCAGCTCCTGCGTGTGCGCTTGAAGCATCTCCGCGGCCCGCGCCAGGCCCGTGACGCGCGAGCCGCGCAGGCGCTCCGCGATGAGGGTCGCCGAGACGTTGACGCTGTTGAGCGTGTTGCCCACGTTGTGGAGCACGCCGGTGGCGATCTCCGCCATGCCCGCCTTGCGCGAGGCCTCCATCAGGCTGCGATGCAGCTCGCCCAGGCGGGTCTCGGCATCGAGGCGTGCGCTGATGTCGCGCCCGAAGATCGTCACCCCCGCGGGCCGGCCATCCTCTCCGGGGATGGGCGTGAGGGAGAAGTCCAGCGCCAGGGTGTACTCCGCCAGCGAGTAGGTCACCTCGGCGCGCACGGACTCGCCACGCAGGACTCGGGTGAGGCTGAGCGGCCAGTCGGGGTGCTGCTGGAGGAAGAGGGGGGTGTCGATGGGCTCGCCCAGCAGGGGCTCCTGCCCGAAGAGCCGCGAGAACCACTTCTTCATCGCCGCGTTGGCGGTGAGCAGGCGGCCCTGTGAGTCCAGGGAGCAGACGACGTCGTCCGTACACTCCACGAGGCTGGACAGCTTGCGCTCGCTCTCGCCCAGCCCGCGCAGGGTCCGCTCGAGCGCCGCCTGCGCATCATCCCGGGCCCGACTGTGGACATAGACCAGCCCCCACACCCCCAGGATGCAGAGGGCGGCGAAGAGGTTGCCCGCCAACTCCAAGGTCCCGCTGAACAGCGGGCTCGAGACATCGAACCCGGCGAGGTAGAGGGGGTGGATGAGGGTCGCGTACAGGGCCATCAGCGCGGCGAAGAAGAAGCTGCCCCGGGCCCCCATGAGGAAGAAGGCCAGCAGGGGAATGAGGGTGCTGGCAATGTGCGCCCCCGTGTTCGGCCCCCCCAGGCGGAGGCCCGCGGAGACATAGGAGCCCGCCATGATGGAGCACAACAGCAGGCCCGGAGGCCAGGGCGCGGTGCTGGTGCGCACGAACAGCAGCGTACACACGTAGCCCACGATGCAGCTGGTGGCGAGCACCGTCTGGAAGGGGTCCGCGAGCTTCAGCGCGCCGAGCAGGTAGAAGGTGCTCAGCCCCGTGAGCAGGCTCGCGGTGGCGAGGATGACGCGGTAGCGGCTGACATCGTCCGGAGGCGCACGGCGCTGGTCCTCCCGCAGGAAGAAATCCAGTCGTTGGAGGAACCAGGCGTATGGGCCTCGGCGCATGGGTACTCCGCTCGGAGGTGCATCCCGGGTCCGAGCGCCCGGTGGGGCTGATTCTGGGGGAACCCGGATAACCCCCCGTCCGGGATGCTTGTTGGTCTACCTTGTTGACGGGGGCACGTGCAGCCCCCCTCCACACACTGTGTGGTCTCCAACACCCATCCTGGCAGAGGGGACGAGGGGTGGGGACCAGATTCGGGCTTTCCAGCAGGCGCGGAGGTGAGAAGGGGTAAGGTGTCTCCTTACCGAGGCTTACGCCGCGCTCTGGAGGGAGGCGGGGCGGAGGCGATCCTGCTCGTAGCGGCGCAGCACCCACTGGCCGGCGGGCCGGTCTCGCAAGGCCTTGCGCATCTCGACCATGGCCTTGGGAGTCTCCGCGTCCGGGCGGGGCGGGTAGGGGGAGTTGTCCGGAGCCACCAGCGGGGAGTAGAGCGCGGCGGCGGTGATGTCGGCGATGGTCAGAGAGGAGCCGACGAGGTAGCGCGAGGGGTCTCCGCCAATCTCACGCTCCAGACGGTCCAACCCTTCGAGCAGCTTGAGCCGCGACTCCTCCACCTTGGGAGGGTGGATGCGGTACTGGCGCCGGAGGACGACCTTGATGAGCGGAACCATCATGCGGCCCAGCCAGCGCTGGGGGGCGGGGTAGGGCCCGAACATCATGTCCCCGAGCGGGGCACCGCCGCCGATGATGTGGCCATAGGCCCAGCGGCGCACGTGGACGCCCGCGACGTGGTCGAAGTAGTCCTCCAACTCGAGGACGCGGTCGCGCTCCGGGCCCGGGGGAGGTAGCAGGGCGGGGGAAGGGTAGGTGCGCTCCAGGTAGAGGGCGATCTCGGTGGAGTCGCCCAGCGCGGTGCCATTGTCCACGAGTACGGGCACGCTGCCCTGGCTGCCTTGGGCCAGGCGCTTCGTCACGCGGCGGTGCGCGCCGGGCATGAGGTTGGTGAGGGTGTAGGCCAGACCCTTGGCGTCCAGGAGCCAGCGTGCCTTCTCGCAGTAGTGGGAGATGGGGAACTGGTAGAGGGTCCGTTCAGGGCTGGGCATGAGGTCCGCATCCTACGAAGCGAGCCCTGGAATGCTGAAGCCCTGAGTACCGGTCGAGTGCCTGCTCGTGGGGCGGCCCTGCTCCGGGCGCCGGCCGCGTGTGTGCGCATCCTTTCTCCAGTGGACATTCCCGGTCCCCGCTCCGTCGGCGGACATGAGGAGGGGAACGATGCGAGCGAAGCGGCTCTCCTTGTACTTGTACGCAGGCATCCTCATTGGAGCTGTGGGAGTGGGTTGCGGCGCCGCGCAGGAGTCGCCGGACGCGCAGGTGCTGCGGGAGGCCACGGTGACGCTGGTCCCCGGCCACTGCATGGGCGTGGTCGTCGAGGACGGCCTCCACGTCATGACGGCGGCGCACTGTGTGGATGCGGGGCAGGTGAACATCCCGATCGAGCTGTCCGATGGAGAGCGGCTGACGGGCACCCAGATGCTCGTGGATGAAGGACAGGACATCGCGGTCTACCGGCTCGACACGGTGGCGCGTGTGCCGGCCCTGGAGATCGCGCCGGAGCTGCCAAGGCCCGGAGAGGGGCTCCTGTTCGCGAGTCGGAGCGACCTGGCGAGTGAACCGCAGGAGGTCTGGCTGGAGCGGTTGGGTCGGTGTCCCTCGTTGCCCGGAGTGCCGCAGGCCCTCTTCACCACCCTGCGCGGGGTGAAGGGGGACTCCGGCTCGCCGGTGGTGGACCTCGACATGCGTGTGGTGGGGCTGGTTCACGGAGGAGCCGCCTGCAGCATCGCGGCTCCGACCGCCGCGTTCGCGCCCGTGGTGCGGCAGCTCGCGGAGGAAGCCCAGTCCACGGAGATGGCTCGGAAGGAGCCCGCCCGCGTCAGGTGAAACAGAACGGATTCACGGCCAGGGGAACCCGGTGTAGGGAGGAGACCATGCGCTCCTCTCTTCCGTCCTGTCCTGCCCTGCGTGTCGTCGGGGTGCTTCTGCTGACACCGTGGCTCTGGGCCGCCACTCCCGAGGCTCAGCCGCGTCTGGAGGATGCGGTGCCAGACACCTTCGAGGGCGTGGAGCGCGTGGTCGCGGTGGGGGATGTACACGGCGACGTGGACGCGCTGGCGGAAGTGCTGCGGATGGCCGGGGTCATCGACGCGAAGGGAAAGTGGACCGGCGGCAAGGCGCACCTGGTGCAGACCGGAGACATCGCCGATCGTGGCGCCAAGACCCGAGACGCCTACGAACTCCTGATGCGCTTGGAGCGCGAGGCCGCCGCCGCTGGAGGCCGCGTCCACGTGCTCCTTGGCAACCACGAGGTGATGAACATGCTCGGGGACCGGCGCTATGTGACGCCCGAGGAGCTTGCCTCGTACGCGGACCAGAGCCCCACGCCGGACGCGCCCGGAACGCCCCGAGGGCTCGCTGGCCACCGCGTGGCCTTCAGCTCCGAGGGCCGCTACGGCCGGTGGCTGCGCGCGCGTCCGGCGGTGCTGCGCATCGACGGCACCCTCTTCATGCACGGAGGGCTCCAGCCGGAGGTGCCAGCGAAGACGCTCGCGGAGCTCAACCGCTGGGTGCGGCAGGATCTCTTCCAGGGCCAACCGCCGGGCGGTGGTACCCATCCTCTGGGCCCGCTGTGGTTCCGGGGCTATGCGCTGGAGTCGGAGGCGCAGTGGGGCGAGCGCCTCGATGAAGTGTTGAAGCGCTTCGGCGCGAAGCGGATGGTGATGGGACACACCACCACGGAGGATGGCCGAATCCGGATCCGGTTCGGCGGGCGGACGGTGTTCATCGACACGGGGCTGAGCACAGGTTACGGCAGACACCTCGCGGCCCTGGAGATTCGCGGTGATCGACTCACGGCGATCTATCCCGAGGGACGAGTGGATCTGCTGACGCCCGCCGTGAAGAGCACTCCCACGAAGGCTCCCGCAGGCAAAGCAGCCCAGGGGAAGTAAGCGTCAACCCCTGACCTCAGGTGCGGACAAGGGGGCGCTGACCTCAGAGGAGCACGAGGAGCGGGTGCATACGCCTCAGTCGTGCGAGAGGCCGAAGATCTGCCTCAGCCGGCCGAGGATGCGTCCCTCCTCGGGCGCGGCATCCGCGCCTCCGCCACCCGCCTCCGCCACCGCGCGCAGCTGGGTGCGCCGCTGGGCCAGCAGCGCCGAGAGCTGTCGCGCCAGTCCCGGGTTGCTCGAGAACATGTTCCCGAACGCCGACCGGTCCAGCTCCAACAACACCGAGTCCTCCAGCGCCACCACCGTCGCCGCGCGCGGCTCGCCCGTCAGCAGCGACATCTCGCCGAAGTAGCAGCCCCGCGTCAGCCGCGTCACCTCCTGCCCCTTGCCCGTGCGCACCGACACCTCGCCCGAGGCCACCAGGTAGAAGGTGTGACCCTGCTCGCCCTCCTGGATGATGCGCTCGTTCCTGCCGAAGCGCCGCGCCACCAGCGTGTGCCGGAGTTGGTCCAGTTCCGCCTCGCCGAACAGCGCGAAGAGGTCCACCGCGCGCAGCAACTCCAGCACCGTGTCCGAGGCGAACTCGGACCGGGCCGCCTCCTCGCGCATATGCACCACGCGCCGCGGGAAGGGAGGCTCCAGCCCCTCGCGCCGCAGCCGGTACCACAGCCGCGAGTAGATCTCCTCCATGGCGTTGTCCGCGTGGGCGAAGCTCGCCACCCAGTAGCGGATCTGGTAACGCACCGAAGACTCCTCGTACGCCCACGTGCGGCACATCGGCCTCGGCTCGGGGACGACGTTGGGCACCTCTCGCAGCACCTCCAGCACCGCCGCCTTCACCCGGTTGGGCGGCGCCTCGTACGAGAGCTTCAGCTCGATGTCGATCGCCACCGGTTCGTAGCCATAGGAGAAGTTCTTCACCACCTCCTTGGCCACCTTGCTGTTGGGCAGCGTCACGCTCTCGCGGCGGAAGGTGATGATGCGCGTGGCGCGCCAGCCGATCTGCACCACGCGCCCCGTGTACTCGCCGATGCGGATGAAGTCGCCTACCTGATAAGGCCGCTCCAACTGCAGCGACAGGCCCGCAAACAGGTTGCCCAGCGTCTCCTGGAGCGCCAGACCGATGACCACCGACAGCACTGCGGAGGTGGCCAGCAGTCCCCCCAGGTCCAGGTTGAGCTGCGTCTGGAGGATGGGCAGGGCCGCCAGCCCGTACAGCGAGAAGTCGATGACGTCCCTAAGGATCTTCGGCACCGCATCCGGCGAGCGCAGCCGGACGATCTTCAGCGCCAGTGACACTCCGGCGCGGATGACACCGAAGGTGAAGGCGAGCATCCAGGCGACCTGGATGAACTTGTGTACCGAGCTCGGCGCGTTCTCCGGAACCGCCCACGCCGCGAGGCGGAAGATCAGGAACGCGGTGAGGAAGCGGAACGCGCCCCGCAGGTCCCGCCGGAAGTCCTTGTCCGCGCTGGCCGCACGGGCCGCGAACAGGAGGACGACCAGCACCGCCCCGATGACCAGGGACACATTGCTCTGCAGGAAGGGAAGCAAGACGCGGAAACTCTGACTGAGCCGATCCGTGAGGGTCAAGCAGGCGGTTGACGCCCGGGGCCCAAGCGGACATACACGCACCATGACGCTGGCCTCGGTGATTGGACAGCCGCGCGCGATTGATTCACTCCAAGCGGCACTGCGCGGGGGCGTGGTCCACCACGCTTACTTGTTTGCTGGGCCAGAGGGCGTGGGCAAGGAGCTGGCCGCGGTGGGGCTTGCCCAGGCGCTCACCTGTCCGGAGCAACCCAACGTGGGGTGCGGCACCTGCGCCAGCTGCGTGCGCATCGCCAAGGGGCTGCACCCGGACGTGACGTGGCTGATGCCGGACGAGGAGCGGGTGTCGCGGGGACTCGCGGGGCGCTCGGACTTCACGGGGACGCCCAGCCGGGACATCCGCGTGGAGCAGATCCGCGGCCTGCAGGAGCGCCTCGCCCTGCACGGCCTGGAGTCGCGGCGCAAGGTGGCCCTCATCGTCTCCGCCCAGCGGATGAACGAGTCGGCGCAGAACGCCTTCCTCAAGACGTTGGAGGAGCCCCCCTCGGACACCACGATGATCCTCATCGCCTCGGCGATGGACCGGCTGCTGCCCACCATCCGCAGCCGCTGCAGCAAGGTGCATTTCGGCCCGCTGCCGGTGGACCTCGTCGCCCAGCGCGTGCAGCAGGAGCGCAAGCTGGATCCGCCGACGGCCGCCCTGGCCGCGGTGATGGCGGGAGGCAGCCTGGGGCGCGCGCTGCGCCTGGATCTGGAGGGGCTCGCTCGGCGCAAGGAGGTCATCACCCGCTACGAGGCGCTCAAGCCGGATGACGCGCTGGCGGTGCTGCGCTTCGCGGAGGAGTACGGCAGCTCGCGCGAGGAGGCCGAGCAGGCGCTCGCGCTCCTGTCGCTCTGGCTGCGAGACGTGGCCCGGGCAAAGGTGGGCGCGGAGGGGCTGGCGAACATGGATCTGGCGGCGTTGGCGCACGAGGCGTCGGTGCGCACGCACGAGGCGGAGCTGCACCGCCGCCACTCTCTGATCGAACGCGCGCAGGGAGCCATCGGGCAGCGCAACGGCTCGCCGCGGCTCCAGCTCGAGCGGATGCTGCTGGAGATGTTCATGCGGGAGGTCCGGTGAGCGCGGAGATGGACGACGTGCTGGTGGAGGTGAAGGCGGGCAAGGTGGCGCCGCTGTACCTGCTGTGGGGCGAGGAGTACCTGGTCCGCAAGGGCGCCGACGAGCTGGTGAAGGCGCTGGTGCCGGATGCCTCCATGGGGCTGAACTTCGCGGTGCTGGACGCGGGCTCGCCGCGCGAGGTGGCTCAAGAGCTGGCGACGATGCCGCTCTTCCCGGGGCGCAAGGTGGTGCTGGTGCGAGACCCCGAGTTCCTCGCGCCCAAGAAGGGGCGTGGCGACGCGCTGGGCAAGGCGCGCGAGGCGTGGAAGGCGGGCAAGCGCAAGGAAGGCGCGCGTCGGCTGCTGGCGCTGGCGGCGCGGGCGGGATGGGGCGTGGATCAGCTCGATCCGACGGCTCCGGGCGCGCCCTCGGCGGAGGCGTGGAAGGAAGAGCTGGATGTGGATCTGGCCGAGATGGACCTCGCCTTCCTCAAGGAGGCGGCCGCGTTCTGCCGCGAGGAGCGCGTGAGCGCGCCCGAGGGAGATGCCTCGGCGCTGCTGGAGCTGCTCCAGAAGGGCCTGCCGAAGGGGCACGCGCTGGTGCTGGCCGCCACGGACGTGGACGCCAAGAGCCCGCTGCTCAAGTTCGCCAAGGACTCTGGCTGGCTCGTCGAGCGCAAGGTGGCCGCGCGCCACAAGGACCTGGACTTGTCGGAGATCGCCCAGGAGTTCCTGGCGCCCTTCAAGAAGAAGCTGGGCCCCGGAGCGCTGGAGCAGCTCAAGGAGCGCATCGGCGGCAACATCCGCCTGCTGCAGTCGGAGCTGGAGAAGCTGGCCATCTACGCGGAAGGGTCCACCATCCCCGTGGCGGACGTGGCGCTGCTGGTCCACCACGCGCGCGAGGAGGAGTTCTTCGAGCTGTCCGAGGCGCTCCAGAAGCGGGACCTGAAGGGCGCGCTGGGCTACGCCGAGGACGCGATGGGGCAGGGGACCGCCGCGCTGCAACTGTTGGGAGCGGTGGCCTCCATCGTGCGCGGGTTGCTGGAGAACCACGAGCGGCTGAACCACTACGCGAAGGGCTCACCGCCGCGCGGCTTCGATGACTTCAAGTCGCGCATCTTCCCGAAGATCGAGCAGGAGACGAAGGCGGCCAAGGGGCGCGTGCCGCACCCCTACGCGGCGTTCCTGAGCATGCAGGCCGCGGCGCGCTACGAGCGGCGGGAGTTGCTGCGGGCGCTGGTGTCCTGCGCGGAGGCGGACCTGGAGCTCAAGTCCTCCGCCAGCGGAAAGCTCGTCATCGAGCGCCTGCTGTGGACCGTCTGCGCCCGCCCGGCATGAGGTGCCGGGCGAGCGGCGGGCCTACCCGGGCTCGTCCTCGTCCTCGGGCGGCGCGCCCTCATCGCCTTCGCCTTCGAGGAGCCATCCCAGGGCCGCATGGCGCCCATGGGAGAGCCCGAGCAGCAGGGCCAGCGTCCCCTCATCCATTTCCGCCAGGCGCTTGCCCTGGAACATGAGCCCCTCACCGGGCTTTCCAGCCAGCAGCCCTTCCTTCTGGAGCTCGGTGACGAGGAAGCGGCCCCAGAAGCGCAGCCCCTCCACGGCGGCCCGGACCGGGCCGTGCTTGGCTTCCACCGCGCTCCGATCGAAGCCCTCGTTCTCGGCCGAGTCGAGCACTCGCTCCAATTCGGGATCCCCTTCGGCGAGCGACGGCTCGGCCTGGATGCCCCGGGCGAACGACTCATAGCGGGCGCAGTCCAGCATCACCTCCCAGCGATCGCGCTGGGCCTCCACCTCTTCGAGAGAACGCCGCTCGGCGGCATCCAGGAAGGGCTGTGGCTCCTTCAGCAGGGGCAGCTTCTCCAGCAGCGGAGCGGCCTCCACGCGGGCCTCCGAGGGCGGCAGCTTTCCCTGCTTCAGGGCCCAGAGCAGCAACTGCAGCTCCTCCGAGATCCAGGCCACGGTCTGCCGATCCTCCTCGGACCAGGCGCCGGGCTCCGCCTCGAACAACTCCAGGCCCGTGGCCCCCAGCGGCGAGAACAGCTCCTCTTCGTCCACCCATCGCTGGAGCCGTTGGATCTCTTCCTTCGCGGACGGATCCTTGCCCCGAGCGAGGCGCTCTTCCAGCACCAGGCGCCGCAGCATCGCTCCCACGGCCAGGATGCGCTGGGCCACGACATCGGCCTCGGGAGGCGCGGTGGCCGGCCACGCCTCGTCCTCCTCTTCTTCCTCGGAGAACTCCTCGGGCAGCTCGAACTCCATCGTCGGGCTCGCGGGCGGCTCCTCGACGGCATGCATCTCCCGCGTGACGGTGGCCGGGGAGGGGACCTTCACCGCGGGCATCTCGCGCGTCACGGAGGCTCCGGACTCTTCTTCCTCCTCCGGGATCTCCTGCTCCTGAGTCATGCTCGCTTCGGCCAGACCCTCGAAGCGCTCGCCGAAGGGGCTCTCGCTCAGGGTCTCCCCCAGCGCCGTGAGCGTCTCGTCCTCACCGCGGGTGTTCTCCAACGCCTCGCGCACCGTCTCCAGCACTTCCTCGCGGACCGACTCCTCGAGCGCCACCAGCGTGGGGATGGAGATCTCGGGCAGCAGGGTGGCGATCGCCAGGAAGATGGCGCCTCGCTCACCGGGCTCCTGCTCGGACAGGAGCTGTGCCACATCCTTCCCCAGGTCCGCGGGCGGGCGCTGGGCGAGGAACTGCACCAGATCGTCGACGAGCTCCGGGACGAGGTGCTGGTGGCGGCCCAGCAGGGCGAGCAGGTCCGACCAGAGTCCCTCCGTGGCCTCGGCGCCCAGCAGCAGCTCCATGCCGGACAGGCGCAACGCGTTGGCCAGGTGCTCGGCCAGCGAGGGCTCATCTCCCTCGGTGGCGTCGAGTTCCTCCTGGGGCAGCTCCGCCAGGAGCCGCAGCAGCTCGCGAATGGCGCCCGGCTCCCGCATGAAAGGAGCGACGCCCACCGCGTCACGGCGGCTCTCGGGCGAGCCCAGCGTGCCGCGCCACAGCAGGAACGCGTCGGCATCCCCCAGCGCATACAGCAGCCCCGCGGCCCAGGCCCGGCTGCTCTCGTCTTCCGTGTCGAGCATCGGGCGCAGCAGGGGACGCAGGGGCGCTGTCTCCTGAAGGGAGAGCAGGGCCTCGGCGGCATCGTGCCGAGCATCCAGCGGGGGCTCCTTCAGGAACTGGATCAGACGATCGATCGCGGGCCGCTCACCCAGGCGTGCCAGGCCGAGCGCGGCCTGGATCCGCACGGAAGGCGCCGGATCCTTCTCCATCGTGCGGCGCAGGGCCGGCACATCCTCCGCGCGGCCCAGCTTCGCCAGCCCATGGGCGCTCCACCGGCGCACGGGCTCCGCCGAGTCCCCCAGGGCGCGCACGAGCAGAGAGGCCGCCTTCGGGTCCGCGAGCTCCACCAGCTCCAGCACGGCGGATTCGCGCTCGTACGGATCCTCGGAGGAGAGCTGCCGGGCCAGCTCCTTGAGGGCATCTGTCATAGGCGGGGCACTCTACCCGGGCTCTGGCCGGGAGATTCCACCTCAGGGATTCGAGGCGGAGGGCTCCTGCTCACCCAGCAGCGTGCGCACACGGGCCACCAGGTGGTCGTCGTCCCACGGCTTGCTGATGAAGTGGGAGACGGCCTGGGCGGCGGAGGTGGGGGCGCTGCTCCACAGATCCGCGTGACCGGACAGCAGAATCCTGACGGCCCGCGGCGAGACGCGCAGCACCTTCTCCAACAGCTCGGCGCCGTTCATCCCCTTCATCCGGAAGTCGGAGATGACCAGGTCCGCGTCGAACGTCGTCAGCTTCTGGAGGGCCTCGTCCCCGTTGAGCGCCACCTCTACGGCAAACCCCTCGCGCCGGAACAGCCGCCGAAGCGCGCTGGCCACCTGCACTTCGTCATCGACGATGAGGATCTTCGCCATGAGAGAGGGACCCACCGTTTCTTCTAGCAATCCACACGCCAACACGCCTCCCTAGGAAAACCAGGGAAAATCGTGGGTCAACCGGGACTCGTGAGTCTTTTCAGCCTCTAAGGGGATTGCGGCTTTTCTCTCGGCGGACTGTAACCGAGCATTCCTGCCAAAAATCGACTCGTGTGTCACGGATGACCCTCCTCACGTGAGGGGAACAGGTCTCCTCACTGTGGGGAGAGAAGACCCCCGAAGTCACGAAAATCCTGCTGGCAGGGGGGCTTATCTGACACCAGGAAGTGCCCCACTCGGCCTGGGGCAAGCGCCAACAGGGCGGAAGAGCGCGTCCCATAGGCGGGGGTGTGGATGCACAGGGCCTGGTACTGGCGGGCCTGCTCCCGGGAGAAGGCGGCCTCGGGCGGGGGCTCGGGGCTCTGCTCCTCGGGAGGGAGGACATGGTCGGCCATGACCCCCTGGAGCGCACGGGCCAGCTCGGGCCAGGGCCTCCGGGTGTACTCGGCCGCGAGCATTCGGGCTCGCTCCACCTTGGGTAGCTCCGGGCTGTCGAGCACGTCATTGGGCAGCACATGGATGCCGGCGGGGACGTCCTCCCGAACCACCCGGGGGATGGAGGGGCGGGCGTAGGCCACGCGCAGGGTGTGCGCATCGCCATAGAGCAGGTTGAAGGCGTTGAAACCAGCGGGCTCCAACGTGTCCAGGTAACGCTCGATGGCGTCGATATTCCCGGTACCCAGGGCCGAGAGCACCACCTCGCCCCGTGAGCGGGGCGCCAGGCCCTGGGCCTGCGAGCCGCGCTGGTTCGTCAGCCCGACAAAGAGTCCCCCTTCGGTTACACCCATCCAGCTACCGCCACGCACTCCGTCCAGGCCCGGGACGAGGATGCGCGGCGAGCCAGCGAGGACCTGGGGGCCGGTGGTGGGGCGCGCGTACAGCTCATCGCGGTTGGAGGCGAGGATGAGCGGCCACTCGGGGTGGACGTGGCGGAGGATCAGAAGGGTACACATCGTATCGAGTCCATAACACCCGGGGGCGGTGGCGCGCAGCGACCCCTCACCAGCACCGATGACCGCGGGCATTCGAGCGGCTACAGTCCGCCGCCCTTCAGGAGAGTCCATGGCGGAGAAGATCCTCGTCACCAGCGCGCTTCCGTACGCGAACGGCCCCATCCACATCGGCCACGCCGTCGAGTACATCCAGACCGACGTCTACGTCCGCTTCCTCAAGTCGTGCGGCAAGGACGTCGTCTACTTCTGCGCGGACGACACGCACGGCACGCCCATCGAGCTGAACGCCGCGAAGCAGGGCCTGAAGCCCGAGGAGTTCGTGGCCCGCTTCTACGAGCAGCACAAGAAGGACTTCCAGGACCTGGATATCTCCGTCGACTGGTTTCACTCCACGCACTCGCCCGAGAACCGGCACTACTCCGAGCTCATCTACGGGCGGCTGAAGGAGAAGGGCGACATCGAGCGCCGTGACATCGAGCAGACCTACTGCGAGAAGGACAAGCGCTTCCTGCCGGACCGCTTCATCAGGGGCACCTGCCCCAACTGCAAGGCGGCCGACCAGTACGGGGACGCGTGCGAGAAGTGCGGCAAGGCCTACAGCCCCACGGACCTGATCGATCCCAAGTGCTCGCTGTGCGGCACGCCCCCGGTGCGCAAGCACTCGGCGCACCTGTTCTTCAAGCTGTCGCGCCACGCGGACTTCCTGCAGCAGGTGCTCAAGCGGCCGGGCTTCATCCACGCGGGGCTGGCCAATCAGCTCCAGAGCTTCTTCGAGAAGGGGCTGGCCGACTGGGACATCAGCCGTGATGGGCCCTACTTCGGCTTCGCCATCCCGGGTGAGACGGACAAGTACTTCTACGTCTGGCTGGATGCGCCCATCGGGTACATCGCCACCACGGAGAAGTGGGCGAAGGAGACGGGCAAGGCCCAGAGCGCGCTCGACTACTGGGCCCCGGACGCCAAGACCCGCATCGTCCACTTCATCGGCAAGGACATCGTCTACTTCCACGCGCTGTTCTGGCCCGCGGTGCTCAACGTGGCGAACCTGCACGTGCCCACCGAGCTGAAGATCCACGGACACCTCACGGTGAACGGCGAGAAGATGTCCAAGAGCCGGGGCACCCTGGTGGCCGCGCGCACGTACCTGGACAACCTGGATCCGAGCTACCTGCGCTTCTTCTACGCGGCGAACCTGGGCCCGGGTCCCGAGGACTTCGACCTGAACCTCAAGGACTTCCGTCTGCGGGTGAACGGCGAGCTGGTCAACAACGTGTGCAACCTGGCCAACCGCGCGCTCACCATCCTCTCCGGATCGCTGGAGAAGCGGCTGGCGCCGGGCAAGGACGGGCAGGGCAAGGCGCTGGTGGAGGCCGCGCTGGCCCGCGTCCCCGAGGTGCGCGAGGCCTTCGAGAAGCTGGAGTACCGCAACGCCATCAAGGCGATCGTCGAGATCGCCCAGACGGCCAACGCCTTCCTCCAGACGCAGGCGCCGTGGGCCAAGCAGAAGACGGATGTGGAGGGCGCGCGCGCGGACCTCTCGGACGTGGCGGACGTCGTCTACCTGCTGGGCGCGCTGCTGGCGCCGGTGACGCCTCGGTTGACGGAGAAGCTCTTCGCGCAGCTCGGCGCGGAGCCGCTCACCTTCCAGGCGCTGGAGCGTGCGCGCTACCCGCTGCTGGATCGCAGCCGCCCCATCGGCACCCCGGAGCCGCTGCTCCCACGGCTCGAGGAGACGCAGGTGAATGCCCTCATCCCGCCGTCCCCCACGGAGCCCGTGAAGGAGGCTCCCAAGAAGGCGGAGAAGAAGGCCGAGAAGAAGCCGGCCGAGCAGCCCACCCCGCAGGCCTCGCCTGGGGCCGGAGCGGGAGCACCGGCGGCAACGCCTGGGGACATCGAGTACGACGACTTCGCCAAGGTGGTGCTCAAGGTGGGGAAGATCGTCGCCGCCGAGAAGGTGGCCAACGCGGACAAGCTGCTGAAGCTCACGGTGGACGTGGGCGAGGAGGCGCCGCGCACCATCGTGTCGGGCATCGCCCAGGCGTACACGCCGGAGCAGGTGTCGGGCCGCCGGGTGGTGGTGGTGATGAACCTCAAGCCGCGCAAGCTCAAGGGCATCGAGTCGCGAGGGATGCTCCTGACCGCGGGCCCCGGGGGTAAGGACCTGTCGCTGCTGGATCCGGGGGACATGCCGCCCGGCTCCGAGGTGAAGTGAGCGCCATGGACTGGCGGGCCGAGCGAGAGCGGGCGTTGCTCGCGCTGGAGCGGGAGCAGCGTCCCCAGGCCCGCGCCGAGGCCGCGGATCTGCTCTATCAGATCGCGTCCGAGGACCCGTCGCGCGCGCCCGAGTTCGCCGAGGTGCTCGTGCGGCTGCTCGCTGACGCGCAGGGCGAGGTGCGCCGCTCGGGCCTCGGGCTGGCCACGCTGGTGCTGTCTCCCGAGGAGCTGCCCGACACGCTCACCGCCCGGTTGTCGGACGCCGATCTCGGCGTGCGCCTGGAGGCCACCGGACGCATCGCCGATCTCGCGCGGCCCGAGCTGCGTGGCGCCCTCGCGCGCATGCTGGAGGACCCCATCCCGGAGATACGCTTCGAGGCGGCGCGGGGCATGGCCGCGCTGAAGCACAGCTCGGGGATGGAGATCCTCGTGGAGGCGCTGGACAACGACCGCCTGCGCTTCCGGGCCCTGGGAGCGCTGGCGGAGTTGGAGGATCCCCGCGCGCTGCCCTCCATCAAACGCCTGTTCCGCCGCTGGCTGCTGCCGGGCTTCGAGCGCACCCAGGCCGCGGGGGTGCTGGCGCGGCTGGGAGACTCGGAAGGGGTGGAGTGGCTCCTGAAGCGCACCCAGAAGCGCTGGAGCACGGATCGGGCGCTCGCCCTGGAGCTGTGTGGCGAGGTGAAGGTGCCGGGCGCATTGGAGCGGCTGCGCACCATCGTGGAAGACCCGAAGGACCCCTGCCGGGGTGCCGCCGCGCGGGGGCTTGGGAGGCTGGGAGCCGCCGAGGCGCTGCCGTGGCTGCTGGCCCTGCTGGAGGACACCCGCGCCCCCGAGGACTTCCGGTTGGATGCGGCCGAGGGGGTGTGGCGATTGGGATCGCCCGAGGGGCAGGCGCGCGTGCGAGCCGCCATTCCCTCCTTCTCTTCGCCCGAGGCGCGGTCCGAGCTCACCGAACTGTTGCAGGAGACGCCATGAAGCTCATCGACGCCCACTGTCACCTCGAGTCCGCCGACTACGCGCAGCTCGGCGCAGTGCTGGATCGCGCCCGCGCCGCCGGCCTGGTCCACGCCGTGGTGGTGGGGCAGTTCCAGGGCCCCGGGGACTGGGGCAACGCGCTGGAGGTGGCCGCGGCGCACCCGGACTTCCTGTCGCCCACGCTGGGCATCCACCCGCACGAGGCCGCGCGCGCCACCGAGGAAGACTTCGCCACCCTGGAGCGCACCTGCGCCCGGCCCGAGGTGCGCGCGGTGGGTGAGGCGGGTCTGGACTACTACTACGACCGCTCTCCCCGCGATGTGCAGGCCGAGGTGTTCCGGCGCCAGTGCCTCCTGGCGCGCACGCTGGACAAGCCGCTGGTGGTGCATGTGCGCGACGCGCATGAGGACTGCGAGGCCATCCTGAAAGAGGTGGGTCTGCGCCGTGGCGTCATCCACTGCTTCACGGGAGACACCACCGCCGCGCGGCGCTACCTGGACCTGGGCTTCCACATCTCCCTGTCGGGCGTCGTCACCTACAAGAAGACGGAGGCGCTCCAGGACGCCGTGCGCTTCACGCCGCTGGACCGGCTGATGGTGGAGACGGACAGCCCCTTCCTGGCGCCAGTGCCGCACCGGGGCCGCAAGAACGAGCCCGCGCACGTGGTGGAGACGGCGCGCAAGGTGGCCGAGCTCAAGGGCGTGTCTCTGGAAGAGCTGGCGGCGGTGACAACGGCCACGGCCTCGGGCCTGTTCGGGCTGCGCGTGGCGTGAGCTACGCGGTGGCCGAGCGGCGAACGCCCAGCTCCTTCACCACCTGATCCAGGTCCTTGTCGAGGTGGGGGAGTTCCAGCAGCAGCGAGTCGGGATCGTACTGGAAGTCCGCCTGCTTCATCTGGAGCAGCGCCTGCATCGCGGACTCGCCGGTCTGCCCTGCGTAGGAGGCGTAGACGACCTTGCCATGCTCCAGGTGCAGGTAGCCCTCGAGCGAGTGGTGGCGCAGGTGGAGCCGCCCGGACTTACGCCCCGCGGCCAGCGTCTTGAGCAGCTCCGTCAGGGGCAGCTCGTCGTAGCTGCCACGCACCACGCGCGCCGGGCCGTTGTGGAGGATGCGGTCCTCGTAGAGCTGCTTCACCATCGCGGCGGCCTTGTCGGTGTCGGAAGGAGCCGTCACCGCCGAGGCGCCCGCCATGAGCAGCCGGTCCCGGGAGGAATTGTCCGGCTCCCCGAGGACGAGGATGGGCAGCCCCGAGCTCTCCGGCGACGTGCGCGCGTACTGGAGCAAGGCCGTCACATCGGCGATCCCGAAGCGCAGGCTCAGCACCAGCACGTCGCAGTCCTGCTGCGCCAGTGCGTCGAGCGCTCCCTCCAGCGTGGAGAAGGCGTGGACCACCAAGCCCAGGCGTAGCACCGACTCCAGCATGTCCGTGCGCGTGGCCTCGTCCGACTCGGCGATGAGCACCTGGCGCCCGTCCTGGACGATGCGGTGGCGCAGCAGCTCGCCGCTCTGCACCTGCCCGACGATGTCCGCCACCACCGGGTCATAGAGCGCCCCCGCGTTCTTCCGCAGGTGGTCCAGCGCCTGGGCCTTGGACAAGGCCTTCCCGTGAGCGTTGGAGGGGTTCTTCGTCAGGTCGAGGAAGCTGTCCACCGTGGAGAGGATGCGGGCGCCGAGGCTGATCTCCTCGCCCTTGGTGCCCTGGGGTGTGCCCGAGCCGTCATAGGCCTCGTAGAGCTGGGCGAGGATGGTGTTCACCGCCACCGGCAGATGCACGGCCTCGAAGAGACGGGTGGGCGCGCGGGCCAGGCGCTTGGCTTCGGACTTCCAGTCGGCGTTGGCGGCGTTGCTGGCCAGGGTGTAGTGGCGCTCGGCGGGCTTGCCCAGATCGTGCAGGTAGGCGGCCATGGCCAGCGAGGCCAGCTCCCGAGGCGCCATGCCCATGCGCCGGCCGACGATGGTGGCCTGCCGCGCCAATTGTGCGGAGTGGCCACGGTGGTGGGGACGCTCCTGCTCCAGCAGGCCCACCAGGATGTTGATCGTCTCGATGAAGTCGCTCTCGGCCACGCCCGAGCGCGAGCCGCTCAGCGCCTCGCGCATCTGCGTGGGCAGGCGCGCCTGGGTGCCCGAGCGGTGGGTCCTCAGGCGCGGATCCGTCTCGATGCGGAGCTGGAGGCTGGGGGCGCTGCCCCTGCCGCTGCCCGAGGTGTCGGAGTTGGGCTGGGCGGACGCGTCCGCGCGAGGGGCCTGGATGCCTCCCGACTCCAGCGTAGCGAAGGCGGTGGGGTCGCCGTAGTAGTGCTTGCGGATGGCCGCCGCGATGGCGCTGCGCAGGCCGATGTACGCGTAGACCTCCGAGACGCCCGTGACGAGGGCGATCTCGTCCAGCAGCGACTTGTTCTGCGGCTCGGCGGCGACGATGGACAGCAGCTTGCGGTCCGAGTCGTACGCCAGCGGCAGCACGTTCTGCGCCTCGGCCATGCGCACCGGCAGCTTGTCCAGCACGTCGGAGGGCAGCTTCGCCTTGGCCAGCTTGTCGGCGGTCACGAAGCGCGTCTGGAACTCCGCCGCCAGGAAGCGCAGCAGCGCCGCCTCCTGGAGCAGGCCCAGGTCCACCAGACAGTCGCCCAGCTTGTGGCCGGTGATCTTCTGGTGGTCGAGGGCCTTCTCCACGGCCTCGGTGGTGACGAGGCCGGCTTCGACCAGTCGCTCTCCGAGACGCTTGGCCATGTCAGCTTTCCGAGGAGCCCTCACCTTCGCCCTCGGGCTTCGACGTGGAGCCGGACGGCGCCAGCGTGGTCAGCGCGCTGAAGGGCTTGAAGGTCAGCTCCTGGGGCAGGGAGTTGGGGTCACGCGGCGGGCGGGGTGGGCGCTCCTCACGGGGCGGACGGTCCTCACGCGGCGGACGGTCCTCGCGGGGCGGACGGTCCTCACGCGGCGGGCGTGCCTCCTTGGGCGGGCGGCCTTCCTTGGGCGGACGGTTCTCCTTGGGCGGGCGCTCCTTGCGCGGCGCGCCGGCGGGAGCCTCACCACCCGAGGCCTGGGCCTGCGGGGCGCCTCCGTGCTGGCCCTTGCCCTTCTTGCGCTCCTCGCGCGAGCGGCGGCGGCCCTCGACGGGGGACTTGCCTCGGGAGGTGGGAGAGGGACCCTTCCAGAGCTGGCGCTCGTAGAGCTTGAGGGTCTCGGTCCACTTCTCGTTCGGGTCGCGCGACATGGCCTCCAGCCACGAGGCGATGCGCGAGTCGAGCGAGTCCAGGGCGTGGACGATGAACGCCTCGATCGTCACGGGCAGCCGGGGCGAGCCGTACTCCAGCTTGCCGTGGTGCGCGAGCACGAGGTGGGTGAGGTGCTGCTCGAGCAGCGGCGGGAAGCCGGGGATGGCCAGGGTCTTCTCGCGGATCTTCTGCGCGGTCATCACCAGGTGGCCAACGAGCTTGCCCTCGTCGGTGTACTCGAAGCCCTTCTCCGGGGAGATCTCCGCCACCTTCATCACGTCATGGAGCAGGGCGCCCGCCAGCAGCAGGTCCCGGTCCGCCATGGGGTAGTGGTCCGCCACGCGCAGCGTCAGCCGGATGACCGACAGCAGGTGCTCGGCCAGCCCGCCACGGTAGGCGTGGTGGATGCCCTTGGCGGCCGGAGCGTGCGGCAGGCCCGCGGCGATCTGCGGGTCATCCAGGAACGCCAGCAGCAGCTGCTTCACGTGCGCATCATTGACGCGCTCGGTGATGATCTCGCGGATCTGTCCCACGGCGCGGGCGCCGGAGGTGGGGCCGCCCTCCTCGCGAGCGGGGCGCTGGGAGCCAGCCTCCTCGCGCTTCTCCTGGGGCTGGGCCTGCTGCGGCTGCTCCTGGGCGCTGTCCTGCGCCGCGGGGGACTCGGCGGCCGCCGGGGGCGGAGCCGGAGGCGGCTCGAATTCCGTGAGGTCCAGCGGGCCCGGGTCCAGGCGCTCGAGGGCCTCGACCACGACCTGCGTCTTGCCGTGGAAGTTGATGACATGGCCCTGGACCAGGACGTGGTCCCCGGGAACGAAGGCAGGCTCGAGCGCATCCACCTTGTCGAAGATGCGCGCATCCACCTCGCCGGTCTTGTCCGCGAGCACGAGCGCCAGGAACACCTTGCCGCTGCGCGCGCTCACCTTGTTCTTCTGGGTGACGCGGAAGACGGTCTGGACGCGGTCCTTTTCGCGCAGGTCCTTGACGTACACCTTGCGCACGGTCTCGACGGAGCCGCCCTCGGCGGCGGGCGATGGAGTCTCGGACGGGTTGTCGGTCGTCATCGTAGCGGTCGACACTACCACCCCCAGCCGTCGGGGGAACGTTTGGATGAGGTCAATTCACTTCAAGTGCGACCGCGTCCAGGTAGTCGGCCCCGGGGGTGTTCACGGGGGAGGGGTGGTCCGGAGGCAGGCCCAGCCGGGCCAGCCGGAAGGCCACGCGTTGCTCGCGCTCGCAGGCCTCGGCCACCAGCTCCTCGAAGGCACCCAGGGCCAGGGGCGGGTGGTAGCCGGTCAGCAGCAGCCGGCCGCCATGGCGGGTGCGCCGCAACCCCAGGCGAACGAACTCGATGAAGCCCTCGGAGGAGTCCGCCTCGCGGGTGTCGAGCAGCACCAGGTCGAAGGTGTCCGTCTGGCCCTTGAGGACGGCCAGGGTGGAGCCTGTCTCTACCCGGACCCGGCCGAGCAGCCCGTTGGCCTCGGCGTTCTCGCGCGCCAGGTCCGCGGCGTCCGCGTCTCCGTCGAAGGCCAGCAACTGCCGCGCTCCATGGAGGCCCGCGTGGATGAAGAGGCCTCCCACGTTGCAGCACGGGTCCAGCACCCGGGCGTCGCGGGCCAGGCGCGCGATGAAGCGGCGCAGCTCGCGGTGGTCATAGTGGTAGCCGGTGTTGAGCCCGTAGGTGAGGTCCACGGTGAAGCGCGCGCCCAGCTCCAGCACGCGGCACCAGCGGGGCGGGGTGCCGTACAGCACGTGGGGGCGCTGCGGGGCGAGCCCCATCTGCCGACGGCGGTGCGAGTCGTTGCGCAGGAGCACCGAGCCGGCGCCGGCCACCTCCACGATGGCGCGGGTGAGCTCTTCGATGCGCGCGTCCATGGCCCGGGTGAGGGTCTGGATGACGAAGTGCGTGTCGTACCGGTCCACGATGAGGCCGGGCAGCCCGTCCCCGTCATCGTTCACCAGTCGACAGAAGCGCGGATCGTCGACGAGGTGGGCCCTCCGCTCGAGGGCATGGCGGACGTGGCGGGGGATGAGGCCTTCGGCGGCCTCTTCGGGCAGACCCAGGCGGCGGATGGCATAGGAGGAGGACTCGAGGTCCACGTCTCCCAGTCCGAGCACCTGCCCATCCTCATCGCGGAGTTGGACGGGCTCGCCCGCGTTGGGGGTGCCGTCCATGGAGAGAATGTCCTCCCGGCGCAGCCAGAAGGCACCGTGACGGAGCTTCTGCGCCGCCTCTCGGGACAGGTAGGTGTTGAACAAGGGTGTCCTCCCTTCTCCGCGTTGCCGCGGTCCCCGGGCCAACGGGCCCGCCAGGGGAGAACATGGGGCCCCCCACGGCCTCTGTCGGCAGGCGCTGGGCCGCCGCGCTGGAGAGCAGGGGAGAGAGCTCAGCGAGGAGGGGGGCGCCGAAACGCCTTGATCACCACTCGCGAGAGGATGGAGATGACGAGGATGGCGAGCGCGAACACCCACAGCAGGTTCGCCCCCGTGGAGAGCAGGTAGAGGGCGATGCCTCCCAGCGCCACCGCCGCCAGCACGGTCAACGTCTGGGCACGTCCGCCCGCCGCAGTTGAGGCGCGGCGGGCCCGGACCAGCGAAGGCAGGCTCTCCGCCTTGCGCCAGAGCGTGGCGCCCTCCTCGAGCACCTCGTCCTGGGGAGCGACGAGCCCCTGCATATAGGCCTGCTCCACATCCCGGAGGCTCGGGTATTCCAGCTCACCTTCCGGGGTGCGTACGCGGTAACGCATGGGCTCCTCCCATCGCCAGGAGAGCATCCTGGCGAGCCAGCTCAGGCCAGCTCCCCCGCAATCTGTTCAGCGATGCGGAGGCCATCAATAGCCGAGGAGACGATCCCGCCCGCGTAGCCACACCCCTCGCCGCCGGGGTACAGCCCCCGGAGCGACACGGACTGGAGGTCCTCGCCCCGAGTAATACGCAGCGGAGAGCTGGTGCGGCTCTCGATGCCGATGAGCTTGCCCTCCTCGCTGATGAAGCCGCGCATCTTGCGGTCGAAGCCGCGCAGGGCCTGCTTGATGGACTGCGTGAGCCGCTCGGGGAAGAGGCGGTTGAGGTCCGCGTGAACGAGGCCGGGCCGGTAGCTGGTGCCGCCCGGCTCCTTCTTCACGCGGCCGGCGAGGTAGTCGGGGATGGTCTGCGCCGGGGCGAAGAAGCGGCCTCCGCCCAGCTCATACGCCTTCTTCTCCCAGTGGCGCTGGAACTCCAGGCCCGCCAGCGGCCCCCGGAAGCCCTCCTTCTCGAAGTCCTGCACGGACACGGTGACGACGATGCCGGCGTTGGCGTACTTCGCGTTGCGGCGCGAGTTGCTCATGCCGTTGGTGCATTGCAGGCCCTCTTCGGTGGGCGTGGGCACGACGATGCCGCCAGGGCACATGCAGAACGAGTAGATGCCGCGCACCTCGCCATCCACCTCGAGGTTCTCCGCCAGCTTGTAGTCGGCCGGGGGCAGCTTCGGGTTCTTCGCCGCGTTGCCGTACTGGATGCTGTTGATGAGTCCCTGCGGGTGCTCGGCGCGGAAGCCGATGGCGAAGGGCTTGGCCTCGACGCTCACGCGCCCGTCGGTGGCGAAGCGCTCGTACAGCTCACGGGCCGAGTTGCCCGGCGCCAGCACCACCCGATCGCTCTCCAGGGTGCGCCCATCCGCCATCCGGACGCCCGCCACGTGGCCATCGCGGTAGAGCAGATCCTCCACCCGCTGCTCGAAATGCACCTGGCAGCCGCCGGCGATGAGCATGTCCCGGATGCGCGCCACCGCGCCCGGCAGCAGGTCCGAGCCGATGTGCGGCTTGCCATCCACGAGGATGTGGTCCGGCGCGCCGTACTGCGCGAACGTCTCGATGACCTTGCGCACCATGGGGTGGTTGATGCGCGTGGACAGCTTGCCGTCCGTATAGGCCCCGGCGCCGCCCTCGCCGAAGTTCATGTTGCTCTCCGGGTGCAGCGAGCCGTCGCGCATCAGCTTCGCCACATCCTTGCGGCGCGTCACCACCTCGCGGCCTCGCTCCAGGAGGATGCTGCGCACCCCGCGCTCCAGCAGCCCCAGGGCGCAGAACAGGCCCGCGGGGCCGGTGCCGATGATGAGCGGCCAGCGCTCCGGCTCCTTCACGCGCGGCAGCGGCTCGGGCGGCGGTGGCGCCTCGCTCACGTCTGGCGGCAGGCGCACGGCGGTGCGGCCCGGGGCCAGCGTGACTTCCAGCGTATAGATGTAGCGGGGGCTGCCCTTCTTGCGCGCGTCCAGCACCGAGCGCACCACGCGCACCGATGCCAGGTCGGACCGGGTCACCCCCAGCTTCTCGGCTGCTCGCTGGCCGAGCAGCTCCTCCGGCTCGTCCAGCCACAGCCCGATGTTGTTCACCCGGTACGCCATGTGTGCTCGTCTCCTGCGTTGGGGGCGGCTATCTGTCTTGTCCACGAGGTGGATTGCAAGTCCCTGAAAACACGGGGCTCCCCAGGGCTAGGGTGTGTACCCCGTTATGCACCCTCGGGCCGCGTTCCCTGGGGGCCGGAGCGGAGTGCGAAGGCTGCTTCGCAGTCGTCCGCTGCCCGGCGGAGCCTCCGGTATCTCATAACCCGCCGCAGATCATGAGGAATCCGTCTCAACGCCAGCGGTTGGCATGGGGGTTGAATCCTGTAGCGCTCAACGGAGCGCAGTCACCCCACCTCTCTCTTGCTGGAGATACTTCCTTGAGCACCGACCAAAAGGGTCCCCGAATCCTGGCGCGCACTTTCTACACGCAGCTGCGCGCGAGCGGCTACACGCCGCAGCAGGTCATCGGTATCGCCACGGAGCTGCTCGACCTGGTGGCGGACGACATGAAGGCGGGAGACAAGGGAGAAGTTACCCAGGTGACACCCGAGCAGGCGGCCGGCTGGCAGCCCCGGGTCTAGCCCTTTAGAGTGGCGCTACAACCCTAGCGGGCGGACGGGCTCCGGACTGGTTTCGGGGCTCTCGCCCTCTAGGCGCGATGGGAAACCGGCGAGGCGCCGGTTTTTTTTTGCCCGAGCATCCGCCGCCGCTCCCGTGCCGCCGCGCCAGCCACCACGAGCAGGCCCGCGGTGAGCGCGGTGAACACCGAGCTGGCGGTGCGCATCGCCAGAAGCACCATCAGCACGACGCCGCCCACGAAGGCGAGCCCATCCACCCACGCGGGGCGAGCGCGGGGCAGCACCAGCAGGGTGATGCACGCGGTGAAGGGCACTCCCAGCACCACCTGCCGGGCAATCTGCGGGCCGCTGTTGAGCACCGTCTCCCAGTTGTGGACGAGCAGGGCGGCGAAGATGACGACGGTGCCCAGCGCCAGCACCATGACTCCGGCGGCGGCGGCGTCCTTGGCCAGCCGCGCCTTCTCGTCGAACTGCTGGATGGCGAGGTCCACCAGGTGCTCGAGCGCGCTGTTGAGGATCTCCGCGAAGAAGATGAGCATCACGCAGAAGATGAGCGTCACCTTCTCGGCCAGCCCCAGCCAGATGCCGCTTCCCACCAGCCCCACGAGCACGGCGGAGACGAGGTGGACGCGCATGTTGCGCTGGTGGACGACGGTGTGGATGAGGCCGGTCCACGCATAGCGGAACGATGCGAGCAGACCGGAACCGCCACGGGAGGGGAAGCGGGGCGGAGGTAGGGCAGGGTCGTTCATTCGAAGGAGGAGGGCAGGCTAGCACCCGCGAGGCGAATTGCGGCGTTCGCGTCGTGCTCGCATGAGGGGGGGCGGGGGCCTATGGTCCGCTCCCTCTATGGCACGCTCCCTACTGCTCGCTGGCCTCGTGTCGATCCTGGTCCTGCCGTCGCTCGCATGGGCGGACGGCCCCTTCGAGGAGCCCCTGGACTGTGGGCTGGAGCCTCCCGGCGCGGTGTACGTCCCGGCGCCAGGCCCCAAGCCTTATGAGGTGACTCCCTGGAGCGCCGCCGAACCGCCGCTCGTCCGTCGGGAGCTGCGAGATGGGGCGACGCTCTCGGCCCAGTCGGGCCTGCCGCAGACGCGCATTCGCGTCGGGGCGCTGTCCGGGAAGACCGTCTACCTGAGCCCGGGGCACGGCTTCTACCGCAGCCCCACGCTGAGGCGCTGGGCGACGCAGCGGCCCAACACGTTCGATGTCGTCGAGGATCTGATCTCCGCGGAGACGCTCAACCAGTACCTGATGCCCATGTTGATGAGCGCGGGGGCCATGGTGGTGCCGCTGCGTGAGCCGGACCTCAACGCGCGGATGGTCATCGTCAACAACGGTGATCCGAACTACGCGGAGGTCGGGCCCGCGGCGCTCTTCAGCACGGCCACGGTGCCGGGTTGGGGCCCGCCGCCCACGACCATGGGCAACAACGTGCGGCCCTTCGATCTGGGAGGCAGCCGGCTGATGACCGCCGAGGCCACCGCCACCGCTTCGGCCACCTGGGTCCCGCGCGTCCCCGCCGACGGCAACTACCACGTCTACATCGCCTACTCCGCGGCGGCCTCGCGGGTGTCGAACGCGCACTTCGTGGTGAAGCACGCGGGCGGCGAGAGCCACTTCCGCGTCAACCAGCGCCGCCACGGGAGCACGTGGGTGCTGCTGGGGCGCTTCTACTTCAAGGCCGGCGAGAGCCCGGAGAAGGGGGCGGTGGTGGCGCTCAACGACTCCACGGAGCAGGGCACCGTCTCCCTGGACGCGGTGCGTATCGGTGGTGGCACTGGCTTCATCGGCGACGCGACGATGGGGTCCTCGACCCGGCCGCGCTACGAGGAGTGCGCGCGGTATCACACGCAGTTCAACGGGGCGCCGGCCTCGGTGTTCGCCCCCTCGGGAGTGAACGCGATCGGTAACGAGCGAAACGACGACGTCACTGGGCGCTCGCGCTTCGCGGCGTGGGACCACGAGCAGGGCGAGGACGCCGTGTACGTGGCCTGGCACACCAACGCCTCGGGCGCGAACGTCCTCGGCACGGAGGGCTATGTCTACGGTCCCAACCCGGTGAACGGCCGGCTCGAGTTCACGGGGGTTCCCGGCAGTGACGTGATGGGCCGCGCGCTGCTCGCGGAGCTGAATCGAGACCTCAGGGCCACGGTGGACCCGAACTGGAGGACAGCGTCTCTGCGCTCAGCCAACTTCGGTGAGGTGAACCCGGCCCACAACCCGGAGATGCCCTCGATCCTGCTGGAGATCGCCTACCACGACGCGGAGGTGGACGCGGTGCGCCTGCGGGAGCCCAACTTCCGGTACGTGGCGGCGCGCGCCATCCTCCAGGGCCTGGTGAAGTACTTCGCCACGCGGGATGGCCAGGAGGTGCATCTGCCTCCGGAGCCACCCTCCGCCGTCGCCGCGCGCAACGTGGCGGGCGGAGTGGAGGTGCGCTGGGCGGCGCCCGCGACGGACGCCATTGACCTGGGAGGCCACGCGGCCACCTCCTATCGCGTCTACCAGAGCGAGGATGGGCTGAGCTGGGACGAGGGCACCGAGACGGCCGACACGTCGCTCAACTTCCCGCTGGCCACGGGCACCACGCGCTACTTCCGCGTGGCGGCGCTCAACGCGGGCGGCGAGTCCTTCCCCTCGGACACGGTGGGGGCGCGGGTGGGCACGGCGCCGCAGGTGCTCATCGTCAACGCCTTCGACCGGCTGGACGCGACCATGAACCTCCGAGAGGACCTGGCGCGCTTCGATCTCGGCACTCCGCATCGCGTTCTGCTGGAGGCCATGAACGACGGCTCCTCGGTGCGCCGTCATGGGGCCGCGGTGGCCCGTCACGAGGTGGCCTTCGACAGCGCGACGAGCGAGGCGATCGCCGCCGGGCTGGCGAGCTTCACGGGCTATGGGCTGATCGATTGGTTCACTGGCCGCGGAGGTGTGGGCGGAGCGGGGCCGACCCGCGCGGAGCAGGTCGCGCTGACCACCTTCGTCACCGGGGGAGGGCACCTGCTCTTCTCTGGCAGCAACGTGGCCTCTCGGCTCGCGGCTGGAGACACGGACGATCAAGCGTTCCTCGCCAACATCCTCCGCGCGGCGGTGGGCAACGGCACGTCCTCGCTCCTCGTGGAGGGCCAGCCAGGCGACTGGCTCGAGGCCGCCACGGGGCTGGTGCTGGAGGATGGGACAAGAGGAGGGCTCGCGGTGGGCTCGCCGGATGTCCTCGCCCCGGCGGCCGGGGCCACCTCCGTGCTGCGCTACACCGGTACGGAGCTGTCCGCCGGAGTCTCCTCGGCTCCGGGAGGCCAGGTGCTCTTCCTGACCGTGCCCCTGGAGGGAGTCGTCAGCCCGCTGCGGCGCGAGTACGTGCTGGGCACCTTCCTGGCGCGCGCGGGCCTGCTCGCCGCGGCTCCCAGCGCTCCGGGGGACGAGCCTCCGCCGCCGGATCCGGGGCCCGCCAACCAGTGGACCGCCGCCACGGGCAATGACCTGCGGCCGCCGGACCCCCCGCCGCCTCCGCCGCCTCCCGTGACTTATGTGGTGGAGCAACTACCTCAGTTCTACGAGCAGGGAGAGTCGGGCTGCGGATGTGGAGCGGGCGCCGGTTCAACGGCCGTGACGTGGCTGGTGCTGCTCGTTACTGTTCAGCTCCGGCGGCCTCGCGGGCGCGCACCGCTTTCCAAGCGTTGACTCGGGTGCGGCGCGTGCCTACGGTCGGCCGCCCTTTACCCGCTACGTGGGCACGACGCCCACCTCAAGGAGACTGACAGACCATGGCCACGAAGATCGCCATCAACGGCTTCGGCCGCATCGGACGTTGTGTCCTTCGCGCGATTCTCAGCCGCAAGGAGAAGGACCTCGAGGTCGTCGCCATCAACGATCTCGACAAGCCCACGGCGCTGGCCCACCTGTTCAAGTACGACTCGGTACACCGCACGTGGCCGGGCGAGGTGAAGGCGCAGGACAAGGCCATCATCATCGACGGGCACACCATCGCGGTCACCGCGGAGAAGGACCCCTCGGTGCTGCCCTGGAAGTCCATGACGGCGGACATCGTGCTGGAGTGCACGGGCCGCTTCACGGCGCGCGAGGGTGCGGAGAAGCACCTGGCCGCGGGCGCCAAGAAGGTCATCGTCTCCGCGCCGGCCAAGGGCCCGGACCTGACGATCGCCTACGGCATCAACCACGACCAGTACGACCCGAAGAAGCACCACATCCTGTCCAACGCCTCCTGCACCACCAACTGTCTGGCGCCGGTGGCCAAGACGCTGCTGGACACCTTCGGCATCGAGAAGGGCCTGATGACGACGGTGCACAGCTACACCAACGACCAGCGCGTGCTGGACCTGTCGCACGAGGACATGCGCCGCGCCCGCGCCGCCGCCCTGTCGATGATCCCCACCAGCACCGGTGCGGCGAAGGCGATCGGCGAGGTGCTGCCGTCGCTCAAGGGCAAGATGCACGGCGTGTCCATCCGCGTGCCGACCCCGAACGTGTCTCTGGTGGACCTGACGGTGGTGACGAGCAAGACGACCACGCAGGAGGCGGTGATCGACGCGTTCCGCAAGGCCTCCGAGGGCTCGCTCAAGGGCATCATGCAGTTCAGCGACGAGCAGACGGTGTCGGTGGACTACAACGGCAACCCGCACTCGGCGATCTTCGACGCCACCAACGCCTACGTCATGGGTGACAACCTGGTGAAGGTGATGGCCTGGTACGACAACGAGTGGGGCTTCTCCAACCGCATGGTGGACACCAGCAAGTTCCTGGCGTCCAAGGGCTTCTAGTCGCGGGCCACACCGACAGGGCGTACCGAGAGGGAGACCGAGATGATCCGCTACATCGATGACCTGCAGATGACCGGCAAGCGCGTCTTCATCCGCGTGGACTTCAACGTCCCGCTGGAGGGAAAGCGCGTCACGGACGACACCCGCATCCGAGAGGCGCTGCCGACCATCCGCCGCGCGCTGGAGATGGGTGGCAAGGTCATCCTGGCCTCCCACCTCGGGCGCCCCAAGGGGCCCGACCCGAAGCTGTCGCTGGAGCCGGCCGCCTCGCGGCTGGCGGACCTGCTGGGCCCCAAGCACGAGGTCATCCTGGCGGATGACTGCGTGGGTGACGGGGTGAAGAAGCAGGTGAAGGAGCTGAAGGACGGGCAGGTGCTGGTGCTGGAGAACCTGCGCTTCCACAAGGAGGAGGAGGCCAACGACGAGGCCTTCGCGCGCGAGCTGGCGGCGTTGGCGGACGTGTACGTCAATGACGCGTTCGGCACGGCGCACCGCGCCCACGCCTCCACGGCGGGCATGGTGCCCTTCGTGAAGGAGAAGGCGGCGGGCCTGCTGATGAAGAAGGAGATCGAGTACCTGGGCCGTGTGGTGAAGAACCCGGAGAAGCCCTTCATCGCGATCCTGGGCGGCGCCAAGGTGAGCGACAAGATCAAGGTGATCGAGAACCTGCTGCCCAAGGTGGACGCGCTGCTGATCGGCGGCGCCATGGCGTACACCTTCCTGAAGGCGCAGGGCATCGAGGTGGGCAAGAGCCGGGTGGAGGAGGACAAGCTGTCCCTGGCCACGAAGATCCTGGATGCGGCGCAGCGGCTGAAGACGTCGATCGTCCTGCCGGTGGACCACGTGGTGGGCACCGAGCCGTCGGACAAGAGCGACAAGCGCGAGACGCCGGACCGGGCGATTCCGGGCGACGCGATGGGCCTGGACATCGGGCCGAAGACGCGGGCGCAGTTCACCCAGCACATCCGCAACGCGAAGACGGTGGTGTGGAACGGTCCCATGGGGCTGTTCGAGGTGGAGAAGTTCGCGGAAGGCACGCGCGTGGTTGCGGATGCGATGGCGAACAACCGCGCGGCGGTGACGGTGATCGGCGGCGGCGACAGCGCGGCGGCGGTGCAGCAGATGGGCTACGGGGACAAGATGAGCCACGTGTCCACGGGCGGCGGCGCCTCGCTGGAGTTCCTCGAGGGAATCACGCTGCCGGGCATCAAGGCGCTGGAGACGAAGTAGCTCCGCACACACGGACTGGGAGGCAGTATGGCCGCCGAGGCGCGCCGGAAGATCGTCGCTGGCAACTGGAAGATGAACAAGACCGTCCCGGAGGCGCTCGCGCTGGTGCGGGAGCTGCGGGGCATGGTGTCGATGCTGCGCGACAAGGTGGAGATCGTCATCGCTCCGCCGTTCGTGGCGCTGCACCCGGTGGCCAAGGCCATCGAGGACTCGAACCTGAAGCTGGCGGCGCAGAACTGCCACTGGGAGGCCTCGGGGGCGTTCACGGGCGAGGTGTCCGCGCCGATGCTGAAGGAGCTGGGGTGTGCCTACGTCATCGTTGGGCACTCCGAGCGCCGGCAGTTCTTCGGGGAGACGGACGAGACGGTGAACAAGCGCTCCCAGGCGGTGCTGAAGGCGGGCATGCTGCCGATCATCTGCGTGGGCGAGACGCTGGCCGAGCGTGAGTCGGGACGGACGCTGGAGGTGGTGGAGCGCCAGGTGAAGGGGGCGCTGGCGGGGTTCGGGGCTGGGGACGTGGCGAAGTTCGTGCTCGCGTATGAGCCGGTGTGGGCGATCGGCACGGGGCGTACGGCCACGAGCGCGCAGGCGCAGGAGGTCCACGCGGCCATCCGTTCGCAGCTCTCCCGGTTGTACGACGGAGGGACGGCCGGGCAGGTGCGCATCCAGTACGGCGGCAGCGTGAAGGCGGACAACGCCGCGGAATTGCTGGGCCAGGCGGACGTGGACGGGGCGCTCGTCGGCGGGGCGAGCTTGAAGGCGGGCGACTTCGCGGCGATCGCGAAGGCGGGGGCCTGAAGTAGAGAAGGGCGGGGTGTCGCGAAGGAGTTGTCACCCCGCTGTCAGGTTGTGTAGGGTGCGCGTCCTTTCCACTGAGCGTTTGAAAGAGAAGCCATGCTGACCTTTGTCACGATCGTGCACGTCATCCTCTGCGTGTTCATGATCTTCGTCATCCTGCTGCAGCCCGGTAAGGACGCGGGCATGGGCGCCGCCCTGGGGGGTGGTGCCGCCACGAGCGCGTTCGGCGGCCGCGGCGCGGTGACGTTCCTGAGCAAGCTGACCGGCATCTGTGCGGCGCTGTTCTTCCTGACGTCGCTGGGCCTGTCCTTCGTGGGTCTGAAGACCTCGGTGGCGGCGGGCTCGGTGGCGGCGCCGGCTCCGGGGGCCACGGCTCCGGCGACGGCGGGGCAGCCGGGTGGTGCGGCGGCGCCTGCTGGTACGCCTGCCGCTCCTGCGAGCATGGAGCAGCCTCGGGACACCCCGGCGGCTCCGGCCGCTCCGGCGGGCGAGGGTGCGAACCCGACGGGCGCTGCCCCGACGACCCCGGCGCCGACGCCGGCTCCGCAGTAGTCGGAAGAAAGAGCGAAGCGCGACGGTTGAAAACCGTTGCGTGACACAGCGCGGTTCGGATACATGAGCCGCGCAGCTTGCCCAGGTGGTGGAACTGGTAGACACACCATCTTGAGGGGGTGGCGCCGAAAGGTGTGCGGGTTCGAATCCCGCCCTGGGCACTCCGAAGAAGCCTCCGAGTCCAAGTGACTCGGGGGCTTTTTTCGTTCCAGGGCTGCGCCTGCTGGCGAGGCATTCTTTGCTTCACTCTCGGTGAGACTACCATTCACCCGTTGGGCAGCCTGCCGCGCAGCCCACGGGAGATCACCTTGAAGACGATGAAGTGCTTGATGCTGACCTGTCTGCTCTTCGGTTGCTCGGACTCGGAGAACACGACGGGCGGGAGCGGACAGTTCAAGCTGGAGGCCTGGGCCGACAACTGGTTCGCCATGTACCTGGGCGAGCAACTCATCGTGGAGGACTCCGTGTCGATCACCACCGAGCGCTCGTTCAACGCCGAGACCTTCAGCTTCGATGCCGCGTACCCGCTCCACCTGAACTTCGTTCTCAAGGACTACAAGCAGAACGACACGGGGCTGGAGTACATCGGAGCGGCCAACCAGCAGATGGGAGATGGAGGCTTCATCGCCCAGATCACCGACACCTCGACCGGCGAGATCGTCGGTGTCTCCAGCTCGGCCTGGAAGTGCTCCGTCATCCACAAGGCACCCACCAACAAGTCTTGTGAGAAGGACACGAATCCAGGGCAGACATGCCTCTCCCAGATCACGGCGGAGCCGTCAGGCTGGAAAGGCACGGACTACGACGACAGCTCCTGGGCGCGTGCCACCGAGTACTCGGCGTCCACGGTCAGTCCCAAGGACGGGTACACGAAGATCTCCTGGGACGCGTCGGCCAAGCTGATTTGGAGCTCGGATCTCGAGACGGACAACACGCTGCTGTGCAGGCACACGATCAGCGCCCCCTGAGTGAAGTGACTCGGGGGCGCTTTCGGTTCTGGGCTACGCGGGGTGCTCTTTCACTTCTGGATCTGCGCCGGGTCCATCCACGCCACTTCCCAGTGGTGACCGTCGAGATCGTAGAAGCTCCAGCCGTACATGAAGCCGTGGTCCACCGGCTCGGACGCGTGCGTGCCTCCCGCGGCGATCGCGGTCTTGACCAGCTCATCGACCTCGGCCCGGCTCTCGGCCGAGAGCGCGAAGATGCCCTCGGAGCCCGTGCGGGTGTCGCTGATCTGCTTCTTGGTGAAGGTCTTGAAGTACGACTCGACGAGGAGCATCACGAACGCCTCCTCGCTGACGATCATGCAGGTCGCATTGTTGTCGGTGAACTGCGGGTTGAACGAGAAGCCGAGCTTGGTGAAGAACTCGATCGACCGCTTCAGGTCCTTGACCGGCAGGTTGACGAAGAGCTTGCGGGAACGGTTGGCAGCCATTTGAGCCTCCAGAAGGGGTTTGGGCGTATAGACCCCACCGCGCGGGAAAACTCATCGGTCTCTTCGAGAAAAAGTGACCGGGCCTCGCTTCTAGGAGGCGAGTTCCAGGGGAAGACCGAAACGCGGGAATAACGCCTCGGTGTCCAGGAAGGAGTTCATCCCCGCGATACGGTCACCCGAGAGCTCGAGCACAATCAGCGCCCACGGCTGATGGCGGCCCCCGGGCCCACTGGGCCGGTACTGCCCGAACGCGGGAGAGCCGCAGGCGGAAGTCGGTATCAGCCGAGACCCTCGACAGCCAGAACCCCGTCCCAGCAACCAGTCGCGGATCGGTTCATGACCGCGAAGCCACAGAGCGTAGGGCGGCATCGAGAGCGTCGCGTCCTGGTGGAGCAATTGGGTGAGCGCATCCACGTCGTACCGCTCGAAGGCGTGGACGTAGCGGTCGAGCAGCGTGGACTGCGCGTCGGACAGCGGCGCGCGGCCCTGGGTGAGATCGTGGGCGGCGAGTGTCGCCCGAGCACGCTGGAGAGCGCTGTTGACCGCGGCCACCGAGGTGTCGAGGCTGTCCGCGACCTCGGCGGCGGACCAGCCGAGGACCTCGGTCAGGAGCAGCACCGCGCGCTGCCGTGGGGGAAGGTGCTGGAGCGCTGCCACGAACGCGAGGCGGACGCTCTGGCGAAGCACCACGAGCTCGGACGGATCGGCGTCCGAGGGCAGGGCGTGGGCGTCGGGGATGGGCTCGATCCAGCGAGATCCCGGCAGGGTGGTGAGCGTGTCGTCGACCGAGCCAACAGGACCCAGCTCCATCGGGCGCGCGCGGCGTGACTCATCGGTCAGCGCGTCGAGGCACACGCGGGTGGCGATCCGGTACAGCCAGGTGCGCAGCGACGCGCGCTCCTCGAAGCGGTCCAGGTTGCGCCACGCGCGCACCATCGTCTCCTGGACGGCGTCGTCGGCTTCGGCGGCCGAGCCCAGCATGCGGTAGCAGTGGCCGGTCAGCGCGGCGCGGTGCTCTTCGAGGTTGTAGGCGGTGGCCATCGCCCCCGAAATTTATGTGCCGCCTGGGAACGGTGTGGACAATTTTGTTCACCGCCTGCGGTACAACGACGCGAACTTCAACCTCCCGCCAAGTCCATGAGCCTCGCGCCTCCTGTTACTCCGTTTTCCCAGGTCTCCGCCGTGCTGCGCGACCGTGGCTACGCCGTCCTCAGCCGCGAGGGGTTGTGTGAACTGGTGGGCATCGCGCCTGCCGCGCTCGACGCCCTGCGTTCGACCTGGGAGGCACTGCCGCCCGATGCCTATCTGCGCGACGGCGGACACTATCGCTCGCGCAGGCACTCCTGCTTCGTCGTCGAGGGGGAGGGGGTCCGTTCGGTGCCTCCTCGCCCGCACTGGCAGCCTGTCGAGTACAACGCGCTGCACGGCGGGCTGGAGCGCTGGTTCGAGCCGATGACCCCGGACATCGTCGCGCAGCCCGTCTGGTCGAGGCTGCTGAGCGGGCTCGGGGAGTGCTGCTCCGCGCTGAAGGGGCCGCAGCCATGGTTCGTCGAGGCGCACCAGTTCCGCATCGACACGACGGATGGCATCGGCCGGCCGACGCCCGAGGGGGCGCACCGCGACGGCGTGGATTTCGTCGCCGTTCTGCTCGTCGGGCGCGAGGGCATCAAGGGCGGCGAGACGCGCGTGTTCGAGGCCGAGGGTCCGCACGGCATTCGCTTCACGCTGACCGAGCCGTGGTCCGCGTTGCTGCTGGACGACGAGCGCGTCATCCACGAGAGCACGCCGATCCAGCCGCTGGCCGATTTTGGACACCGCGACACGCTGGTGCTGACGTTCCGCGCGAAGGGATTCCAGGGCCCCGCCGCCTCGTGACGCCAGCCGCCCCGACTCTGGGCACTCGATTTTCTTCGTCCATTTCTCCGCCCCCGCGCACTTCACTTCAGGAAGCACGCGAGGGGGAGATTCAGCATGCGGATGTGTTCGTGGGCGGAGCCGGGTGGGGGCAGGGCGGGGCGGTCGGTGAGCGGGAGTGGGCGATATGGGTGGGCCCTGCTCGCACTGGCGCTCGTGGCGTGTGGGGAGGGGGAGTCTCCTGAGCAGACAAGAGGGAGCCACCACCTGGCGGCTTCGGATGGACTGGCACTTTCCTCCACGGGCACCCAGGGGGTGACACCCCTCTGGGTGCGCACCCAGGGCGCCAGTGGCTACGACGAGTTGGGGACGGTGACCACCGACGCCACGGGCAATGCGGTGATGAGCTTCATGTACACCGGGCAGGCGGATGCCTCGGGGACACCCCTTCCGTGGAACGGGGCCACGTATGACCTGCACGCGGGAGTCGTGAAGTACCGGCCCGATGGCAGCGTGGCATGGGCTCAGAGCTTCGTGCCTCCCTTCTTGAGCGTCCCCCATGACGAGAACCATGTCCGGGTGAGGGCCCTGACGACGGATGCACCCGGAGAGGTGTTCGTCGGGGGGAGCGCGTACCTGGGCGCCACCGTGGCGGGGAGAACGCTGCCGCCCGGGGCCTTCCTCGCCAAGCTCGAGGGCGCGACGGGGCAGGTGCGCTGGACCCTTCCCGTGCAGCCTCCGCCCAACACGGAGCTCTACTTCGAGGACTTCGAGGCCACTCCCGACGGGGACTTCGTGGCGCTCGCGCGCCTGGACGTCTTCACCCCGAGTGGCGGCTACGAGGGTTCCTGGGCGATGGTCCTCAAGTATCGCGGCTCGGATGGTGACCTCCTGTGGAGTCTCCTCATCCACCACACCTCCTGGGATGACATGGTGCATGCCAGCGATCTCTCCGTGGATGACGTGGGCAACGTCTACGTCTGCGGCAGCTTCCGGGGCACGATGAACTTCGGTCCGTTGAAGTTCTCCTCGCCCGTGTCCCCGGGCGGGGAGTCCCTCGGTGCGGGCTACCTCGTGGCGCTGAATGGCTCGGGGGAGCACCGCTGGTCACGCCTCGTGTTGGGTGCTCCGGACGTGGCCCCCAAGAGTGTCAGCGCCTTCCGCCACCGGGTGCTCCTCACGGCGACAGGGAGCCCGACGTTCCAGGGCCAGAACCTGCCTCGGGGCCAGTACGTGATGGGCTACTACAGCGAGAACGGGGAGGAGCGCTGGGCGCGTCAGCTCAGTCCGATCGTCAGCGCCGGGGATCGGGTCTTCGTGCGAACCTCCGGCGAGGAGGCGGTGGTGTTGGTCCAGAACGACGCCTCCCTGCTGGGCGTGCCGCGCTCTCGCCTCGTGGACCCGGATTACTTCGTGCCGAAACAGACCTTCTTCGTCGCCCGGTTCTGGCGCACCAATGGCCACTTCCTTGGGGCGCGTAACTTCGAGGAGGTGGTTCCGGCCCTTGGTGGGGTGCTGCCAGCGACCGTGGCCATCAGCCCCGTCGATGCGCAGGTCCTGGTGACGGGGCACTTCAACGGCGTCATGGACTTCGGTACCGGTGGGGTCGTGACGCCTCGCGGCAGAGCGGACGCCTTCCTCCTTCGCCTGGCGCGCTGAGGAACGCCGCGTCATGGAGGAGAGGGGGCAGGGGGGCTGGCGCTATGGACCGCCCCCCGCCCCCCGCGCCGCTTTTTCGGATATGAGGCGTCGTCGGAGGTTCTCCATGCTCACGCCCCGCTCGTCCTGCCGTCCCCTGCCCGCTGATGGGCGCTTCCTCCAGCAGATCGGCCCTACGCCGCTGGTGCCCGTGCGCCTGGAGACGGACGGTCCCACCATCTGGTGCAAGCTCGAGTTCCTCAACCCGAGCGGCTCCACCAAGGACCGCATCGCCCGCTACATGCTGGAGAAGGCGTGGCGGCTGGGCCAGCTGTGCCCCGGCGGCGAGGTCATCGAGGCCTCCAGCGGCTCCACCTCCATCGCGCTCGCGCTCGCCAGTGCGCAGATGGGCGTGCGCTTCACCGCTGTCATGCCCGAGGGTGTCACCCATGAGCGTGTGCTCACCATCCGTGCCTACGGTGCGGACGTGTTGCTCACCCCACGCGCGGAGGGCATGGCCGGCGCGATGGCCCGCGCGGCCGCCGAGGCCAAGAAGCGCGGGGCCTTCGCCACGCTCCAGTTCGAGAACACGGACAATGCCGAGGCCCACCGGGTGTGGACGGGCCAGGAGATCCTCAGCCAGGTGCCCGGCGGTCTGGTGCATGCGGTGGTGAGCGGCGTGGGCACCGGCGGCACCATCGTGGGGCTCTACCAGGCCTTCCGCGAGGCGGGCTGTCCGGTGACGCCCGTGGTGGCGCGCCCCATCAAGGGCCTGACGGGCTGCGATCTCGAGTGCTGCAGCTTCAGCGCTCGGGTGCCCGGCGTGGTGGAGGGCATGAGCAAGCTCTATCGCGAGGATCAGCTCGAAGGGCTGCAGGTGCTCAACATCCAGGACGAGGTGGCCGTCTGCACCGCGCGCGCCCTCATCAAGCGAGGCTTTCCGGTGGGTCCCTCCAGCGGACTGAACTACGCGGCCGCGGTCGAGGCGGCGCGGAGGCTCGGTCCGCACGCCCAGGTGGTGACCGTGTTCCCGGACCGCATGGAGCGCTACTTCTCCACCGAGCTCATCCAGAGCCAGGAGCCGGGGCGCCCGGCGGCGTGAGGTGGCCCGGACAGCTCTGCCGCGGTTGGGCCGGGGGAGAGCAGGACGGCAGAGCCGCCGGGCCGTAAGTGCTCACGCGAGCTTCAGCGGCCTCCCTTCCGGCCGTGCTCGGGCAACGTCACCGCGGCGCCATCGAGCGTCGCCGTGCCGCAGTCCGGACCGAAGACGAGCGTGTGGCTCTGTCCATCGGCGGAGGCGCGCGTCAGCGTCCCGGACGTCGGCCACTGGCACACGTTCCTCGGTGCCCGCACGATGTTCTCGAGCGTCACGGTGCCCTGCGTGCCGTCGAGGAACGTCTCGGTGTACGAGCCGTTGACGGTCCGCACGGGCGGTGTGTCGCTGGAGAACTCGACGTTCATGGAGCCGGTCAGATGCACCGAGCTCACCACCGTGCCCGACGCGTCGGTGCGCGTCCGGGTCACGTCCGCCTGGGTCGACTTCTGCTGCGGCGGAGCGCCCGCGACGAGCTGCGCGCTCGAGGTCGTGGTGCCCTGCACCGTCGAGACGTCACCCTCCTCTCCCGTGCGAGAGATCTGGAAGGTCACCGACTGGTCCTGCTTCACGGAGCCAGAGCAGTCCTCGGCGGCCCCGTACGTATAGGTGATGTCCACCTTCCCGCTGGAGGGGCCGAAGCTCGGCCCGCAGGCGCCACCCTTGCCACCGGCCGGGGGCGCATCACCGCTGGTGCCTTCCGGAGGAGGCTGGCCGCCGCCCCCGCGCCCACCCCCGCCCCCCAGCGAGACCGCGCCGCCGATGGTGCCGCCGACAGGCGCGCCTCCGCCGTGCCCGCCACCTCCTCGCCGCTCGGGCGCCGCGCAGTCCGTCCATTCGAGGTGGACGGTGGCCGGGAGGTTCTGGCCACAGACCTCGATGTACGTGATGTCCGGGCTGGCGTCACAGTGGAAGCCCTCTACCGCCTCCGAACGCAGCGCGTTCATCCCGCGCATCAGGCTCGAGACCTCCACCGCATCACTCGAGTCCGAGGCGGTTTCCACCGTTTGAGACACCATCTCCGTGGCGTTCTCCTCCGTGGTCCCCGAGCTGCAACCGCTCGTCAGCGCCCCGGCGACGAGTGCGAACGCTCCGAGCCATTGACTGCCCTTGTTCTTGTGCATCGTGGTGCTCCCTTGTGTTTCGGTTCCGGCCCGCTTCCGACTTCGCCCCGTGGGACGAGAAGGGTGAATTTCGTGTTCCCGACTCCGTCGCCGCGTTCTTGCGAAAGGGCGGGTTCCGGCAGCTAAACTGGGCGCCTTGGTGGAGAACGACGAGCTGCGCGCATTGATCACCGAGGCCCAGGACGGCAGCGTCCGGGCCTTCGAGATCCTGGTGTCTTCCCACCTCTCTCAGGTGCGGCGCTTCGCGCGCGCGTTCGCGCGATCGGATGCGGACGCGGATGACCTTGCCCAGGAGGCGCTGGTGAAGGTCTACAAGAGCCTGCGCTCGTTCCGCTTTCAGTCCGCCTTCAAGACGTGGCTCTACGCCCTGGTCCGCAACGTGTTCATCGACGCGGCCCGCAGTCGCGTGGGCCGCGAGCGCTCCTTGGAGGAGCCGCTCCCCGTGGACCACTCCCGGGTCCCCTCCAGCGCGGAGCCCGCCGACGAGGGGCTTGCCCGCGCCGAGGTGCGTCAACGCATGTGGTATGCCCTGCGCGAGCTGCCGACGGAGTTCCGCACGGCGGTGGTGCTCTTCGACGTCGAAGGGCACACGTATGACGAGGTGGCAGCCATCGAAGGGGTGCCCGTGGGCACCGTGAAATCGCGCCTTTCCCGGGGGCGGACGTTGCTGCGGACTCTCCTGGCGGGCGAGCGCATGCCCGACTCTCCGAGCCGGGGAGGCGCGGAGGGAACATCCGATAGCGCTGTTTCGTCCCATGTTCGCGGGAGCGAGAAATGAGTGACCCTGGCGACACCGAAGAGCGCGCGCTGCGAGAGCAGCTGGGAGCGCTGCGGGATGACCCGCCCGAGCTCGGCTTCCAGGCCGCGCTCCACCGGCGGCTGGTCGCGGCCGGCCCGCCGGAGCCTGCTCCAGGGTGGGATCGGGTGCGGTGGTTCCTGCGCCGGAGCGCTCCCGTGCTCTGGCCGTCGCTGGGCGTGGCGGCCGGGGTGGCCGCGTTCCTCGTGATGAGCGCCACGCAACAGCCTCCCGTTCCGCCATCGAAGGCTGTTCAGGCTTCGCGCCCGCTCGAGGCTCCGGGCACTGTCGTGCCGGCCAGCAAGGTGGCGATCATCAAGTTGGACTTCACCGCCGACGTGGCGGTGGAGCAGGCGGACTTCCAGGTGAGCCTGCCCGAGGGCCTGGCGTTCTGGGCGGACGGTGAGGAGCTGCCGCAGCGCTCCTTCACATGGACCCAGCCGCTGAGCGAGGGCAGTAACGTCATCCCCATCGCGGTTCGTGGGCGCAAGGCGGGCCGTTACCTCGTCACGGCCATGGCGCGCGCGGGCGATCAGCGGATAGAGCACGATGTGGTGCTCGAGGTGACGGACGGATGAATCGCTGCAAGGCACAACTCTCAGCGGTCCTCGCGGTGCTCGTGCTGCTCGTGGCCGGGAGCGCTCGGGCGCAGGCGCCGGCGGCACCGCCGAAGGCCGAGACCGGGGCGGTACGCGCGCCGGAGGCTCCACCCCCCGCTCCACCCGAGGCGACGAACACGCAGCCGCGTGCCCACGTGCGCAGCTCGCATACCGTGGATGTCATTGCTCCGGGCGAGAAGGTCGATACGATCCTGGGCCGGATGCGCACGGAGCGCCCGGCGCCGCCTCCTCGGGACGGCGCCGTCCGGCCTCCGCAGGGTCCGGATTCCCAGAAGCCACCTCAGGGACCAGGCCGCTCAGGCCCTCCACGTCCGGGTGAGGGTGGGCGTGGTCCGCCTCCCTCTCCCCGGACCGATGGCACTCAGCCTCCTCCTTCTTCTCAGCCGCCGCCGCCACCGCCGCGATGATGGTGGTCCCAGCGCTTGCGCTCGCGGCGATGCTGGCCGTGGGGGATCCGCTCGCAGAGGCTCAGCAGGCGTTCGCCCAAGGGAACTACGAGGGCGCGGAGCAACTCGCGCTGCAAGCCGCACAGCCTCCGCGTCTTGGCGCCGCGCTCTATTTGGTGGGCCTGGCGCGCTTTCGTGCCGGGCGACCGGCTGATGCGCTGGAGGCGTTCGACGCCGCCGGGCGGGCCGAGGATGCACCCGAGCGCGCCCAGTGGAGCTTCAACCGAGGGGCATGCCTCTATGCGTTGGCGCGCTTCGATGAGGCAGAACAAGCCTTCCTCGAGGCCACGGCGGATGAAGCCCTCGCACAGGTGGCTTGGGTGAACGCCGGGTTCGCCGCGCTGGATGCGGGCGCACCCGAGCGTGCAGCGCAGTGGGCAGCGCGAGCGAAGGCGGGTGCATCCGAACGAGAGCTGGCGTTGGTGGAGGATCTGCTCTCCGGGATCGCGGGCGCGCAGGGACGCAGCGAGAGCGAGGGAGACGAGGCATACCGCCAGGGCCTCGTGTCCTTCGACGCGGGCCGCTTCGAGGAGGCGCGTGCGCAGTTCCTCCGGGCCGCGAAGCTGGAGCCGTCCTCGGGGCGTGCATGGCTCATGGCTGGGGCCTCGGCCTACCGGATGGATGATCGAGCCGCGGCGCGAGAGGACGTCACGTCCGCGCTCGCGCTGCCACTGGAGCCGCGAGACCAGGAGATCGCTCGCGACTACCTGGACCGACTCTCCTTCGGATTGCGTGCGAATGGTCGGGGACCGGCGGCGTCTGTCGCCACGGGAGGTGGGTTCGACAGCAACGTGCTGCAGATCGGCGTGGCTCAGCGCGACGTTTTGACGGGGACGGAGACGGGAAGTGCCTTCGCGGAGGTTGGGCTCGGGCTCGTTGCTCGCTTCCGGCTCTCGGACTCGGTTTTCGCTGAGCTCTCGTACGGTGGATCGCAGCGAGCGTATGCACTGGCCTCGGTACGAGATTACTCGCTGCAACTGCACCGCGCGGACGCGGCCGTGGAACTGGACGTCACTCGTCGCTTCCGGCTGGGCGTTTCGTCCGGGGGAGACCTGTTCTTCACGGGCACGTCGGCCTTTCGCGGGCTGCAGGCCTCGGCGGGGGCCTCAGCGTGGTTCGTGCTGGACGAGAGCGACGTGACGAGTACGCGGCTCGATGTGTCCATCGCGCGCAAGGTCGGACTTGTCAGCGAGTTCAGCTACCTCACCGGCGGGCGTCTGGATGCGACGCTGTCCCAGTCGGTCCGACTGCGTTCCCTGGGGATGACAGCGTGGTACCGCTACCGTGAAGACCGCATCGGCACGTTGGTGCAGCAGGCCTCGTCCGGGGACACGTCGGGCACGTCGCAAGAGTACGTCATCCCCTTCGCCTGGACGGGACACGCGGCAGGGGCGTCAGCGCGCTGGGAGCTGGGAGAGCGGTGGGAAGCAAGCCTCTCCGCAGGCGTGGAGTGGCGCAACTACCTGAGCGAGAGCTCCCTACGAAACCAGGCGGCGGATGGGAGCGTGGAGGAGTGGGGACGCCGTCGGCGCAAGGATGTGCGCTTCGTGCTTGGTCCCGCCGTGAGCGCCCGGTTGACGGAGCATCTCCAGCTCACCGTGCGGTACGACCTCCTGGTGAATGAGTCCAACGTGGACACGCGGCTCGCCGATCCCGCCAATGCATGCACGGCGCCGGAGTATTCGTGCCACCGTTATGACTACACGAACGGGAACTACCACAAGCACCTGCCCATGCTGGAGCTGGGTGCCACGTGGTGAGTGGGCTACTTCGCCGAAGCGCTCTGCTCGACTTGGGCGAGGGCTTCACGCGCCTGCGCCGTGATCTCATAGGAGCGCAGGCGCGCGGCATGGTCGAAGATCTGTGACGTGACCATGAGTTCGTCGGCGCCGGTGCGGGCGAGGAAGTCCTGCAGCCCACACCGGACGGTCTCGGGTGAGCCGATGACCGAACAGGACAGCGCCTGGTCGAGACCTGCTCGGTCCAGTGCGGTCAGCTGGCTCTCGTAACCATCGACTGGCGGCTGGAGGGGACCCGGCCGGCCACGGCGAAGGTTGACGAACGCCTGCTGCAGAGAGCTCATCAGCCGACGGGCTTCCTCATCCGTATCGGCGGCGAAGACATTGATGCCCAACATGAGATGAGGGTGCGCCAGCTGCTCCGAGGGCCGGAACCGGCTGCGGTAGAGTTCGATTGCCTGCATCATCTGAGCTGGCGCGAAGTGGGAGGCAAAGGCGTAGGGCAGGCCCAGCGCCGCCGCGAGCTGCGCGCCGAAGAGGCTGGAGCCCAGGATCCAGACGGGCACGTTCAATCCGGCTCCGGGTACGGCCTGGACCCGCTGGCCGGGCTCGGCGGGGCGAAAGTAGCCCATCAGCTCGAGGACATCCTGTGGGAAGGAGTCGGCGTCGCCGGCCAGGGTGCGCCTCAGCGCCCCGGCGGTGAGCTGATCCGTGCCCGGAGCGCGCCCCAGGCCCAGATCGATGCGCCCGCGATAGAGCGCCTCCAGGGTGCCGAATTGCTCGGCGATCACCAGCGGCGCATGGTTGGGCAACATGATCCCGCCCGCGCCCACGCGGATCGTCGAGGTGCCGCCAGCCACATACCCGATGACGACCGAGGTCGCCGCGCTGGCCACGCCGGGCATGTTGTGGTGCTCGGCCAGCCAGTAGCGGCGATAGCCCCACCGCTCCGCATGCCGGGCGAGGTCCAGCGTGTTACGGAGAGCCTGGGAAGCGTCGCTGCCGTCGACGATGGGCGAGAGGTCGAGAACGGAGAAGGGAACCATTCCTGCCATATAAGGCGTTCGCGCCAGGAGACCACTGTTTCGGCAGGGAAGAGTGCCTCCCCTGCCATGGCTCGCTTATGTCCGCCATGTGCCAGGGAGGCTGGATGACCTTGGAGCGTCCGGGCAGGCGCTGAGGAGAAGCACGGATGTCGACATCCCCTTTTCTGCCGCGCCCCAGGAGTGGCCCGCTCGATGTGACGACGGACCTGCTCGACTTCGCCATCGTCACCTATGCCGTGGAGCCCGAGGCGCTCGCGCGCCACCTGCCGCCGGACTTCGAGCCCGAGACGTTCACGCTGGCCGATGGGCGTCGCGTCGCCTTCGTGTCCGCGGTGCCCTTTCGAGACAAGAACTTCCGGTTCGGGTGGGCTCCCTTCTTCCGCTTTGACATGGGGCAGACCAACTACCGCGCCTACGTCCGCCATCGTGGAGAGCGGGCGGTGTGGTTCTTTGGGACCTCGCTGGACTCGCCGTGGGTGTGGATCCCTCGCTTCGTCTGGAAGCTCCCGTGGCACCCGGCGCGCATGCGCTTCGAGGCAGCCTGGACTGGCGAGCGCTGTGAGCAGTACCGCCTCGCGACCGAAGGGGAGTGGGGTGGGGCGGAGCTGGAACTCTCAGGCACGGAGACGCCCATGGGGTGCCTGGATGGCTTCCGGGACGAGGAGGAGTGCGCCGTCGTCCTGACCCATCCGCTGCAGGGCTTCTACTTCCGCAGGGACGGCAGGCTCGGCACGTACTCCATCTGGCATGCACGCCTCCAGCTTCAGCGCGCCAATGTCCGCAAGGCCCGGTTCCAGGTCTTCGAGAGCCTGGGACTGACGACCTCCGAGAGCGTGCCGCACTCCGTGCTGGTACAGCGCAGCACGGAGTTCATCATCTTCCTTCCGCCCAGGCCGCTATGAAGGACGTGGAGTAGGAAGGCTCGGGGGGGACATTCTTCGTCACCACCACCTGGCCCGAAGAGGTGCGGCCCAGCTCCGCGACCCTGCGGTGGTGCTGGGCATTCCTCCAGAACAGGCCCGCGTCGAAGATGAGCAGCGCTCCGCCGTGTAGCAGGAGCGAGGCGCCTGCGCCTTCACGCCATGCGGTGTGGCCTCGCCGCTGGAGGAGCAGCATGGCCCCGAGTGCGGCCGTGGCCACGTCGAGCCCCAGGCCCACCCAGAGCAGGCGCTGGAGCAGGCTGCTGCGGCGCAGCGTCGTCCTCAGTCCGAGCCTCGGCAGCTCCTGTGCCTTGACGGCCCTTCCACCCAACAGCGCCGTGCCGAGGACGAACACGTGTACGCTGGCAGCGGCCTGGAAGAAGGCGCGTGTGCGCATGCGCGCGGCGGCCGTTGCACCCAGTCCTCCCACCGTGGCTCCCAGTGTGCATACCGCGCCGAGGAGCTTCAGCACCCGGGCGTCTTCGCTCAGTCGCTGGGAGTTGAGCCTGCGCAGGTCCGGAGATGGGGGCGGTCCTCGCGGTGCCGAAGGCGGCGGGAGGCGCGGGGTAGGGGAAGCCAGGGACAAGCGCATGCTTGGGCTCTCCGGTAGGACAGGACTCCCCAGGAAGATGGGCACGCGGGGCAAGCGCGGCATAAGGCTTCTCCCTCCGGAGCAGGCAGGCGAGCATGGGAGTGGTGGGTGAAGCTGCTCGGCGACGGACGGGAGGGTCGAGGAGGTGACGTCTGGGGGCTCCTCGTCGGAGGGAGGTCGCGCTTGCGCTTCCGTGCAGGCCGCTCTCATGCGTGGATGACCTGACGTGCGCACTCCGACCGATCGTTTTCTCCCTCCCGACCACGACGCCTTCGTCTCCGCCGAGCCGGCGACAGGGCGTGTCATCGTCATCGCCCCTACGCGTGCCGCATGCGAGACCATCGAGCTCGCCATCGGGCTTCGTCTCGAAACCTACCTCGAGAAGCACCACGGGCCCCGGCTGCGCGAGCTGGCGCGTGCGGGGAAGGGCTTTGGCATCGTGGCTGGCACTGGGACCGGGAAGACGCTCGCCATCCGACTCATCGCGGAGGAGATTGTCGGCACCCCGCTCCGAGTCGGTGTGGTGAACCGCGAGCGTGAAGCGACGCCGGAGACCCCTACCTGGAACGTCATCATCGTGACGACCGGCATCGCGCGGCGCTGGTTCCAGAACGGCGACATCCTCCCGCACGACACGCTCATCATCGATGAGATCCACCAGACTTCGGCGGAGCTGGAGCTGTGCCTGGCGCTCGGCAAGCGCGTGGGCTGCCGCTTCATCTGGCTCTCGGCCACGGTCGACCCGACGCTCTACGCGCGCTACCTGAACAGCGCCGATGTGCTCGAGGTCCAGGCGTTCGACCCGAAGAAGGTGGCCACCGTCGTGGTCGAGCGCAGGGCGCCGCTCGCGTTCCTCGATGAGGCGTTCCTGCGCGCCGTGGAGGAGGACCAGCGCGGGGTGGGGATCTTCCTGCCCACGCGGGCGGCGGTCGAGCAGGTGGCCTCGCACGTGCGCAACCACTGGTCGGGTATCAACGCGGCCTACTACCACGGCGGGGAGCCGATTCGCGCCATCCGGCCGTTCCTCGAAGGAACGGAGCCCAAGCCCTTCCTCCTCGCCATGACCGCTGCGGGGCAGAGCGCGCTCAACGTGCAGGGGCTCGACACGGTCGTCATCGATGACACGCGCTTCGCCAACCTCGTCGAGCGCGGACGCAATGTGCTCACGCGTGTCCACCTGGGAAGCAATGAGCTCCTCCAGATGGCGGGGCGCGTGCATGGCCGCGTGGAGGGTGGGCGCGTCTTCATCCTGAGCGACCGCGTCATCGACTTCTTCTCGCTCCGCCCGACGGAGCCCGAGTTCCAGCTCGCGGGCGACTCGGAGCGCGTGGCGCTGACCGCTGCCGCTCTTGGCGTGCGGGCCGATGCGTTGGACCTTCCGGTGCCGCTCGACCGCATTGCCTACCGCCGCGTGCTCCAGCGACTGCAGGACCGCAACATCGTCGACGCGCAAGGCAAGCTCTCGCAGTACGGGCGCGCGGTCGAGGCGCTCCCCGTGGAGCGTGCGTGGGCGGAGTTGATCGTCAACGGCGAGGACGCGCTGCTGCCCTTCCTCTCCGTGTGCAGCGCCATCGAGTCGCTCCACCGCATGACGCGCGAGGAGCGCGACCTGGAGGGCGTGCTGGTCCCCGGCAGCGATCACCTCACGGCCTACAACCTCTACGCCGACGCCTACCGGGAGGCGGGCTACATCGGCGAGGTGTACGGGCTCCCTCGTCACCTGTTCCAGCCGGAGAAGATGGCGCGCTGGGCCGAGCAGCGTGGCGTGCTGGTGAAGGCCGTCGAGGACGCGGCCCTGGCGATGGCGAGCGTCTACCGGAGCGTGGGCGTCAGCCTGCCGTCGCGCATGCCATTCGCGGGGGACCGGGTGCATCGCCGCTTCGCGGACCTGCTTGCGCGCTTCATGCCGTTCGATCTCGTCATCGACGAGCAGACCTCCTGGGGCGACCAGGCGCGCGTCTCGAAGACGAGCGTGTGCGGGAGCTTTGGCGCGGTGGCGGGCTCGCTTCGCTATTTCGCCGATCGCTACGGCAACACGAACGCCGCCATCGAGGGCACACAGATCCCGCTCGACATGCTGCGGAAGTACGCGCGGCGCCGCGAGCCGGAGCTCTCCTACGACACGTGGCACGCGTCGCTCGTGCTCGACTGGAGCGTGGAGCACTCAGGCTTCGAGCTGGAGCGCGAGCTCGAGGTGCTTCGAGCGTGGGAGTCGGAGCTGGCCGACCGCGCGCGCCGCATGCTCGCCGAGGCCCTGGCGCGTGGGGACGCACAGCACGCGGCGGTGCGCCGCAATCAGCCGGCCATCGACGAGGTGCGCGAGCTGTGGCGGCGCTCAGGAGGGCGCACGGCGAAGCTCGGAGTTCCGGAGCTGACGGCCCGCTATGAGGCGCGGCTCGAGGGGGTGAGCAGCATGGACGAGTTCCATGCTCGCCCGCTGGATCTCGACCTGGAGACGCTGGTGCCTCCCGAGACGCGCGAGGCGCTCCTGGCGTTGCCGGGAGTGGTGAGCATTCGCGAGCAGGAGGTGGAGCTGGGCTACGAGGTGGAACAGGAGCCGGGTGAGAAGGCGGTAGGTGTGGTGCGGCTCCATCTTCCCGAGAAGCTCGCGCGCACGCTCGTGGAGGAGGAGCTTCCGGTGTTCGATCGGCCCGTGCGCTTCATGGTGGGCCGCGGCCGGCGTGGAGCCCTGCGCGCTGACACGCTGCTCGAGCTGCAGGAACTGCTCGACATGCCATGGATGCCCGAAGAACTCGAGGCGGCGCGGGATGACCGCCGTCGAAGCGAGAGCGGGCGCCCGGCGGTGCGGTACGCGCAGCACGACTCACGCCCGGTGAGTCCAGCGCCGCGTCGGCCGGGACGTCATGGGGCAGGAGCGTCCGGAGGCAGGCCAGGAGGAAGCCCCGGCGGCGGCGGGCGGCGCGGCGCGGGCGGCGGTGGCAAGGGGCATGGCAGTGCCTCGGGGCGGGGTGGACGGCCGGGGGCTGGCAGGGGGACTCGGCGCCCGAAGCGACGATGAAGGCCACCCAGGGGCGTCTGGCTACGACGCTCACACGGGCAAGCCCGCCAGCAGCCCTCGCCGAGTCACGGACCCGCTCTCTTGTCCCTGAACCAGTGCTTCAGTCCTTGTTCACCTCGCAGTAGGCGAAGGCAATCGCGCTCGCGTGGGTGGGAACGACGAGGTGTTGCACCTTGGAGAGCATGCAGGAGGTCGCGTTCGGATCCACGGTGTAGTTGGGGCGGCGGCAGTCGAGGTTGGCGCCGCTGACGGCATCCGGGTTGCTCAGGAAGTAGCTGCCACACCAGGGCGGCACCACGGTATCTCCGTCGCTCACCACGGCCGCGTAATGCACCGGTCCCGTCGCGGTGGCCCCAGGTGTCTCGTCGTTGGATCCGTCTCCATAGGGCAGCACCCCGTTGAGCTTCTTCATCAGTGCGCTGTTGGGGCAGTCCTCGGGGTTCACCCCGGGGCAGTTGCTCACCAGGGTGCAGTTGGTGATGCCGTTGTTCGGAGCGCTCATCACCACCAGGTCATCCACGGACCGGTTGGCCAGGAATCGCGCGTAGTAGCGCGCCACCACGCCGCCCTGCGAGTGCGTCACCAGATCCACTGCCGGACAGACGCCTCCAGGACAGGGCACCTTCGTATCGATGAAGTTCGCCAGACACCGCGCGTAGCTCTCGTTGACGAACGAGGCCGAGTACCCCGGCAGCGTGGAACAGAAGGTATTGGCGCCGCAGTCGCGCGTCATGTCGAAGCGGAAGAGGTTGACGCCCTCGGTGTAGCCCCGCGCCGTCCAGTTCGACACGAGCGTGTCCCAGCGCGCCGCCGTGTCATTTCGGCCATGCACCAGGATGACGGGGTGCTTCGGCGCGACGGTGGCGCACGTGGTGGCGCACTGGGCCTCGGCCCTTGCTCCCAGCAGGAACAGCATCCCGGCCGCGGCAACAATCCATCCCTTCATGTCGTGTCCCTCCCAATGCGAATGCAGGGAGGAGCCTAGAGGGGCTTTGTCTCGTTAATCAAGAATTGAATTTTGATAATCCGGGAAAACTACACGTGGCATCCGTTCGTCGTGGCGAATGGGAACCGTTGACCCTTTGCGTCAACTCGTGTTACCGACCGGTCGGTAGGTCAATGGCCCAGTGGCCAGGCCTGCATCACAAGGAGCGGTTCATGACTGTGGGGCGGAAGCCGGATGACGAGCGGTACCAGGCCATCCTGGAGACGGCGGCCCGGCTGATTTGCGAGCGCGGCTACGAGGGCACCTCCATGCAGGAGATCGCCGCGGCGTGTCGGCTGACGAAGGCGGGGCTCTACCACCACATCCAGAACAAGGAGCAGCTGCTCTTCGCCATCATGAACTACGGGATGGACCTGTTCGAGCAGCAGGTCCTCGCCCGGGTGCGGGACATCGCGGACCCCGTCGAGCGGCTGCGCGCCTGCATGCGGCACAACATCGCCCTGGTGACGCACGGCACGAGCAAGGAGGTCGTCATCATCCTCCACGAGCACGCCACGCTCACGGGTGAGGCGCGCGAGTACATCGACCGGCGCAAGAAGGCCTACGTGCGCTTCATCGAGGCCACCTTCGCCGAGGCCGTGCGCCTGGGGCAGCTGCGGCCCATCGATCCGACCATCGTGGCCTTCTCGTTCCTGGGCATGGTGCTGTGGGTCTACAAGTGGTTCAAGCCGGATGGGCGACTGACTGATACGCAGATCGCCGACGGCATGGTGGACCTGTTCTTCTCGGGGCTGGCGTCTCCGGGAGCCGTGAGCACGTCCTCCGAGGCGCCGGTGCTCTCGCTGGTGCCTCCGTCGGCGGTGGGTGAGAAGTCATGATGCCGAGGCGCTGGCGCCCGCTGGGGGAGGCCGTGGCCTCCATCCCGGACGGCGCGTGGCTGGCCACCGGTGGCTTCATGCTGGGCCGGGCGCCCATGGCGCTGGTGCTGGAGCTCATCGCCCAGGGCCGGAAGGACTTGCGGCTCATCTCCCTGCCGAACCCGCTGCCCGCCGAGTTCCTGGTGGCGGGCGGATGTCTGTCGCGGGTGGAGCTGCCCTTTGGCGCGCTGAACCTGGAGGGCCGGGTGCGGCCCATGCCCTGCCTCAAGCGGGCCATCGAGCAGGGGCGCCTGTCCTGGCGCGAGCATGACGGCTACCGCATCGTCCAGCGGTTGCGCGCCGCAGCCATGGGGCTCCCGTTCCTGCCCGCGCCGGACACGGACGTGTCCGAGCTGGCCCAGGCCGAGCCTCCGCTCAGCGTGGTGGACCCGTTCACCGGCAGGAGCGTCCCCGTCGAGCCCGCCTTCTACCCGGACGTAGCGCTGGTACACGCGCGCGCCGCGGACGAGCGCGGCAACCTCTATATCGAGGACCCGACGACGGACCTGCTCGTGGTGGGCGCGGCCCGTCGAGTCATCGCCACCGCCGAGGAGCGCGTGGCGCAACTCCCGCGCGTCACGGTGCCGGGCTTCCAGGTGGAGAGCGTCTCGTTGGCGCCGGGTGGGGCGCTGCCCACCGGCTGCGTGGGGCTGTACCCGCACGATGACGCGATGCTGGCGCGCTACCTGTCGCTGGCGGAGGCCGGCCGCGAGGCGGAGTTCCTGCACGGCCTGCTGGAAGCCCGGAGGGCGGCATGAGCGCCTCGGTCCAGGCCACGCCGGCGGAGACGGTGGTCGCGCTGCTGGCGCGGGAGATCGACGACGGCGCCGTGGTGGCCACGGGAGTGGCCTCGCCGCTGGCCATCCTCGCCATCGCCGTGGCGCGGGCCACGCACGCGCCCGGGCTCACGTACCTCGCGTGCGTGGGCTCGCTGGATCCGGAACTGCCCACGCTGCTGCCCTCTTCGGAGGATCTCGGCTACCTGAACGGGCGCACGGCGGAGATCACCATCCCGGATCTATTCGACCACGCGCGGCGCGGGCGGGTGGACACCGTCTTCTTCGGAGCGGCGGAGGTGGATGGCCGAGGGCGGACGAACATGACGGCCTCGGGCAGCCTGGAGCAGCCCCGCACCAAGTTCCCTGGAGTGGCGGGAGCGGCCACGTTGCGGCAGTGGGTCCGCCGGCCGGTGCTGGTGGTGCCCCGTCAGTCGCGCCGCAACCTGGTGCCCCAGGTGCAGGTGGCGACCACTCAGGATCCACGCCGGACGGTACGCCTCATCTCGGATCTGGGCGTCTTCGAGCTCGGAGTGGAGGGCGCCTGGCTGAAGTCCCTGCACCCCTGGACCACGGTGGAGCAGGTCTCCGAGCGCACCGGCTTCTCCTTCTCGGTGGAGGAGCAGTTGCCCATCACCCCGCTGCCGGATGAGCGCACGCTGGCGGCGATCCGAGCCATCGATTCTCACTGCCTCCGCGATCAACTCGTGGGGGCCTGACGTCGTAGCCCATCAGGAGTCACCTGGAATGAAGGCTGTCGTTCTTCGGGAGTTTGGCGCCGCGAGCAACCTGCGGATGGAGAGCGTCCCCATGCCTCGCCCCGGCCGTGGCGAGGTGCTCGTTCACGTGCGGGCCTGCGGAGTCTGCTACCACGACGTGATCAACCGCCGGGGCAACCTGCCTCGCACGCATGTGCCCGCCATCCTCGGCCACGAGGCGGCTGGCGAGGTGGTGGAGGTGGGCCCGGACACTCCGGGGTGGAAGATCGGAGACCGGGTGGCCACGCTGCAGCGGCTCTCGTGCGGGGAGTGCGCGCTGTGTCGCAGCGGGCGCAACAGCCTGTGCCGCAAGGACAACCGCTTCTTCGGCGAAGAGCTGCCCGGTGGCTACGCGCAGTTCATGGTGGCGCCGGTGGCGGGACTGGGGCGCGTCCCGGACAACATGGCCTGGGAGGTGGCGGCCACGGCCTGCTGCACCACGGGCACGGCGGTCCACACCGTGCGGACGCGCGGTCAGGTGAAGCCCGGAGAGACGGTGCTCATCACCGGCGCCAGCGGAGGCGTGGGGCTGTCGGCGGTCCAGCTGGCCAAGGAGGATGGGGCGCGCGTCATCGCCGTGACCTCCAGCGAGGCCAAGGTGCAGGCCCTGCATGAGGCGGGGGCCGCGGAGGTCATCGTCTCGCGAGGGCTGGACTTCGCCGCCGAGGTGCGTCGCCGCACAGCGGGCGAGGGCGTCAACGTGGCCGTGGAGATCGTCGGCAGCGCGACCTTCGAGCAGTCGCTCAAGTCGATGGCGCCGGGTGGACGCGTGGTGGTGGTGGGCAACCTGGAGTCGGGCGTGGTGAACCTCAACCCGGGCCTGGTCATCGTCAAGGAGCTGGAGATCCTCGGTGCCTACGCGACGACGCTCGGCGAGCTGGACGAGGCGCTGCGGTTGACGGCCTCGGGGAAGATTCGCCCGTTCGTGTCCGAGGCGATGGCGCTGGCCGAAGCGGGCCGGTCGCACTTCCGCCTGGAGAACCGCGAGGTGGCGGGCCGCCTCGTCCTCATTCCCCCCGAGGCATAGTCATGAAGAGACAACAGGTTGGAATCGAAGCGTTGGCCATCGCCGTCCCCCGTCGCTACGTGGACCTTGCGGAGCTCGCGCGCGCGCGCGGAGTGGACCCGGCCAAGTACACCTCGGGCCTCGGAGCGCGAGAGATGGCGGTGTACGACCCGGGCGAGGACACGGTGGCACTGGCGGCCTCGGCGGTCTCCCGGCTGCTGCGCACGCACCAGGTGGACGCCTCGCGCATCGGCATGCTGGTGGTGGGCACCGAGACGGGTGTGGACCACTCCAAGCCGGTGGCCTCGCACGTCCAGGGCCTGCTGAAGCTGCCGCGCACCATGCGCGTGTATGACACCCAGCACGCCTGCTACGGCGGCACGGCGGGGCTCATGGCGGCGGCGGAGTGGATTGCCTCGGGTGCGGCGGCCGGGCGCAGCGCGGTGGTGGTGTGCTCGGACATTGCCCGCTATGGGTTGAATACGGCGGGCGAGCCCACGCAGGGCGCGGGCGCGGTGGCGCTGCTGGTGAGCGAGCAGCCGGACCTGCTGGCGCTAGACGTGGGGCTGAACGGCTCGTGCAGCATGGACGTGTACGACTTCTGGCGTCCGCTGGGCCGGCGCGAGGCGGTGGTAGACGGGCACTACTCCATCCAGTGCTACCTGGAGGCGCTCTCGGGAGCATACCGAGGCTGGCGTGAGCGGGCGCTGGCGCACGAGGTGGTGCGCTGGGGCTCCACGACTCCGGGCGAGCAGCTGGCGCGAATCCTCTACCACGTGCCCTTCTGCAAGATGGCGCGCAAGGCGCACACCCAGCTGCGGCTGTGCGACTTGGAGGACGCGCCCAACGCGGCCAACACGACGGCCGAGGCGCGAGAGGAGCTGGCCAAGTCGAGCGCCAGCTACGAGGCACAGGTGGCCTCCTCGCTGAGCCTCAACGCGCGCGTGGGCAACGTGTACACCGCCTCGCTGTACCTGGCGCTGGCGGGCCTGCTGCACGCCGAGAGCGGGACGCTGGCCGGGCAGCGGCTGGGCCTGCTGTCCTACGGCAGTGGCTGCGCCTCGGAGTTCTTCTCCGGCGTGGTGGGAGCGCAGGCGGCCCAGCGCATGGCGCGCACGGACGTGGAGGCGGTGATGGCGCGGCGCGAGCGCGTCTCCGTGGAGGAGTACGAGCGCCTCATGAAGCTGCCGGGCGATGGGCCGGAAGTGCTGGCCCCCGCGCCGGGAGAGTTCCGACTGGCGGAGATTCGAGACCACAAGCGCCACTACGTCGAAGGCGCCGCGAGCTGAGGAGAGGTTCACCCCCCCGTGCCGGATTCAAAATCCCCCCTGGCATTTCGAGTCAGTCTCCAGGTCTCCATGACCTGGGGGCGTTCTTCTTTCAATGTGGTGCCCGCGCTCCCCCAGTCCCTGGGGGCTCGGCAGGAGGTGGAGGCGCTCCCAGAGGAGTCGCGTTCCACGAGGAGAGCTTCCGCCTCACGCAGGAGGAGAGGCGCGAGCGCTGGGAGGCCCAAGCGGGCAGGGCGCTGATCAGCCACGAAGAAGTGTGAGATAGAGTGCTCTCCATGAAGACCCTCCGAAGCTTCATCGAGAGCCTCTGCTCGGATCGGTGTGCGGGACGAGCCCCTGGAACCCGCGGGAGCCTCGCGGCCCGCTCCCTCGTGGTGGAGGCGTTCCGAGAGGCCGGCCTCGAGCCCGTGGAGCAGCCTGTTCCCGGGTGCGAGGGGGCGAACGTGCTCGCCTCGCTTCGAGGAGAGCAGGACCGCTGGGTGCTCCTAGCGGCCCACTATGACCACCTGGGGCAGGAGGGCCATCACACCTACCACGGCGCGGATGACAACGCGGCGGCGGTGGCGATCCTCCTGGATGTCGCCCGGGCCCTGCGGCGCAATCCACCCAAGGGGCGAGGCATCCTCTTCGCCGCGTTCGATGGAGAGGAGCCCCCGTACTTCCTCACCGAGGCGATGGGCTCGGAGCACTTCGTCCGCCACCCCACCGTGCCCCTGGACACCATCGATCTGATGGTCTGCATGGATCTGGTCGGTCACGCCGTGGGGCCCGATGCGGCTCCCGCCGAGGTCCGCCAGTCGGTGTTCGCGCTCGGGGCGGAGCGGAGCGAGGGCACGGGCGCGCTGGTGGATCGATTGGTCCGCGCCGAACCGGGGGCCGTCATCCGACGGATGGATGCCGAGACCATCCCGCCGCTCTCGGACTACTGGGGCTTCTGGCGCCGTCGCGTGCCGTTCCTCTTCCTGACCAACGGGCGCTGGCGCCACTACCACACGCCGGAGGACACGCCGGACAAGCTCGACTATCCCAAGATCGAGGCCACGGCGCGTTGGCTGGAGCGGCTCACCCGGGAGGCGTGCGCCCGTCCCGAGCCACAGGTCCGCTTCCTCCCGGAGGTGCGCGATGACGCATCGACCTTGCGCTCCCTCATTGCCCTCACCCGGGCCCTGGAGCCCCTGTCGCCCATGGCCTCGGCGGGCCGCTCAGCGGCCGAGGATCTCCTGGGCAGGTGTGACGCGACAGGGCGCCTCTCGGATGCGGAGCGCCCCATGCTCCAGATGCTCGTGGCTCGGCTCGAAAGCTCGCTGGCCTGAGCAGGCAGTGACGCCGCTCAGCCCTCCGTCACGGGCAGGCGGATGATGAAGGTCGTCCCCTTGCCCGGCTCGCTCTGGACTTCGATGAGGCCCTTGTGGCGGGCGATGATGCTGTAGCTGATGGAGAGCCCCAGGCCCGTGCCCTGGCCTCGGGGCTTGGTGGTGAAGAAGGGCGTGAAGAGCCTGGCGCGCGTCTCCGGCGTCATTCCCTTGCCCGTGTCCGCGATCCGCACCACCACCTCGTGCCCCTCGTGCCGGGTCTGGATGTGGATCGTCCCCATCTCCTCGATGGCCTGCGCGGCGTTGATGAGCAGGTTGGTGAAGACCTGGGCCAGCTGGGTGGGGTGGCAGCGGATGAGCGGCAGCGTCCCGAAGTCCCGCCTCACCTCGCACTTGTACTTGAGCTCGTTCCACACGATCTTCAGCGTGGATTCCAGCTCCGCGTTCAGGTCCGTCGGCTGGGGCTCTCCCGAGTCCTCGCGGGTGAACAGCCGCAGGTTCTGGGCGAGTTCCTTGATGCGCTGCGCCCCCCACAGCGACTCCTGGAGGAGCTCGGGGGCATCCACGAGGATCGAGTCCACGTCCTCCTCCTGCCACGACTCGCGCAGGCGGGAGAGCAGCTCCTCCCGTGAGGCCTCGGCGGGCTGGCCCTTCATGGCCAGCAGCTCGCGCTGCAACTGCAGCAGCGGCATCAGGGCCGAGACGTACCGTGAGAGCGTGTTCAGGTTGCTCATGATGTAGCCCATCGGGCTGCTGATCTCATGAGCGATGCCCGCCGCCATCTGTCCTAGCGAGGCCATCTTCTCGGACTGGATGAGCTGGGCCTGTCGCTCCTCCAGCTCGCGCGTGGTCTGGCGCAGCTTCTCGGTGCGGCTCTGCACCAGCTCCTCCAGTCGCGCGTGATGGCGCCGCAGCTCCTCCTCGTGTTGGCGCAGCCGCTGCTCCGCCAGCTTGCGCTCGGTGATGTCGCGGATGATGGTCACACCCTCGTCAGGCCCGCTGCGGACGGTCCGCGACTCGAAGTGCTGTGGACCCTGAGCGCCCTCCACCTCGTATTCGAAGATCTCCACCGTGCCCTGGCGGATGGCGAGCTCCAGGTGCTTGAGCGCCTTGTCGACCAGCGACTGCGGCAACCCAGCCTGGCGGAGGTTGCTGCCAATGATGTTGTCGTGCGGTGTCAGCATGTCCGCATTGGGTTTGACGTCGAGAAAGGTGCCGTCCGCCCGCGTGCGGAAGATGAGGTCCGGAATGGCCTGGAGCAGGCCCCTCATGCGCTCCTCGCTGAGCTTCCGGGCGGTGATGTCCAGGTTGGTGCCGACTACCCGCAGCACCTTTCCCTGCTCATCGCGCGCCACCGCCCGGGCTTGATCCAGGATCCAGGCCCACTGCCCGTCCTTGCGCCGCAGCCGGTACTCCTGCACGAAGTGCGGGGTTTGGCCCTGCATGTGCTCCTCGAAGCGCCGCTCGGTCTCGGCGACATCGTCGGGATGCAACAGGCCCCTCCAGCCAGCGGTATTGGGCTCCAGGTCCTCTTCTTCGTAGCCCAAGGCTTGGAGCCAGTGGCGGTTGACCAACAGATGATCGGTGCGCGCGTCCCAGACCCAGACGCTGTCGGTGAAGCTGTCCACCAACAAGCGCAGCTGCTCGAGGCTCAGCTCCAGGAAGGGATTCGATGCCGCTCGCGCGGGAGCCATGGAGAGAACCTCGAGGGAGCGAGAGGGCGCCCCCAGAGGTTCAATCTACCACTCAGGCGTGCAGATCGACGGCCGCGGAACGACCGGCCTCGAACTGGGGCGCCTTGCGCAGCCGCTCCAGAACGCGCTCCTGGCAGCGCAGCGTGACCATGGGAAGGGAGCCCGGCTCGCTGACCCACTTCACCGCGCCCATCAGCTTCTGGCTCTGCAGATAGTTCAGCACCGAGTCGCGGAAGCGCAGGCTCTCGTCACAGCCGGACTGGTACACCGCACGGCGGTCGCGCTGAGGCGAAGGGCGCCAGGTCGCCTTCGAGTCCTCCCGGGGCATGACGATCGCCTCGATCCACATCTGCACAACCCTCCGGTTCACGCATGCGGAAACTAGCAAGGCGGATCCGGGTTGCATCCCTCGCACGGTTGTATCTTGGCGCCGAATGGTTGCGCTCAGGCGACATGTGCGACTCTCTGGCAAAACCAGAGAAACGCGAATGATGGCCTAAGCTCTGGAGATAACAGGGTTTTTCAGAAGCCCATCTGGACAGCAGCCGAGCGACCAGCCTCGAACTGGGGCACCTGACGCAGCTGCTCCAGCACACCCTCGTGGCAGTGCAGCGTGACCATGGGGAGGGAGCCCGGCTCGCTGACCCACTTCACCGCGCCCATTAGCTTCTGGCTCTGCAGGTAGTTCAGCACCGAGTCGCGGAAGCGCAGGCTCTCGTCACAACCGGACTGGTACACGGCACGGCGGTCGCGCTGGGGCGAAGGGCGGTAGGGCTTGGAGTCTTCCCGGGGCATGACGATCGCCTCGATCCACATGTTCAGCCCTCCGCGTGATGGGCAAGCGAACCAGCTACAGGGGTTATCGTACGGTCCCAGACCATAGTTGCGTCTAGATGCAAAACGACATGAAGAGAAAAATCCTGAACCGCGAGAACAGGCAGGCGTAAGCACGCGCCAGATCACGCGTTTTTCCGCCCGCTCGAGCGTTTTGGCGGGTCGCGTCGAACCTTCGTGCGTACCGGTTTCTCATGATTCGAGTGGATTCCGATTCTCGTCCCGCGAGATCCGGCGAAGGCCTGGACCTGGCAGGGGAGGAGCGCGAGCGCGACCCGTCACGTCCGCCAATCGGGTATCTTCGCGCGCCCAGGAGGCTTCCCCATGGCACTGGCCGAGGACTTCAAGGCCGCGCAGGAGCGGGTCAAGACGCTGTCCACCCGTCCATCGAATGACACGCTGCTGGAGCTGTACGCGCTCTTCAAGCAGGGCACGGAGGGTGATGTGCAGGGCAAGCGGCCCGGGATGTTGGATTTGAAGGGCCGCGCCAAGTACGACGCCTGGGCCGGCCGCAAGGGGCTGAGCCGCGACGCGGCGATGCAGCAGTACGTACAGCTCGTGGACCGGCTGCTGAAGGGCTGAGGCGCTCCATGGACCGCACCGCTCGAAACGCGCTCGTCGCGCTGGTCCTGTTGTTGGCCGTGACGCCCGTGGCGCACGCCGATGGGCTCGGCACCATCTCCTACGGAGACACCTGCTGGGGAACCGGCGCGGATGCTGACCGCGACGGGCTCAACGACGACTGCGAGTACCAGCTCGCCTACTGGTTCATGCCGCTGTTGTGGTTCGACAGCGGCGAGAGCGGCTTCGAGCGGCGCCCGTACTTCTCGGTGAGGAACCACAGCTTCTCCACGCGCACGCTGCAGATCTTCTACCTGGACACCTTCTTCGAGGACAGCGGCGTCACCACCGGGCACGACGGAGACCCGGAGTTCCAGCTGCTCGAGGTCCATTACTCGGGTGGCCGGTGGTACCTGGACTGGGCCTATCTGTCGGCGCACCGCAAGAGCAGCTGCGACTCGTCGGCGTGGTACGCGTACGACCAGCTCGAGTACGACACCGCCATCGACTCGCGCAACGCGTACCGGGGTTGGCCCACGCTGTACGTGGCCGAGGACAAGCACGCCACGTACAACAACCTGAGCAACTGCGACAAAGGCTGCCTGCTGCAGGACTACTGCAGCCGCACCACGTACCAGTACCTCGACACCTCGGCGAAGCTCGTCTCCCGGAACGTGGGCTCGACGACGGTGCAGCTCATCAACCAGGTGGTCCTCAACGGCAAGACGGAGCGCCTGCTGGATGACGTGGACTTCAAGGGCTGGGATGACCAGTGGTACCGGCCCAACTCGCAGGGCTACCGCCGCCACCTGAACGAGTTCGGGTTCTAATCGTCCGTGGGAGACGCGCGGCTTCGCTGGACGCTCGGGGTCGCCGTGGTTCTGGCGGTCGTGGGGCTCGCGTTGTGGCCCCGGGGAGAGAGGCAGGCTCCAGCTCCTCTCAGCGTCGAGAGCGTGAGTCCTCCTGTGGCGACGGTGGTCGAGCCTCCTCCGCCTCTCGTTCCACCTCCTCCGCCTTCCTCTGCTGCGCCCGCCATCGCGGGCCCGAGTAGGGAGGTGCTCGCTTCGGCTCTCCGAGAGGAGATGGTGCCGCTGACATCCAGCGTGGTGGTCGATGCGATTGAGACCGACCGCTCCTGGGTCTGCGAGGGCGAGCCACTGGGGCTGTCCGCGCGATTCGGTGGTGTCGCGGAGCCAGGGGCCGTGTACCGGTGGGTCTGGCTCACCGAGCGCGGAGAGGCGGAGCTTCATCCCGGACCGACGCTCTCGTGGAAGGCACCCGATAGGGCAGGGCGGTACGCCGTGCGCTTCCAGGTCTGCAAGGATCTCGGAGGGCGGCGAGTCGGGGTATTGGCCGAGCGGCTCATCGAGATCGACGTGCGTTCCTGTGGCCGAGGGGAGCGCCAGGAGTACGAGCCGCTGCGGTTGGCGGTCACCCAGCGCGGGCAAGGGGCCTTTTCGTTCCAGGCGAGCTACCAGGGCAGTGAGCGCGTCGAAGCCTACGTCTGGGAGTTTGGTGACGGCTCGACCACGACCACGAGCGAGCCCCAGGTCGAGCACGCCTATGCGGTCCAGGGGATGGGGGCACAGGAGACCCGGAGCTTCACCGTGAAGCTGTCCGCTCGCCTGTCTCGTGGAGGACCCCTCTCGGCGACGGCGTTCGTGCAGACCCGCGGGCAGCCCGCGAGCGATGAGCTCCACCCGGTAGTGCTCGAGGTCTCGCGGTGGCGTCCGATGCCGGAGGGCGGCTGGCGCAGCGAGGTGGTGGCGCGAAGTGTCTCGAGCGACATCACCTGGGATCGCCTCGAGCGCGTCACCCAACGCTGGGATGGTGGCGTGGACGTCACCACCCGGAAGTGGAGCGAGGTGGTCCGCGTGGACGAGGGGCTCGAGCGGGGCGGCTTCCGGGGGCATGTGCGGGTGAGCCCCTCGGAGGCGCCCCCGGGCACCAAGCAGATCCTCGACTTCCTGTATGGCTACGACGCCACCGGCCAGGAGGTGGTGGTGTCGTGGAGCTCCTTCAAGAGCGAGGCGCCCCCCGAGCCTCCCAAGGCCGTGGAGCCGCCGCCCCGGAAGTGAGCTCGGGCTTCACTCGTCCGCTGAGGGCAGCACGTTCACCTTGAGGAAGCTGGGGTTCGCGGGCGAGCGGTACACGCGGTGCGTCGCTCGCACGAAGTCCTCCTCCTTCGCCTCGAAGATGTTCGGGACGTACGTCTGCGGGTTGCGATCGATGAAGGGGAACCAGCTCGACTGCACCTGGATCATCACCCGATGCCCCCGCTGGAAGGTGTGGAAGACGTCATTGATGACGAAGCGCACCTTCGTCGGCTCTCCCGGCTTGAAGGGCTTGGGCTCGGAGTAGCTCTCGCGGAAGCGGCCGCGGAACGGCTCGCCACGCACGAGCGTCTGCTGGGAGCCCTGGTTGCGCTTCCCCGCCTCGTCGTCCGCTCGCGTCCAGCCCGGCATCTTCCCCGGGTTGACGTCGACCAGCTTCACCACCCAGTCCGCATCCGTACCCGTGGTGGACACCCACAGCTCCGCCTCCAGCGGCCCCGCCAGCGTCAGATCCTTCTCCAGCGGCTCCGTCTGGAAGACGAGCACGTCGGGCCGGCGTGAGGCGAAGCGCTGGTCCTCCGTCATGTAGTTCTTCGCCCAGCCCGGGGTGATCTCCGCCGTGTAGGGCACGGGCCGCGATGGATCGCTCGGGTACTCATCGAAGAGGTGCCCCGTGCCCGTGGGCGGCTTGAACGCCAGGCCTCCCTTGGGCTGGAAGTAGAGCTTCTCCTCGCGCACACCCTTGGGCGGCCAGGACTCGAAGCCGCGCCAGCGGTTGGCTCCCGTCTCGAACACCAGCGCCTCGGGCAGGGCCGGCTTGGGCCCCTCCTTGAGGTGGTGCTTGAAGAAGGCGAGTGACAGCTCCAGGTAGGTGTTGCTCGTGGGGAAGCCGAAGTCCACGTCGCCCAGCGAGAGGCCCTCCGTGCGCTGCCAGCCGCCGTGCGGCCATGGGCCCATGACCAGCATGTTCTGGGTGCCCGGGTTCTGCTTCTCGATGGCGGCGTAGGTGTGCAGCGGCCCGTAGAGATCCTCAGTGTCGTACCAGCCACCCACCACCATCACCGCGGCCTTGATGTTGCGCAGGTGCGGCAGGATGCTCCGCGCCTTCCAGAACGCGTCGTAGTTGGGGTGCGCCACGACGTCCTTCCAGAACGCGATGTCTCCCTTGAAGTAGCGCGCGTCCGCGTTGCTCAGCGGCCCCATCTCCAGGAAGAACTGGTAGCCGTCTGGCGTGCCGTGCTCGAAGTGCTCCCAGTCCTCGGGGGCGATGGGCTGGGGACGGGGCTTGCCGAACCCCGAGAAGAAGTTGAACGCCAGCGCCAGGTTGAAGGCGCCGTGCCGGTGCATGTCATCCCAGAACCAGTCGGCGATGGGCGCCTGCGGAGACACCGCCTTGAGCGCCGGGTGCGAGTCGATGGCGCCCGCCGAGGTGTAGAAGCCGGGATAGGAGATGCCGTACATCCCCACGCGGTTGTTGTTGTTCGGCACGTTCTTCACCAGCCACTGGATGGTGTCGTACGCGTCGGTGCTCTCGTCGATGTCCTTCGGCCCGCGCTTCGTCGCCACCTGCGGGCGCACGTCCATGAAGGTGCCCTCGGACATGTTCCGGCCGCGCACGTCCTGGAAGACGAAGATGAAGCCCTCCTTCTCGTACGCCTCGCTGGGGCCGAGCGCCCGCTTGTAGCGCTCCGCTCCATAGGGCGCGACCGTGTACGGCGTGCGCGTGAACAGGATGGGGTAGCGCTTGCCGGCGCTCGCTTCGTTGGGGACGTAGACGGACGTGAACAGCCGCACGCCGTCCCGCATGGGGATGCGGTACTCGAACTTGCTGTAGCGCGAGCGGATGTACTCGGCGCGCTGCTCCGCCTGCTCTTCCTTGGGCGACTTCGGAGGCTTCGCGGGCGCCTGCGCCCACGCTGGCAGGGCGAAGGCGATCAGCGCGAGCGCTACGAGAGAACGGGGTAGGGAGGACATGGACTCTCTCCTGAGGATGGGAAGGTCTTCGAGGGGACGCGTCTACCAGGCGATGCCGTAGTCTTCGCCGTGATGGCTGGAGCCACCCCAGAAGGTGCCATTCTTGTGGTCGAAGTAGATGGCGTTGATGGGACCCGAGGTGCGTGGCTCGAAGCTCATCTCGTAGCCCATGCGCTTGAGTTCGGAGCGCACCCAGGGCGGCACGTCCTGGTGCAGCAGCACCCGGCCTGGCTTCGCCGCGTGGTCTCCGAACGAGGTGCGCATCTGGAAGCTGTTGATGTTGGCCGCCTCGGACGCCTCCTGCACCGTCATCCCGAACTCCACCACGTTCAGGAAGAACTGCAGCAGGTTCTGGTCCTGGCTGTCTCCGCCCTGCACCGCGAAGGAGAGGTACGGCTTGCCGTCCTTCAGCGCCAGGCTCGGCGTCAGCGTCGCGCGGGGGCGCTTGCCCGGCTCCAGCACATTGAACGGGCTCTCCGCCGCGTCCATCACGAAGCTCTGCATCCGCTGGCTCAGTCCCACTCCCGTGCGTCCGGCGATGACGGCGGGCACCCAGCCGCCGCTGGGCGTCACCGACACCACCCATCCCTTCTCATCCGCGGCCTGGATGGAGGTCGTCCCCGCGAAGAAGGCGCGCTCGAAGTCCTCCAGGCTCGCCTGTTGGGAGCCCGGCTGCGGCGCGCCCGTGGGCGGTGTAGCGGGCTGCGGCGCTCCGGGAGGCTGGGTGAAGGGCTGGGGCGCATTCGGGTTCGCGCCAGGCGCCGGAGCGGGAGGCCACTGCTCCAGCAGCTTCACGTACGGGTTGCTCTCTCCCTGGAAGGCGTAGGGGTCTCCCGGCTTGATGTTCGGGTCGTTCTTCTCCCAGTTGATGAGCTTCGCTCGCGCTTTGGCGTACTCCTTGGAGAGCAGCCCTCGTACTGGCTCGGCCGGAGGGAAGTACGGGTCTCCGTAGTAGAAGTCCCGGTCCGCGAAGGCCAGGTTCATCGCCTGGTACAGCGCGTGGATGTAGCGAGCGCTGTTGTAGCCCATCGACTTCAGATCCTGCGTCTCCAGGATGTTGAGCGCCTGGAGCAGCACCGGCCCTTGCACCCACGTGGTCAGCTTGTAGACCTCGACGCCCTTGTAGGTCGTCTTCACGGGCTCCTCGATGTGGACCTTCCAGCGCGCCAGGTCCTCCAGGGTGATGAGGCCGCCTTCCTCCTGCACGCCCCGCACCAGCTCGCGGGCGATGTCTCCCCGGTAGAAGCGGTCATAGGCGGCCTGGATCGCCTGCTTGCGGTTCTTGCCCGCCGCGAGTGCCTTCTGCTCCGCCTCCACCAGCTTCTTCAGCGTGGCCGCCAGGTCCTTCTGCCGGAACACCTCGCCAGGGTGGGGTGCCTCTCGGGCCTGCCCGGCGTGCGGCAGCATCACCTCGCGCGAGTAGCGCCACTGTTTGAGCTTGTCCTTGTTCTTCTCGATGCTGTTCGCGGTCTGGGCCTCGATGGGGTAGCCCTCGTCGGCCATCTGGATGGCGGGCCCGAGCACCTCTTTCAGCGAGAGCGTCCCGTACTCCGACAGCATCACCATCAGGCCGCCTGGTGTGCCCGGGGTGACGGCGGCCAGCGGGCCGAACTCGGGCGGGTACTTCATGTTCTTCTTCTGGAAGAACTCCACGGTGGCGCCCGTGGGAGCCACGCCGAGCGCGTTGATGCCCACCACCTTGCGCGCGCGCGGGTCATAGATGAGGGCCTGCGTCTCTCCGCCCCAGCTCAGCACGTCCCACATGGTGGAGGTGGCGGCGAGCATCGCGCACGCGGAGTCCACCGCGTTGCCGCCCTTCTGGAACATCATGGCCCCCGCCGTGGCCGCGAGCGGCTTGCCGGTGATGGCCACCCAGTGTTTGCCGTGGAGCACGGGCTTGGCGGTCTGCTGCGCGTGGAGCCGCGTAGGCGCGAGGCCTATTCCGAGGAGCAGGCCGCACACGGCCCAGCGGCACATCCTTGCAGTGTTCATGGCTTCTCCGGTGCGAGGCGGGCGCAGAGCCTAGGCCCCCGCTGGGTGTCGTGCAGCTTCGGAGTGTGGATTCACCCCGCGTCCGGGTGCGGCCACGCCTCGGGGGGGCCCTCCACAGCGAGACCCGGATTCCGATAAAGGAGGGGCGCGGCACCGAGGACTTCCTGCCGCGCCAGGGTATGCCCAAGGCGCAGGACCGGGCCCTGCTGGAGCGCTTCGCCGAGAAGCAGGGGCTCACCGTGGAGTTCATCCGACTCATCCCCATGCTGCGCGCCAGCTACGTGGAGCTGGTGCCCCACTGATGAGGTCTAGGGCAGACTCCCAACATGGGGAGCATGCCGATTGGCGCGAAGCTCATGGGCCCGGGGTGTCCCTGGTGGGACATGCGGGTCGCCTGGGGTGAGCCGAACATCAAGTGGTGTGAGGCAACCCTCTGCACCTGGGTGAACGAGCCCGCGAACGCCTGGTCCAACCTGGCCTACTTCGCGGTAGCGCTGTGGTGTTGGCGGCATTGGCTGCTTACCCGCAGCCGCGCCATGGGGCGCTTCGCGTGGGTCACGTTGCTCGTGGGAATGCTCTCCTTCGCCTACCACGCGACGAACAACTTCGGCACCCAGCTGCTGGACTTCGTGGGGATGTATGTCCTGGTCTTCCTCTTGGTTGCGGTGAACCTGCACCGGCTGGGCGTATTGCGAAAAGAGCAGGTGGGACGGGTGCATTGGGGGCTGACGGTGGGGGCCACCTTGCTCGTGCCTGTCATGAAGCAGGTCCACGTCCCGTATCAGCTCGTGATTCTGTTCGCGGTGCTGGTCATCGTGGGGACCGAGCTGCGCCTGGCTCGACAGGAGAAGCACCGGGAAGTGTCGCGAGACTTTCGGTGGGCAGTGGGGCTGCTGGCGGTAGGGGCCGCGTGCCTGGTGATGGACCTCACACGGGTGTGGTGCGACCCGGACAATCATTGGCTGCAAGGACACGCGGCCTGGCATGTCTGGAGTGCGCTCGCGTTGCTGTTCGCGGCGCGGCACTATTCCCGGCTCATGGAGAGGTCTGGTCGTGAAGAAGCCCGGGAGGGAGGCCCATGACAGACCCACGTTCCATCAAAGGCCCCACGGCGCGAGACCAGGAGCTGCACGCGGCTGGAGCCCCTCCGCCCTCGCGGACGCTGCTGGCGCCGGGCGGCGAGGCGCTCGCGATGCTCGTGCGCCGGGGGTTCCAGCCGACCGTGGCCCCGCTGGATCTACCTTTTCCTCAAGAGCTCGATGAGGCCATGGCCGAGCGGGTGGCCGAGCGGCTCGGGCACTACGCCTTCCGCCTCTTCCTGCGTGGCGCCATCTTGCAGCAGGGCAGTTTCTCGCCTCCCGACGCCACGCGCTACGTGGAGGCCACCCAAGCCGGCGAGATGGCCGAGGAGCTGGTGGCGCTGGACCTCGCCGTCAGGGAGGAGGGCGGACGCTACCGGCTGCGCTACCCCGTCCGGAGCTTCGGCGGCACGCTCGAGTGGTACGTGGCGCGCGAGCTCCGGGGCCGCCTGGGCTTCGACGTGGCCGCCGGGGTGAAGTTCCACGCTCCCGACGTGGGCGGCGATCTCGACGTGGTGGCCGCGGCCGAGGGCAAGCTCCTCTACCTCGAGATGAAGTCCTCGCCGCCCAAGCACCTGGCTCCCGACGAGGTGGGGGCGTTCTTCCGGCGCGTCCGGGCGTTGCGGCCCCACCTGGCCATCTTCGTCATGGACACCGCCCTGCGCCTGTCCGACAAGGTCCTGCCCCTGCTCCAGACGGAGCTGAGCCCTCCCGCCCCCGAGCCCCGACGCGTGCTGCGCGAGGTGTGGGCCCTGACTCCGCACCTCTATGTGGTGAATGCCCGACAGGACTTGATGACCAATGTCGGCATCGCCATTGCCGAGGGATTCCGGGCGCTGTCTCCTCCGCCTCCCTGAAGGCCCTTGCCTTCACCGACGCACCCAGAAGGGAGCCGTATCATGGAGCTGCACCGAGGCCGGCTGTTCGATCACGTCCACCTGCGCGTTCGGGATCTCGAGGCGAGCAAGAAGTTCTACCGCGCGGTGCTCGAGTCGCTGGGCGTCCCGTTCGGAGGCGAGTTCCCCGGCGCCTTCTGGGCCGATGAGTTCTACGTCAGCGCGGACGCGCCCCCGACGGAGAAGATGCACCTAGCCTTCCAGGCACCCGACAAGGACACCGTCCATCGCTTCCACGCGGCGGCGGTCGCCGCGGGCGGCCGCGACAATGGTGGGCCCGGCGAGCGCCACTACCACCCGGGCTACTACGCCGCCTTCGTGCTCGACCCCGATGGGAACAACATCGAGGCCGTGTTCCACGGCCCGGCGAAGCGCTCGGCCGCCTCGGTCGTCGTCAGCTTCTGAGGCTCAGGTTCCGGTCCGTGACGGGGACTGGGCGATGAGCTGGCGGATGAGCGCCGGCTCGAAGGGCTTGTCGATCCGGGGCGTGGGCACCGTCTGAAGGAACGTTCGGGCGCGCTCGGTGAAGCCGCCCCCGGTCATGAAGACGAAGCGCTCCAGGCAGTCCGGGTGCCACTGCGCCAGCGCCTCGTACACGTCCATGCCCGTCAGGTCCGGCATCATCAAGTCACAGAAGATGCGGTCGAAGGCATCGTCCTGCTCCAGCAGGGCGAGCGCCTCGCGGCCGCTCTGGACCACCACCACCTCGTGGAGCCGGCCGATGATGCGCCGGAACACCGCGGCGATGCCGGGCTCGTCGTCCACGACCAGCACCCGCTTGCGCTCGTGCGCCGCGACCACCGTCATCGGCGTGGAGTTCCGCGCCAGCTCCTTGGCCGGCGGTAGGACGACCCGGAAGGTGCTCCCGATGCCCAGCCGGCTGGTCGCGCTCAGCTCTCCCTTCATTCCCTGCACCAGCCCCAGGCAGATGGAGAGCCCCAGCCCCGTCCCCGCCCCCACCGTCTTGGTGGTGAAGAAGGGCTCGAAGGCGCGCTCCAGCACCTCCGGCGTCATCCCCCGGCCCGTGTCGCTCACCTCCACCACCACCCGCTCATTCTCCATCCGCGTGCTGAGGGTGATGCGGTGGCGGGCCACGTCTCCCTCGGGGATGGCATCGGCCGCGTTGACCAGCAGGTTGAGGAACACCTGCCCCAGCTTCGCCTCGTTCGCCAGCACCTTGGGCACCGGGCTGAAGCGCCGCTCCACCTGCGCCCGGTGGCGGATGTGGGGCAGGGCCATGGAGAGGCTGAACTCCAGCGCCTCCCACACGTCCACCGGACCCATGTGCGACTCGTCCGCCCGGGCGAAGCGCTTCAGGTCCATGACGATTCCTCGGATGCGCTCGGCGCCCACGCTCGCCTCGCGCAGCGCGTCCAGGGACTCATGGTAGCCCTGGCTCGACAGCAGCTCGGGCGGGAGGGTCGCCAGCTGCTCCAGGGCGAAGTGGATGTTGCCGATCACGAAGGACAGCGGGTTGTTGATTTCATGCCCCACGCCCGCGGCGAGCTGGCCCGCCACGGCGAGCTTCTCCGACTGCACGAGCTTCTCCTGCGCCGCCAGCAGCTCCCGCGCGCGCTGCTGGGCGAGCGCCTCCGCCTCCAGTCGTGCCGAGTGCTCACGCGCCAGCAGCGCGTCCCGTTCGTTCTCCAGGTGCTTCTGCTCGCGGATCTCCCGGAAGAAGATGGAGATGCCTCGCCCCGAGGGATAGGCCTGTACCTCGTAGTAGTGGTCCGGCGGGAGCGGGTGCTCGAAGCGCACCATGACGCGCTCTCGCATCACCCGCTGGAAGTTCTGCTCGTACACCGTCCCGAGCATCTCCGGCCAGGCCTTCCAGAGGCTGTTGCCCAGCATGGGCTCGCGCTCCTTGCCGGAGATCTCCTGGGTGTTCGCGTTGATGTAGCTGAAGTTCCAGTTCTCATCGACGCTGCAGAAGGCATCGGGAGTCCCCTCGAGGATCTCCACCATGCGGTTGCGCGTCTCCTCCAGCGCCGAGGCCGTGCGCCGGGCCGGGGTGACGTTGCGGAAGCGCGCGAGGATGAAGCGCCGCATCTTCATCGCGGTGCAGTGGAACCAATTGCCGAGCTCGATGCCCGCGCGGCTGTCGGGCAGGTCCGCCGACACGGGCTGTCCCGAGGCCTCCACCGAGCAGAGCAGGGCGAACCAGCCGCCCAGGTCCCGCTCCGGCAGCACCTTGCGCAGCTGCCGCCCCGTCAGCTTCGCCTCGGTCGCTCCCAGCAACTCCTGGGCCGCGGGGTTGCCGTAATGGCACTCGAAGTCCGTGAGGGAGCCCGCCGCGTCCAGCACGACGCCCAGGAGCAGGCAGCCCTCCGGGTTGTCGCGCTCCACTTCCATGAGCTCGCGCAGCAGCGAGTCTTCCTCCAGAGGAGCCGAGGTTCCCCGCGGCTCGGACACAGCGCTCATCGCGGAACTCCTGACTGCGATGGTTCTCGGCCCTGCGTGATCGTGGCAACCTCCTGAGTGCCTGCGCCGCCACGCTGGGGAGAGCGTAGCCCACCCACGGAGAGACGGCAGGGGTGGAGATGCGCATGGTTCGAGATGGGGCTGCTTGCTCCCTCGACAGTCAGCCTCTCCGTGAAGCGGAACCTGGAGACACACAGGCCCGCAGTGAAGAAGGGCTCCCGGTGTGTGCCGGGAGCCCTTGTCTACTTCTTCCTCTTCAGGCGGGGCTTAGCGCGCCGCCGTCTTGCGACCCTGCGTCGGAGGCGTCGTGGTGGACGCCTTCTGGGCAATCGCGGTCGACACGGTGAAGGCCAGGTCGTCGCGATCGTCGTAGCCGCCGGTCGTACACGTCCCCGCCGTGGTGCTGTAGCGGAAGTTCGCGCGCACCGCCTGCTGGCCCGTGGCCGAGGCGTTCAGGTTGAACGTCCGGGTGAAGGTGTAGAAGCCGCGCGCGGACGGGCAGGCCAGCCCCGTGGCCAGCGCGGTCCACGTCGGCGAGGCCGCGGTGGGGTTGGTCGTGTAGTACAGGTCCAGCTTGTCCGAGGAGCTGTAGCAGTGGACCTTCACGTCCAGCGTCACCGCCTTGCCCGGGGCCAGGGTGCCCTGGTCCACGGTCTTCAGGGTGATCTGCTCGACGCTCTCGTCGGTCTGGTAGGTGCCGGAGTTGCCGTCGGCGCAGGTGCCGCCCAGGGTGTTGGGACGGTTGGTCTCGTTGCCGCTGGTCATCGTGCCACGGCCCTTGATGGCGGTGGCGCCGGTGTCACAGCCGCAGGCGGCGGTGCAGCTCGGGACCTTGAGCGTGGCGCTGTAGGCGGCCAGCTGCGGCGAGCAGACGTTCGCCGTGGTGAAGCTGGAGCCGGCGCTGTAGGCGCTCGCGCCGCACGAGTCCTTCGCGCGGGCCCGCCAGTAGTAGGTGGTGTTGGCGTTCAGGGCCGGGGACACCGTCCAGGCGCTGGCCGCCAGCGCGGTGTTCGAGCGGGCCACGTTGGCGAAGGCGGCGTCGGTGGCCACCTGCACCTCGTAGCCGGTGGCACCCGCCACGTCGCTGAAGTCCAGGTCGGCGGAAGCGCCCACGCCGGTGGCGCCGTTGGCCGGGCTGGACAGGGTGGGAGCCGCCAGCACGGTGCAGCCGCGCGTGGTGAAGGTCCGGCCGCTGGACCAGGCGCTGGAGCCGCCGCAGCTGTTGGCGGAGCGCACGCGCCAGTAATAGGTGGTGTTGGCGTTCAGCGCCGGGGAGGTGGTCCAGGCGCTGGTGGACAGGCCCGAGGCCGAGGCCACCACGTTGCCGAAGGTCGGGTCGGTGGACACCTGCACGTCATAGGTGGTGCCCGTCACGTCGTTCCAGTCGAGCGCCGCGGCGAAGTCCACGCCGGTGGCGCCGGAAGCCGGGCTGACCTGGGCCGGGGTGGTGGGCGAGGCGCAGCTGGGCGTCGTGCAGACGCAGGTGCTGCCCGGGCTGTAGCAGGCGGCGCTGGAGCCGGCGGCGACGACCGAGTAGCAGTACTGGCGGCCATTGGCCACCTCGCCGTCCGTGTAGCTGGTGCCCGTCACGGTGGCGACCTTCGCCTTGCCGAAGTTGCAGCCGGCGAAGCCCTCCGTCTTCATCACCCAGTACGAGGAGGCGCCCGCGGAGGCGGTCCAGTTCAGGGCCACCTGGCCATCGCCCGGGGTGGCGGTGGCGGAAGGCGCGGTGGAGGGGCCAGCGGCGCAGCCGCTGTTGACGGGGGCCGGCGTGGCGCAGGCGATGTTGTGGCGGTTGAAGGCCGCGTAGATGGCCGACATGTGCGGGGTGCCGTCGCTCAGGTTGCCGTTGTCGTCATCCGCCGCGAGCCAGGACATGTAGCCGTTGGTGGCGCCGCAGCCGTTGGAGGTGCCGGCGGTGCAGTCGCAGGCGTGCCACGTGCCGATGTTGCCGCTGCCCTGGTAGAAGACCTTGTTGGCGACGATGAAGGCGGTGTTCGAGTCGTAGTTGAACGGCGCGCCACGCAGATCGCGGGAGACCAGGTCCCAGGCGGCCTGACGCGAGGGGGCGGCGGCGCAGTGCACCTGACGGCCGCAGGGGCCGGTGCTGGCGGTGCAGCGCGGGCACACGTGGTTCTGCGGGGTGTCCGGCGTGTTGTCCGAGTGCTTGGCCCAGTCGGCGTCACGCACGCCCGAGCAGTTGGTGGCGCAGTGCGCCGTGCCCGTCTGCGCCTCGTTCACGTTGACGCCCGTGCCGTCCGCCGTCATGCCGCAGCCCTTGTCCGGGCTCTGGAAGAAGCCGTGGCCCACGCACGAGGTCTGCAGGCGGTAGATGGCCGCGATGTCCGCGTAGCCCTCGCTGGAGTTGGACAGCGTGCCGTTGGCATCGAAGTCATCCATGCCGTGGCCCCACTCGTGGTCGAACACGGCGCCGATCTCGCCGGTGTTCCGGCAGCCGCCGCCGCTGCGGTAGAAGTTGACGCTCGAGCCGTTCCAGAAGGCGTTGCAGGTGCTGTTGATGTTGACGTTGGAGGTGAGCTGCCCGGTGAGCCAGGAGTTGGTGGGCAGCCAGCCGCGGGCCTGCTCGGCCAGCTTGTTGAGCTCGTAGAACGCCGAGCGCGCCGCCGCGGTGTTGCCCGCGCCGCCGCCGCCGGTGGTGCAGTCATGGTTGCCATTGACGCCGCCCATGTTGATGCTGCCGGTGGCGGAGCTGAAGCTCACCGCGCCGCAGCTGTCGCTGATGCGCACGTACTTGCCGGCCAGGGTGGTGGTGGCGGTGCCGGAGGCGTAGTTGTAGACGCCGGCGCCATCAGCGAAGTTGTTGGGCGAGGCGAAGCCGGTGTTGGCCCACGGCATCGGCGAGTTCGGCTGCATGGTGCCGCACGTCTCGTTGTTGGGGCAGATCTCCGTGTTGGTGGAGGGGTACACGCCGCCGGTGATGTTGGCGTCCAGGTAGTGGTTGGCGTCCTCGAGCGCGAGCACCTCGCCGGTGTGCGCGTCCACCGTCACCTTCCAGCGCTCATGCTCTCCGGGGCGCTGGAAGCCGTAGGTGTAGACCAGCTGGTGGCTGTAGCCCACGCCGAAGGTGCCGATGAAGCTCTGCCCGTTCTGGGAGCCCGCCTGCGCCAGGGGGGCGATCTCCAGGGTGGGCTGCTGCCACAGGGCGGTCGGCGTCTCGTACAGGCCCAGGTGGTCCCCGCCGAAGGCGACCGCCTGCTCGGGGGCGATGGCCGGCTTGGTGTCCACGTTCGGCTTGGCCCACGCCTCGGTGCCCAGGAGGACGAGGTTGCCGTGGCTGATGACGGCCGCCACGCGGGCGTGACGCACGCTCACGCCGTTGACCTGCTGCGGGATGTGGACCATCCACAGGTGCTCGGACACCTGCGTCACGCGCTCCTCGCCCAGCTGCGACGGGTCCACGCCGAGGGCCGCCGAGTTGTCCATGATGAACTTGGTGATCAGGTCGCCGACGACCGCCGCGTTCACCTGGGTCACCGCGCGCCCGAGCGACTGGCCCATGCTGCTGAGCGTGACCTTGTTGTTCACGCCATTGCCGGGGATGAGCGGAATCACGCCCTGGATGGAGGTGGCCGAGCCGGTGCGCGGATCCAGGTAGACATTGAAGTCCTTGCCGTTGCGCATGAAGAAGTCATCCCACGCGCTGGTGCCTCGCGCCGACAGCTGCGGCCGAGCCTCCGTGAGCGGCACGTTGGTGACGGGGATGTACAGCTCCGGCTTGAAGAAGGCCCGGCTCGACAGCGAGCTGGGACCAGACTCGGGGGGGACGATGGCCCAGCTCGCGCTCGACAGACACAACGCGAGACAGGCGGTCAGTTTTGCTACTCGGCGCATACGGCTCTCCTCGTGGGGGACCGCGGAACGGACGGGGATGCAGGGGGGCAAGGAGGGCAGCGCTGGGAGGGGTCGAAGAAGAAAGGCCGCCGAAACCTTGATTCCAAGGCAGGCTCTCTAAACCAGACTGTTAGGATATACAAGGACCCACAGTGCGTCTGTTCAATGCTTCAAGTACGGGTCAACTTTTCGGCCAGATCTGTACCCAGTCGTCCTGGATGAGCTTGCCGCGGACCTGGTCGGTGCTGCCGCTGGCGTGGAAGTTCCGGGGCTCGCCGGCCGCGTGTACTCCGGCCTCGAGCCAGAAGAGGAGGAGGGCCGCGGCGGCGAGGACGGGCAGCCGGCGCTCCAGGGCAGGGCGGCGCGAGGCGAGCGCCATCGCGGGCAGCAGCAGCAGCGGCAGGAGTGCGGGGTAGAGAACGAACAGCCCGCGCGCGTAGCCGAAGAAGGCCAGGGTGATGAGCGCGCGGTGCAGTATCACGAGGGTGAACAGGCTGAAGGCGCGGTAGGGCGCGCGCAGGGAGAGGCCCGCCCCGAGCAGCAGCAGCAGCGTGAGCGGCCACTTGAGCCAGGTGGACTCGGGGACGAAGAGGTCCACGGGAGGCCGGGCGCCGCGCAGCCCCGAGGGCCAGTCCGACACGCCGAAGCCCAGGCCGAGGCCGTCCTGCCAGCGCTCCAGCTTGTCGATCATCAGTCCCGCCGCGTCGCCGGGGTGCTCGGCCATCCAGCGCAGGCCCTCGGCGTAGCCGTGCAGCAGCAGGTGGCGCTGGGCGGGGTTGGCCACGTCGAGGTTGCCCCCCTTGCCCAGCTCGTTGACGAGGTCCGGCGTGAAGCCGCCCGTGGCCCGGGGGTGGTTGGCCATGGCGAAGTTGATGGGGCCGTAGGCGGTGACGAGCGTCAGCTCCGGGAGCGGCTTGAGCGCGGGGGTGCGCGCGTTGAGTTCCCGGAGGACGCGCGCGTTGCGGACGCTCCACGGCGCCAGCACCGCGAAGCATACGGCCACCGCGACCGCCCAGCGGGCCAGCTGGGGTTTCCACGGCACCTGGCGATCGCGGTGGAAGGCGACATAGGCGAGCAGGAAGGGCCAGAGGTACAGGTGCTCGGCCCGGGTGAGGGAGCCCAACCCCATCACCGCGCCGAGCAGCGCGGCGGCCCACCACGCCAGCCCCTGTCGGGACTGGAGCACCAGCCAGCACGTGGCGGACAGGAAGAGCACGTACAGCACCTCGTTGCTGTACGTCGTCGAGAGCACCAGCCACCCGAAGCTGGCGGAGAAGAGCGCGGCGGCGAGCAGGCTCCAGCCCGTGCCGAGCACCCGGCGCCACCAGACCCAGGTGAAGGCCACCGTGGCGGAGTTCAGCAGTGCGAGGCTGAGCTTGTAGGGGAACGCGCTGCCGCGTGGCTCTCCCAGCAGTTGGTACAGCAGCCCGAGGAAGGCGGGGAACAGCGGCGGGTGGTAGGGCAGGGTCGCCTCCACGGGCTTGCCCCGGGCCAGGTCCAGGGCGTAGCCGTGGAAGAAGCGAGTGTCTCCATAGAAGAAGATGGAGAAGGGCCAGTCCCGGTCCAGCGAGGCCTGGAGGTACAGCAGGCGCAGCAGCAGGCTGAGCAGGAACGTGCCGAGGACGCCCAGCGCCACGGGGTGCCGCGTGTGGAACGCTCGCGCGCTGTGGAGGAGCCGGCGCATGGATCGTGCGGCACCTTACATGGAAGTGTTCGCTCGCGTCCGACAGCCTGTGGCACCGGAGGGCAGATGCCCCCGGCCGCTCCAGATGGGGCAGGATTTCCGCCATGACCTCTACCTCTCAGCAGTTCTTCTCCTCGCTGCGTGAGCGCCTCGGCCCCGAGGCGGTGGACACGGCGCCCGAGACCCTGGCGCGCTACGGCGCCAACCTGCTCCCAGGGGGGGATCGGCTCCCCTCGGGCGTCGTCTACCCGGGCTCGACGGAGGAGGTGCAGACCGTGGTGCGGGCGGCCAATACCCACGGTGTGAAGCTCTGGCCCCTGAGCACGGGCGAGAACCGGGGCCTGGGGTACAAGTCGCCGGTGCGCCCGGGGCAGGTGGTGGTGGATCTGGGGCGGCGGATGAACCGCATCGTCGAGATCAACGAGTCGCTCGCCTACGCCGTGGTGGAGCCCGGTGTCACCTACGCCCAGATGTACGAGGAGCTGGGCCGGCGTGGCCACAAGCTGATGATGGACACCACCTCGGGGCCTCCGGAGGGAGGCATCCTGGGCAACACGCTCGAGAAGGGCGCGGGCTACAGCCCCTACTTCGATCACTTCGGCATGAGCTGTGGTTACGAGGTGGTGCTGCCCACGGGGGAGGTGGTGCGGACCTCCGACGGCGCCCTGCCGGGCTCCCAGACGCAGTACCTGTCCAAGTATGGCTACGGTCCGTTCCTCGACGGGCTCTTCATCCAGTCGAACCTGGGCATCGTCACGCGCATGGGCGTCTGGTTGATGCCCCGGCCGCCGGTGGTCCGCTCCTTCTTCTTCTCGTTCCCGGATGATGAAGACTTAGGGGACATCTTCGAGCTGGTCCGGCCGATCAAGCTCAACAACGTGGTGCCCACGCTCCTCAAGGTGACAGGGGACCTCTACGCGGTCGGCACGGAGGAGACCTATCCCTTTGGCCGGACGGGAGGCCGGACGCCGCTGTCCGCCGAGCTGCGCAAGGAGTTGCGGGAGAAGCACGGGCTTGGCGCGTGGATTGTCTCCGGCGCCTTCTACGGCGCGACGGAGGAGGCGGTGCAGCCGCTGATCGAGCGGGTGAAGGCCCACTTCCTCAAGTCCGGCAAGGCCCGTTACATCTCCCATGCCGAGGCGGAGAAGAGTCGGATCCTGAAGATCCACATCGACACGTTCAGCGGACAGCCCACGCGGGACGAGCTCGGCTTGCTCCGCTGGCGGCCGGGAGGCGGAGCCGCCTGGTTCCTGCCGGCCACTCCCATGGTGGGGCGGGTCGCCAACGAGCACCAGGCGCTGTCGCGGCGCATCCTGGCCGAGCACGGCTTCGACCTGATCCTCGAATACGCCTGTGGCCCGCGCATGAGCCGGGCGCTGCACCTCCTCATCTTCAACCGTCAGGAGTCCGAGGAGCGACAGCGCGCGGGACGTTGTATGCGGGCGCTCATCCAGGCCTATGCCGATGCGGGCTACCCCGTCGCGCGCGCTCCGATCGACGTTCAGGATGAGGTGATGGCGCGCCTGCAGGGGGTGCCCGAGGTGCTCTCGCGGATCAAGAAGGCCCTGGACCCGCAAGGCATCCTCGCCCCGGGCAAGTACGGCATCGAGTGACGCGGGCCGGAGGTGGCTGCTTGTGCATGGCGTGGAGGAGTAGCCGTGCATGAGGTTACACAGTGTGAGTGAGGGTCTGCGCAAGCGCGGACCCTCGGGGAGCGGCGTCGCGAGGGCTTTCGGACTGGCCCCAAGGGTGCATTGCCCTGGGGCATGGGCCGGGACTGCACTGCTTCATTGTTGGACGATCTCCGAGTCGCGAATCCCACCGAGAGTTCGCGCTGGCTGAGCGAGGGCGACGAGCCCGCCTTTCGCGCGCTCCTCCAGGCGCGTTATGGCGACAGCTACTCCTATCCCTTCCTCTATGAGCCGGGGGGAGCCTCGCGCCTCTGGAGCGCTGGCAGGCTGATCAGCCTGGGACAGTTCGACGCGCGGGGGACGCTGCTCTCGCACACGGGGCTCTGGGTCACGCCGGGCCGAGACTCCGTCGACTCGGGACTCTCCCTGAGCCGGCCTTCTCGTCGCGTGGCTGGGGACCGCGCCGAGCACGCTCACGCGTGGGAGTACGTGCTCGACAGGCTGAAGAACCACGTGGGCTTCCTGCACCAGAACACCTCCACCCTCCACCTGATGGCGCAGCGGTACGCCTCTCGGTTCATGCGTGCCGTGCCCGTGGGACTGGTCGTCGACTACACGCGTGGCGAGAGGCTGATCGGAGTGGAGGGCTCTGGTGTCCCCATGCAAGCCCTGGCCATGACGACCCTCCTCGGAGGGCCGCTCGAGCGCACGCGCTACCTGCCCTCGGGAGCCTGGGGCGACTGGCTGCTGTCCATCCTCGCGGGCCTGGGGCTCTCGGACACCGCGGTTCAGGTTCCGATGGAGCGTGGTCACGGGGGCACTGAGCGCTACGTGCTGCGTCCGCTCGACTGGAATGAATCGCTGCAGCTCGAACGGCGCCTGTTCGTCGGACGGGGAGGAGGAGAGCCAGGGTTGAAGTCCTCTCGTGCGCGGGTGGATCTCGTTCATCTGCCCATGGGCGAGGCTGGCCTGGTGTCCGAGGGCACCTCCGCGCTGCTGGCGGCGGGATACCGGCCGACGGGGATTCGCCTGCGCCACCACGAGCCGGACGAGATCGTTTTCCAGCACATCGCGGATGCTCAGGTGGCGTGCGCAGCGGTGGGGCAGGCCCGGCTGGCAGGGCAGGACGCCCAGCTTCTCTTCTCCGGGTGGAGCGATCGATGCGCGCGAACTTCGTAGACACGCTCATGGCGCGCCTGGACGGCGAGGTGGCCACCATCTGGGCCACGGTGTTGCTGCGCCTCGAGGAGCGGCCGGACGTGGCGGCCCTGCGACAGGGGCTGCGTGCGCTGGTGCGTGAGAGCGAGCGCCTCAACGTGGCCTGGGACGATGCCCGGTGTGAGTGGGTGCCCGTCGCGAGGCCCTCCGCCGAGGTGGATGCGGCCGTGCTCGAAACCTCCGAGCCGCTGGACGAGCAGGAGGCCGTGGCACGGGTGATCAACACGCGGATGGACCTGGCGCGGGAGCTGCCGCTCCGGTTTCACCTCCATCCCATGAAGGACGCTTCACAGGGAGCGTGGATGCTGGGCGTCCAGCTCCACCACGCCATCGGGGATGCCAAGGCGCTCGGGCACCTGCTGGAGCGGCTCTGGCTGCACTGCGCTGGGCGCGCGTCCGAGTCCAGTCCGCTCGCTCCCTCGCGGCTCACGGATGGAAGGGTGCTGCTCGCGGCGCTCCGACGGCCCGAACAGCTCCTCGGCCTGGCGAGCCCCCGGCGGCGGTTGCTGGCGCCGCGGGGGATGGGATTGAAGCGCAGCGGGGATGTCGCGGGCCCCTCGCTCATGACCACGGTTCGGTTGCGCATCCCGGCTGGCCGCTCGGATCTGGTTCCGTCCGATGTCTTCTTCGCGGCCCTGCTCGCCGGGGTAGCACTGCACGAGCCTCGGAAGGAGGGGAGGGTACGCCTGCGCATGCCCGTGGACCTGCGACGCTCCCTGGGCCTGGGGCGGATCCTGGGGAATGGTTGCTCCGCCGTGCCCATCGAGCTTCCCTTGAGCGAGGTACGTGCCCGCTTGGAGGATCCCCAAGGGTTGATCCAACTGGCGCGCTCGGAGATCCAGCGCGTGCTCGACGCGGGCATCCACTGGACCACGGCGCTGGAGTGCATGGCGGTGGCACGACTCGCCCCAAGTCAGGTGCTCCGGCGGAACGCGCGTCCCGGCCTGCTCGCCGAGCCGCGCACCAACACCCTGGTGGTGACCTATCTGGGCCGGCTGGACCGGCACTTCGAGCAGTCGCCGCTTCGCATCCGCTCCTTGCGCAGCCACACGCCTACCTGGGGCGCTACCGGCTTCTCCTTTGGAGAGACGCTCTGCATCAACCCGGCGACTTTCGAGGGACTCTGGAGTCGAGACGCGCTGCGAGGCTTCACCGAGCGCCTGGCGGGCTGGGCCTCCTCGGCGCTGAGCCTGCCCGTGGAGGTGGTCGGGCCATGAAGGCGATCCACGAGGCGCCCGGGCTCTACCTGGGCTTCATCTCGCTCCACCTGCTGTTGGGGCACCTGGGGTCGAGTCTTCTCTACCGCCTGCGCTTCGGGAGGAGCCCGCTGGCCTACCGGAGCACCGAGGCGGACCCCTCCCACACACGTGTTACCCGGCTCATCAGCGGCGCCTCGCTCGTCTGGGCCGGCTCCATCATCGCCGCCGCGCTCTGGCCCGCGTGGTGGACCTCGCCGTGGGGAAGGCCGCTGTTCTCCCTGCCTCCGCTCGCGGGCTGGCTCCTCGGTGGGGTAGGGCTTCTGGGCATGCTCTGCGCTCAGTACGGCATGGGCCCGGCGTTTCGTATCGGCGTCGATGCCGGCGAGCAGCAGCCCTCCCTGCACGAGCGCGGCCTCCACCGGTACTCGCGCAACCCCATCTACGTGTTCTCCTATCTGTACCTCGTGGGGGCCTCGCTCTGGGCTCCCTCGCTGCTCACCCTCGGGGCTCTCGCCGCCCTCGGAGGGCTGTTCCATGCGCTGGTCCTCCAGGAGGAGCGCTACCTCTCCACCCGGCTCGGCGAGCCCTATGGGCGCTACCTCCAGCGCGTGCCCCGCTACCTCTGACGAGCCATGTCGAACACCCTCTCTCCTGTTTCCTCCGTGCCCGTCGGGCTGGGCCTGTCTCGCCCCGAACTCGTGGAGCTGCTCCGCATCCGCCCCGCTCGGGCCGTAGGCATGGGGGTTCTCCACGGGGGCGTGTGGCTCCTGGCGGCCCTGGCCCTCGTCCAGGTCGAGAGCCTGTGGGCGAAGGTGCCGCTGTGGTTGCTGGCGGGTGGGGCGGTGATGGGCCTCATCCAGCTCGACCACGATGCCTGGCACGAGAACCTCTTTCCCAAGTCCTGGCAGAACCGCCTCTTCGGCAACCTGCTCAGCCTGCTCGTGGGCATCGCCTACGAGCCGATGCGGCATGACCACCTCGCCCACCACCGGTGGAACCGCACCGAGAAGGACCCGGATGCCTACAACGCCGGGCGCCGCTCGCTCGGGCTGAGCGCGCTCTATTACGCCACTGTGCTGTTCGGCATTCCGCTCAGCCTCGTCTACTTCAACGTCCTCTATCCCGTGCAGCACTTCGACCGGGCTCGCCTGCGCCGCCATGTCTGCGTGCTGCTGGGGTACGCCGTCTTCTACACGGGCCTCTTCTGGCTTCTGGCGGACCATGGGCTCGTCCGCGTGGCGGTGGAGTGCTGGCTCGTGCCCGTGCTCTTCGCCAGCCCCCTGAACGGCCTCAAGTCCATCTCCGACCACCACGCCAACGTCTGGCGCGGAGGCCGCTTCCACACCGCCACCACGGTGCGCAGCACCCGCCTCGTCACGTTCCTCTGGAACGGGCTGAACCATCACCTCGACCACCACCTCTTCCCCCGCGTGCCCGGCTACAACCTGGCGAGGCTCCACGCGCGCCTGCGCCCCGTCCTGCTCGCGCAAGGTGCCCCCGTCTTCGACAGCTACCTCCAGGTCATGTGGAGCGCCCTTCGCGCCGGCCCCTCCCTGGTGGACGAGGACGTCCGGCTGGTCACCCTGGAGCGAAAGAACCCATGAGCCCTCTGCGCCACCTTTATACGGACATCCGCTACGAGGACGGCCGCTGGCCCCTGTCCCGGTGGGACCTCAACCTCCGCTACATCACCAAGAGCCTGCTGCATGTGCCCGAGCCCCGCCGGGCCGAGGACGCGGAGCACTTCGCGAGGGTCGCGCGCCACCGGGCCTCGGGGAGCTGGCGGCACGCCGCCGACCCCATGCTCCACCTCCGTGCCGTGGGGGACGTGATGTGGATCCGCAGTGGCTTCCACCGTGCGCTTTCACCGGGAGTCCGCTCGCTCCTGGCGGGAGCCGATGTGGCCTTCGCCAATCTGGAGACCCCCGTGGACCCGACCCGCCCGGTGCCCCGCTGGGTCTACGAGACGCTCCACTACAACGCGCCGCCCGCGTACCTGGATGCCTGGGAGGGTACGGCGCGCCACCGGGTCTTCTCCCTCTGCAATAACCACGCGCTCGACCAGGGCCCCGAGGGGCTCGCGAAGACCCGTGAGAGCGTGCTGGCTCGGCCAGAGCACCGCTGTGTGGGCGGGAGCGCGCCGGAGGATGCGGTGGCCTCTCTGGAGGTCGCCGGGGTCCGCATCGGCATCGCCGCCGTGACGTATGACATCAACCACCTCGCGGGCCCGCCGCCCGCCGGGGTGCCGGTGGCACGCCTGGGCAGTCCCCGACACTCCCCGGACTGGGAGCGGCTGGGCGCGCTGATCGATGCCGCCCGCGCGGTGGGGCCGGATCTGGTGGTCCTCATGCCTCACTGGGGCTTCGAGTACGAGTACTGGCCCGAGGCGCCCCAGCGCGAGCACGCCCGGTGGCTCATCGAGCGCGGAGCGGACATCATCCTGGGCACCTCGCCTCACGTGCTCCAGCCCATCGAGTGGGTGTCCATCGACGGGGCCGACCCCACTTGTCCCACGCAGGCGCGCCGAGGCGGGCCCTCGCGCATGGGCCTCATCGCGTATTCGCTGGGCAACTTCCTGAGCATCATGCCCACGCGGGCCTGTCAGACGGGGGCCGTGCTGAAGCTCGCGCTTGCGCGCGATGCGCGGGGACAGCTCCAGCCCGTGGACCTGAGCGCGGTGCCCACCGTGTGCGGCCGGGGCCTGCGCGGCGAGGGCTTCCTCGACGCCGGAGTGGTGACCCTGGACGAGCTGGAGCCCGAGCGTGCCGCGCTCCACCTCGCCCACGCGCGGCGGACCCTGGGAGCGCTGATTCCGGATCGGAGGAGCTGAAGATGTCGTCGACCTTGGATGCGCTGGAAGAACTCACCGTTGGCATGGCGCGGCGGGTTCAGGAGTGGCTGCCCGCCGTCACGACCGAGCGGTACGTGGCCTTCCTGGACATGATGTACCACTACACCTCGCGCAGCGGAGACCGGCTGCGGCTGGCGGCCAGCCGCGCCACGCTCCCCGAGCTGAAGTCCTTCTTCGCGGAGCTGGCGAGCGACGAGCAGGAGCACTACCGCCTGGCCAAGGCCGACCTCGCCGCGTTCGGGCGCACCCCCTCCGCAGGGACGCCCCTCGAGGTGGCGGACTTCCATGCGTTCTGGGAGGCCATTGGGGCGGAGCGTCAACTCGCGTTCCTCGGCGCGCTGATCGTCCTGGAGGGGGTGGCGCGCCACCTCCAGGGTGGGGCGCGGCAAGCCCTGGGGCAGCTCGGCCTGCAGCGGGGCCAGTCGCGCTTCATCCTCGTCCACCTCGACGCGGACCTGGAGCACGGCGCCCGGGCGCGCGCTCTCTGCCAGCAATTGGGGCAGGGACAGGCCGAGGTGCTGCTGGAGGGCGCGCGCAGGGCCGCGGACTTCTGGGTGATCATCCACCAGAAGGCACTCGCGGTGGCTTGAGCTGCACTCTTGTGTCCGATAAGGATGATCCGCGGGCCCAGGCGCTGCCTCCGTGTCATCCCGGTGGTAGGCTCGGATCAGCTCGTACGCGCCACCTTCACCGTAGAGGCACGCATTGGGGCAGCCAACGTCCTCTGTGTTTGTAAAGCCCATGCCCCGCTTCGAGCATCGTCCGCTCGATCCGGACAACGTACGCCCTCGGCGCACGGCGTTCTCGTTCCCACACTCCATTCCCAGGCACTGGCTGGCGGGTAATCCCGTCCGCACCCACTTCTTCAACGCCATCAACCTGTTCGTGGTGTCCTTCGAGGACTTCATGGGGCGGGTGATGCGCAGCCGCCTGTCCCACCTGAAGGATCCGGACTTCGAGCGGCAGATCCGCGGCTTCATGGGCCAGGAGGCGACGCACTCGTTCGTCCACGCCAAGTACCTGCAGAACCTCCGGGAGCAGGGCTACCAGATCGATCGCTACCTCAATGTCTGCGAGCACATCTTCAGCCACTGGTTCGAGCGGCGGCTGGGAATGCTCCTGTGCGTGGCCACCATCGCCGGCTTCGAGCACCTCACGGCGCTGCTGGCGGAGATCATCCTCTCCGGGAAGATGATGCGGGGCGCCGAGCCCTCCATGGCCGAGGCCTGGGAGTGGCACGCGGCCGAGGAGATCGAGCACAAGTCGCTCGCGTTCGATCTGCTGATGGCCACCCGCCGTTCCTACCTGCTGCGTATGGTGGGGGCCCTGCTGGGCGCCCTGGTGGTGGCCGGCTTCATCGGCGTGGGGTTGGTGATGCTGCTGCGGCAGGAGGGCCTGCTGTGGCGCAAGCAAACCTGGAAGGATCTCAAGGAGTTGCTGTTCGGGCCCAACCGCATGGCCGTTCGGGCCGTGGCCATCTTCGTGGAGTACTTCCGTCCAGGCTTCCACCCCTCGCAGCGCGACACCTACGCGCTGGCCGAGGAGGTGTTCGGCGCCTCTCGGGGTTGACACCCAACCCAGGTGGTAGTGTGCTAGAGGCACAACCCACTACCACCCATCCGGCCGGGGCCTGCCTCCGGCCGAGAGGAGCCGTCATGCAGCCCCAGGACGAGCGCCACTACGAGCGCATCTACCAGGTCATCTCTCAGGTCCCCAAAGGCAAGGTCGCCACCTATGGGGACGTCGCCACCATCGTTGGGGATGGCTGTGAGGCCGCCACCGTGGGCCAGGCGCTGGGGGCGCTGGGGCCCCGCTCGGTGCAGGTCCCCTGGCAGCGCGTCATCGGGCGCAGGGGGGACAAGGGGCGCGTCACCACCTCGGGGCTGCACCAGCGCGACAAGCTGGAGGCCGAGGGCGTCGAGTTCGATGATCGCGGCCTCGTGGACCTGGGCAAGTTCCGCTGGACCGGGCCGAGCGAGGACTGGGCCCGCTCCCATGGCTTCCAGATGCTCCCCAAGGAGGAGGGGGCCCCCGCGGTCCCAGATTCCCAGTTGCGCCTCTTCTGAGGCGCCGGGACAATCCGCGCATGACCGAGATCGAATCCATTGAGGCATTCGAGCGGCACCTGCGCGGTGGCAAGCCCTTCTCCAACGTGGTCATCCAGGGGTTGGACCTGCGGCACTTCACCCGGGAGCTGAGCGTCGCTCCGCTCGCGGGGTGCGCCTTCATGGGCTGCCAGCTCGAGCAGGAGGCCCTGCAGGCGGCGCTCTCCCATGGGGCCATGGTCTTCCCGCCCTTCATGGGGCTGCCCTATGTGCCGTACCGGGGCAGCCTCTACACGCCGGAGGAGCTCTACGCGGGCTTCGAGTTCGCCCGGCCCGAGAGCTACGCCCAGACGCTGGATGCGCGCATCTACGCGCACTGGAAGGACCACGGGGGCTCCAACCCTCCGTCCATCCTGGAGACGCTGGCGCAGCGGCTGCATGACCACGCCGTCACCGACGCGATGGAGGAGCTGCTGGCGAACGAGGGTGGGCCGCGCAAGGTGGTGGCCATCATGGGGGGCCACTCCATGCTCCGGGGACAGCCCGACTACCACTCGGTGGCGGTGCTCTCCCGCGAGCTGACCCGGCGCGGCTTCTTCATGGTGAGCGGCGGCGGACCGGGCGCCATGGAGGCCACCCACGTGGGCGCGTGGTTCGCCCGCCGTACCGAGGCGGAGCTGCACGCCGGCATCGACCTGCTCGCCAAGGCTCCCAGCTACAAGGACCGCGAGTGGCTCGCCCAGGCCTTCGTGGTGCGCGAGGCGTTCCCGCTGGCCTCGGAGGATCGCCCCGCCTGCGCCAGCCTGGGCATTCCCACCTGGCACTACGGGCACGAGCCGCCCAATGCCTTCGCCACCCACGTGGCCAAGTACTTCGCCAACAGTGTCCGGGAGGATGGCCTGCTCACCATCGCTCGCGGCGGCATCGTCTATTCCCCTGGCAGTGCGGGCACCATCCAGGAGGTCTTCCAGGACGCCTGTCAGAATCACTACAACTCCGTGGGCGTGATCAGCCCGATGATCTTCCTGGGCCGCGAGTTCTGGACGCACACCCGCCCGGTCTACCCGCTGCTGGAGCAGCTCGCCCGGGGCCAGGATTACGCGCGTTACCTGCGGCTCACCGACTCGCTGGAGGAGATCATCCAGCTCCTGGAGGACTATGACCGCGCGCAAGCCGTACGCCCGGTCTAGGGTGCGTGTGGCATGGGCGCTCAGAGTAGGTGCGGAGTGTCGCATGTAGCCTGATGCGCCACCTTCAGTGCCCCGTGTGCCCCTTGTTGCCCGGGTCCCTCATGGCGAGCTTTGGCGCCCTGTAGGGGACTCAGGCGGGAGGGGGACAGGGTGAAGCGAGGAGCGATCGCGAAGCAAAGTCTCACCGGCGCATGTGGAGTGTTCACCTGCTTGCTCATGGTGGCCTGTGAGCAGGGGCTGCCGGCGGGGGAGCTGACTTCCGAGGTGAACTCCCCGCGAGCGGTGCAGTCTCCGTCGTGGGAAGCGCCCACGCAGCCCGTGCCGGTGGCACAGCCTCCGCTGGTGTCGCAGCCTGGGCCGGAGGCCGAGGCTCCAGAGGCCGAGGCTCCGGAGGCCGCACCGCCTGCTCAAGCGCCACAGCCGCCTCCGCCGGCGTCGCAACCGCCAGCGCCGCCTCCGCCGACGCAGCCCCAGGCTCCGGAGCCCACGGGGCAGAGCTGGTTCGTGAGCCCGAGTGGCTCCCAGGGTGGGCGGGGCACGCGCGCGTCACCGCTGAAGACCCTCAGCCAGGCCGTGGCGGCCGCGAGACCGGGCGACACCATTCGGGTGCTCCCGGGCGTGTACTCGGAGCAGCTCACCCTCGAATCTCGCGGTGCCAACGCCGCCGCCATCACCATTCGCGGAGAGGGCACGCCGCTGCCCACGATCGTTCCGAGCAGTACCCGGCGCAGCGCGGTCATCATCGCCCGGGGGCGCTACCACCTGGAGAACCTGCACATCGATCTCGGGGGCGCGGCGATGGCCGCCGTCGTCTTCGAGCGCACGGCCAGCAACTCCCGGCTGATCGGCAGCGAGCTGCACGGCGGGACGGCCGGCGCGGGCGTGCTCGTGAGTGGCGCGGCGAACATCACCATCGAGAACAACACCATCCACCACTTCATCAAGCCGCGGGATGACTCCCACGGCGTGCTGGTGGTGGGCCCGTCGCGCAAGGTCACCATCCGGGGCAATGACATCCACGACAACTCGGGCGACTCGGTCCAGTGCCAGGCCTCGGGAGACCAGCCCGCCGACGAGGTGATGATCGAGGGCAACACGCTGCACGACGAGGGTGAGAACGCGGTGGACATCAAGCGGTGCCATCGCGTCACCGTGCGCAACAACGAGATGTCGGGGTTCCCCAACACGGCGCGCCGGCCGGGGGGCAGCTCCGCCGGCGAGGCGGTGGTCATCCACGAAGCCGCGCGCACCATCGTCATCCAGGGCAACCTCATCTCCCAGGCGGGTCGTGGCGTGTCCGTGGTGGGCGGGAGCGCCATTCCCGAGGACTTGCGGATCCTCGGCAACACCATCCAGGACATCCGCAACGTCCCGGCGGGCAACGGCCAGGGCATCCGCATCGAGGTTGCCCGGAACGTGCAGGTGGCGGACAACGTCATCCAGGACACGGCCAGCTACGGCCTGATGGTGGCCGCCGACGGCAAGGTCGTCTCCGGGCTCACGGTTCGTTACAACACCCTGCGGGGCGGCCCGCAGCAGCTCCTGCTCCGGCTGGGGCACGAGCTGCACCGGCCGGGGAGCCTCCTGCGCGGAAACCGTTATCGCCGGGGCGGCATCCTGAAGGGCGATGGCGTGGCGGAGAAGCTCGGTGGGGTCCATGCCCCGTATCGGGGGAAGTTCTCCGGAGAGCAGCTCACCCTCTCTTCCTCGGAGAAGCTCGAGGCGTGGCGGAGTGTGCTCGGGGTGGACCAGGACTCCTGGTTGCAGGACTGAGCGCGCGATCTCGCGCCAGCGCGCCATAGCGCTTGAGCTTGCGGTACAGGGTGGCGGCGCCGATGCCGAGCTGGCGCGCCGTCACCGTCTGGTTTCCCGCGTTGGCCTCCAGCGCGGCCAGGATGTAGTCCCGCTCGAGGGACTCCAGGGTGCGGATGCCTCCCGTGATGACGGGAGCGGGCAGGGCCCCTCGGACGTCCTCGGGCAGGTCCTCCCGATCGATGCGCCGGCCCTGAGCCAGGGCGATGGCGCGCTCCATGGCGTTCTCCAGCTCGCGCACGTTGCCGGGCCAGGTGTGCCGGACGAGCTGGTCGGCGGCGCGGGGCGTGAGCGAGGGAGCAGGGCGCTCCATTCTTCGCGCCGCGGCCGTGAGCAGCCAGCGGGCCAGGGGCAGGATGTCCTCGCGCCGCTCGCGCAGCGGGGGCACCGGGAGCTCGACGACCCGCAGCCGGTAATAGAGATCCTTCCGGAAGTGGCCTGCTTCCACCTCGCGGGCCAGCTCCTGGTTGGTGGCGGCCAGCACACGGACACGGATGGGCCGATCGCGGTTCTCTCCGACGCGCCGGATCTGCCGCTCCTGCAGGGCGCGCAGGAGTTTGACTTGGACGGACGGGGGTAGCTCTCCCACTTCATCGAGGAACAGCGTCCCGCCGCTCGCGGCCTCCAGCAGTCCTGGCCGGTCCCGCACCGCTCCGGTGAAGGCACCGCGCGCATGGCCGAAGAGCTCGCTCTCCAGCAGCGTCTCCGTGAGGGCCGCGCAGTTGATGGCCAGGAAGGGACCGGAGGCTCGGGTGGAGGATTCATGGATGAGCCGGGCCACCCGCTCCTTGCCGACGCCGCTCTCGCCGGTGATGAGCACGGTGGAGTCCACCTGTGCCACCCGCCGTGCGAGCTCCAGCACACGGCGCATGCCTTGGCTGCGCGCCACGAGGCCGGACGGGTCCTCGCGTTCGCTGTCGACCTGGGCTGGGGCGTGCGTGCGTGCGGCGTGCTGGCGCTCGGCGTGCGCGAGCTTCGCAGTGGCCTGGCGCAGAGCCACATCGAGCCCCTCCTGCTCGAAGAAGGGCAGGTGGGGCTCCAGCTCCGTGCCCCATTCCTCCCGCGTCCTCGCGCGGAAGTGGCACGTCTCATCCCCGCGACCGATGCAGCGGTCCTCCAGGACGTAGATGCGTGTGCCCTCCGTGCGGCTGAGGTATCCGCTCGCGAAGCCGCAGAGCGTCCAGCAGACCGGCGCTTCGGCGCGGCCCATGTGCAGGCGGTGCTGCTCCGCTTCGTAGGAGGCTTCCATCGTGGCCCCTTCGGCGGAGAACGGATCCGAAGCCTCGGGCGCCAGGCGGATGAGGCCCTGGAGCCTGTGGATGAGCCCTCCCGCGTCGCGCCAGTCCCGGACGCTGTCCCAGACGAACTCCGAGCACAGGGCCTCGGCCATGCGCCAGCCGTGGGCGAACGCGAAGCGGGTGAAGACGGCCCGGGCCGCCGCGGGGCCCAGGGAGTCCACGAGCTGCTTGCGCAGCAGCCCCATGGCCACCGCGTCCAGGATGAGCGCTCGCTGACCGGCGAAGCGGACGGTGCCTTCCTCCGAATCGATCTCCAGCAGCTCGCGGATGTCGAGGTCCTCCAGGCGCATGCAGGGACTCCTTCAAATTGAAGGAACCCCTACATCGCTTTGACTGAATCCCGCAGGAGGGCTGCGCCGAGACGCTCGGTAACCAACGGAAACCACGAGGGGCCCAGGGTTGGCGCGGGACTTGTTGTGGAGAGCCCCGACCCTTCACCCCGAGGAGTACGCCAATGTCACGAGCTCTGGACCTGATGAGCCCCGAGACGCGCGCCAACCCGTACCCGCTCTATGCCGAGCTTCGACAGGCGGGCATCCGTCCGATCGAGCCAGGAGGCATGTGGGCCGTCAGCCGCTATGACGACGTGGTGGCGGTGCTGAAGGACTCCCGGCGCTTCTCCTCCGAGGGGCTGGGACAGGGGTTCCTTCCTCCCTGGCTCCCGCGCAACCCGGTCACCCAGTCGCTGGTGATGAAGGATCCCCCGCAGCACACACGGCTGCGAGGCCGGGTCAGCCGGGCGTTCGGGCCCGCGGCGCTGGCCGTGCTTGAGCCGCGCATTCGCGCCATTGCCGAGGAACTCGCCGAGCGGCTCGTCCGCCGCGAGGGTGAGGTGGACTTCATGGCGGAGTTCTCCCTGCAACTGCCCGTGCGTGTCCTCGGCCTGCTGTTCGGCCTGGAGCCCGCGCAGTACCCGAGGCTGAAGGAGTGGGCGGACGATCTGGTCAGCCTGCCCGCGGGGCGACACCCTCCCGAGGAGCAGGCGCGGCTTCGCGAGAGCCTCGCGAGCCTGGAGCGCTGCTTCGAGGGGCTCATCGAGGCCCGGCGCGCGGCGCTGGGGGACGATCTCGTGAGCGAGCTGATCCGCCCGGACGCGGATGGCTCCGTCCTGTCCCACGACGAGCTCATCAGCTTCCTCTTCTCGCTGCTGCCCGCGGGGGTGGAGACCACCGTGTACCTGCTCGCGAACACGATGGTCGTCCTCTCCGAGCACCCGGAGGAGCGGGCGCGGGTCTTGGCCGACCGCGGCCTCATCCCTCGCCTCATCGAAGAGGTCCTCCGCTACGAGCCTTCCGGACACTCCAGCCTCCGGCTCGTGACGGAGGACACGGAGCTGTCCGGGGTGCGCCTGCCACGCGGCGCCATGGTCGTGGTCCTGTTGGCCTCCGCGCTGCGGGACGAGCGGCAGTTCCCCCAGGCGGACCGCTTCCTGCTCGACCGGGAGAAGCCGAGCCACCTGGCCTTCGGCCACGGAATCCACTACTGCCTGGGAGCGCTGCTGGCCCGCCTTGAAGCGCGCCTCGGCCTGGAGGCCCTCTTCTCACGGCTCCAGGACTTCTCCCGGACCGGCTCCGAGCTCCAGTGGTCTCCGTCGCTGATTGCCCGGGGGCCCCTCGCGCTGCCGCTTCGACTGACTCCGGCCTGAGCTATGGTGCGCCGCCATGCCAACCCCCCATATCTCCGCTGCCCCTGGAGACTTCGCCGAGGTGGTGCTGATGCCCGGCGATCCGCTGCGGGCGCGCTACATCTCCGAGAAGTTCCTTGTAGGTGCCCGCCAGGTCACCGCCGTTCGAAACATGTTCGGCTATACGGGCACCCACCAAGGCCGCCGCATCTCGGTGATGGGCCACGGCATGGGCGTCCCCTCCCTGTCCATCTACGCCACCGAGCTCATCAAGGCCTACGGTGCCAAGGTGCTCATCCGGGTCGGCAGCTGCGGTGCCATCCGGCGGGACGTGCCGCTGCGCAGCATCATCATCGCGGCCGGTGCGGGCACGGACTCGAAGGTCAATCGCATCCGGTTGCTGGACCACGACTTCCCGGCGGTGGCGGACTTCTCGCTGGTGCGGCGCGCGGTCGAGGCGGCCGAACGGCGCTCGCGCCTGGTGCGGGTGGGCTCCGTCTTCACCTCGGACCTGTTCTACCACCCGCAGGAAGCCCTCTGGGACGCGGCCGAGCGCATGGGCCTGCTCGCCGTGGAGATGGAGGTTGCCGGGCTCTATGGCGTGGCCGCGGAGTTCGGCGCCCGCGCGCTCTCGCTGCTCACCGTGTCGGACCACATCCGCACGGGCGAGGCGCTCTCGCCAGAGGATCGCCAGCTGACCTTCGACGAGATGATCGAGCTGGCCCTGGACGTGGCCGCCGCCGAGAGCCCCGCCGGCGCCTGAGCCCTCAGGGCTCTTCGCTCGGGGAGTCGCTTTCGGCGTAGGCCGGGGCCTCGGGCGCGTCCTTTCCCCAGGCTCCCGGCTCCTTCAGGACCCAGCGCCGCGCCAGCTCCTCACCCGCGCGGCGCAGCAGCCGGTCGGCACGGGCGTAATCTGGGTGCTCCGGCAAGGGGCTCGTGTCCCGGGCGGCCTCGAGTTCCGGGGCGAGCGCCTCGGCGTCCCGGAGCACCTCGTCCAGGGCGACCCGGCCGTGCTTGATGTCGAGCAGGCGCTCGCGCAGCGCGCCCGTGGCCTCGAAGACGGGGGTGCCGTCGCGCAGCCAGCCCGTGGCCAGGGCGATGAGCCGCAGGAGGTTGTAGGCGTTCTTGGGCCGCAGCTCCCGCGCGTCGGGTGGGCGCCGGCCACCGCCGCGCGCGTAGCGGGTGAGGGCGGCGAAGTCATTGGCCTCGATCAGCCCCTGATCGGACATCGAGCGGTAGAGCTGCTTGATGTACGTCTTGGCCGCGAGGATGCCGTCCTCCTGCGTGGGCGCCTGGCGCGGGGAGCGCTTCGCCAGCCGGTGGGCCACCTCGTCCAGATCGGGCGCGGGCTCCTCGCACAGCCAGTCGAGGACGAGGTCACGGTGCTCGGCCAGCCGCTGCGAGCTGGACAGCTTGTGGAGCTGGCTGAGCGCGTAGCGGCCGAAGCTGCCGAAGATGTTGCGCGACACGAAGGCCTCGCGCTCGGCCAGCAGCCACTCTCCGAGCACGTCCCGGGCGCGGGCGGAGGGGACGAAAAGCAGCTCCAGCGTGTTGGGGTCCGCGCGGAGCGCCTGGTCGATGGCCTTGCGGAACTCCCAGTAGGTGGTGCTGCCATCGGCGCTGACGAGATCCCTCGGCGCCTCGCCCAGGCCCCAGGTCCACGACTGAGGCAGGGCGAAGACGCCGCGCGCATCCGTGTCCGAGCCCTCATGCGCGAGCCCCCAGGCGCGCGAGCCCACGGTGGCTTCCAGCACGACGCAGGGCTGGAGCGACTCCCAGGCGGCGGCGCGGCGCAGGGCGAACTGCACCTGGCCCGGCTTGCGAGGGACCAGCTCTTCGCGCGCGTACCAGAGCTCTCCCACACCGACGATCTGCACATCGAGCCCGCCGTCTCGCGCGCGGACGACGCGGCCCACCATGCCCTGGGGCACGCGGCGCTCTCCGGCCACGCGCGCGACGCGGGTGATGACCTCTGTGCCGTGGGGAAGGGGAACGGACAGAGGGTCGACGCTCTCGAGACCCCGGATGCGGTGCTGGCCCTGGCTCATGGTGCCCGGAGGATACACCGCGTGCTCGGAGAGGACGGAGCCGGCCCGTTCAGCGCGGGCGCACCGCGGGAACGATGGCCGTGGAGCCCGCCTCGGCGCTCAGGGCGGGCACCGCGCCCTCGCGCAAGGCGATGCCCTCGGTCTGGCAGCCGCGGAAGAGCGCCTTCAACAGATCGGACTCGATGTCGTCGTGGCGGCCGAAGTCATCGATCCAGATCTTGACGACGTAGCGCTGGAACAAGGGCGTCATGCCCACGAGCCAGACCTTGGGGGCGGGCTCCTTGCGGATCTCGGCGCGCGACTCGCAGGCTTGCCGAGCGACCCGCTCGACCACCTCGGGCGAGGCGTCCAGCCGCACGAGGAACTCCACGTTGCGCGCGCAGACCTTGTCGGGGGCATAGAAGTTCTGCAGGCGCGCCTTGGCGATGATCGAGTTGGGGACGACGACGACATCCCACGAGAAGGTGCGCAGGTGGGTGGAGCGCCAGCCCATGGAGACGACCTGGCCCTCCAGCCCATCCACGAGGATCCAATCGCCGGGGCCAAAAGGTTTCTCCACGTGGAGCGCCAGGCCCGCGAACAGGTTGCCCAGGGTGTCCTGGAGCGCCAGGCCCAGCACCACCGTCACCACGGTGGAGGTGGCGAGCACCGGGATGACGTTGATGCCCGTGACGGAGCCGACGATCGACAGGACGACGACCGTGTAGACGACCAGCAGCAACAGGTGCCGAACGACCTCGGGCACCTCGATGCCCTTGCGCTCCCCCAGCCAGTAGTGGAGGACGAAGGTCTCCAGCGCCTCGATGATGAGGTAGGCGACGAGCAGCAGCTCGACGATGGAGACGGCGGTGCGGACGACCTCGTTCTCGATGCCGCGCAGCGCCAGGAAGGCGTGGAAGGCGATGAACAGGTGCAGCACGCGCGCGGGCAGCCGCATCCGCCGCACGAGCAGGTCATCGAGCTGCGTCTGCGTCCGCTGGGAGAAGCGGTGCAGCGCGGAGAAGACGAACCGATAGGTCAACTCGCCCAGCACGATGATGGAGGTGACGACCCCCAGCACGAAGGGCCACGAGGCCGGCATCCCGATGTGTTTGGCCCAGAATGCCGTCAACCACTCGTGACTCACGTCTTGGCTCCTCTCTCGGTGCGGTTCAGGGGATGATGTCAGGCGTTGGCGGCGCCCGCGAGGATCAACGTGATCGAACCGCGTCGGGACGGCACAATGCCGAGCCTGCAGTCCTGCTCCGGGAGTCTCCATGCGCGTCACCCTGATGTCCGGTTCATCCCACCCTGCGCTGGGCGAGGCCGTCGCGAAGGTGCTCGGTCTGGAGCTCGGGCGCTGCGTCGTCGACCGCTTCCCGGACGGAGAGCACCACGTCGAGGTGGCCGAGGAGGTGCGGGGCTGTGACGTCTACCTGCTCCAGCCCCTGGGGCCGCCCGTGGACTCGCACCTGATGGAGCTGCTCCTCCTGGTGGACGCGTGCCGGCGCCGGGGGGCCGCGCGGGTGACGGCCGTGGTGCCCTACCTCGCCTATGCCCGGCATGATCGCCGGGAGACGGGGCGTGAGCCGCTGGGCGCGCGGCTGGTGGCGGACATGATCCGGGCCGCGGGCGTGGACCGGCTCATCTCGGTGGACCTGCACAGCCCGGCCGTGGAGGGCTGCTTCAACATCCCCGTCGAGCACCTGAGCGCCATGCCGCTCCTGGCGGAGCACCTGCGCGGCACGGCGGCTCCCCGCTCGGTCATCGTCTCTCCGGACCTGGGGGCGGTGAAGCGCGCGGAGCGCTACGCGGCGCACCTGAAGCTGCCGGTGGCCGTGGTGCACAAGCGCCGCATGAGCGGCTCCGAGGTGCAGGCCCACAACATCACCGGCGAGGTGAAGGGCTGCGCGCCCATCCTCGTGGACGATATGATCTCCACCGCCGGCACCATCGAGGCGGCGGTGCAGGCCCTGCTGGAGGCGGGATGCGCCCCGGACGTCACCGTGGTGGCCAGCCATGCGCTGCTGGTGGGCCCCGCGATCGAGCGGCTCCAGCGCCTCTCCTTGCGCCGCCTGCTCACCACCGACAGCGTCCCCAGGCCCGAGCGGCTCCCTGTGCCGGTAGAGGTGGTGTCGATCGCTCCTCTGCTGGCTCGCGCCATCGAGTCGTTGCACTCGGGCGCGCAGGGCCGCTGAGACAGCTCTGTCTTTGGTGACAGGGAATCCCCGAGCCCCTGAAAACCACGGGATCTTCTGGGCAGTCCGCCTTCCACGCGGAGTGAGTGTAACCCAGCGACCAGAAGGGAAGTATGAGGGGGCGTCCCGTCGTTAAGTGCCCTATAAGAGCGGGTAGGTTGGGTGGACCTGATAGGTCTGATACAATACATAGAATTTCAGCCACCTGGGGTTCCCGACAATGGACATGGTGTTCTCCCCCATACGCCCAGATGAGCTGACGCCTGGGACGCTGGTGGGGAACTGGCGCATCCTCCAGCAACTGGGCCGGTGGGGCCACGGCGCCATCTACCGGGTGGAGGACGTGCGCAACCCGGGCCACCCTCTGGCCTTGAAGATGTCGCTGCGCGAGTCCGAGGGCCACTTTGATGAGTGGACGGCGCGGCTCAAGGCTTCCCATCCCAACGTGGTGAGGCTGCACGCGTGTGGGCGCTGGCCGCGCTCGCGCGAAGGCTTCTTCTTCGTCGTCCGGGACTACATCCGAGGCCAGGCCCTTCCGGGGTGGGCGGAGAAGGTCAACCCCACCTTCCTGCAGGTGGTCGCGCTGATGAGCCGGCTGGCCTTCGCGATCGACCACATCCACGGCGGGGACACCTGGCACCGCGACATCCGCCCGGACAACATCCGGGTGCGGGACGAGGATGGGGAGCCGGTGCTGCTGGACCTGCGGGCGGGCGGTAACGAGGGGGCGGACACCCTCACGCAGATGCCCCTGCCGCCGGAGACGCTGGTGTTCCGCAGCCCCGAGGCGCTGCGCTTCCTGCGGGTGAACTGGGGGCGGCGCGGCCTGCGCTATTACTTCCGGCCCTCCGATGATCTGTACGCCCTGGGGGCCACCGCTTACTGGCTGGTGACGGGGCACTCGCCGTTCTCTCCGAGCCTGTCGTTGGATCAGCTCCACCGGGAAGCCGAGCTGCGGATGCCGCCGGCTCCCTGGGAGATCAACCCAAGGGTGCCCCGGGGTCTGGGCACCGTCATCCTTCGGCTGCTGTCGAAGATCCCGGACGAGCGCCCGCGAAGCGGGGGAGCGCTGAGCGCGGAGCTGATGGCGACGATGTCCGCTGGCAACCGCATGGTCTGGGCGTCGCGGGCCTTCGCCTGGGAGCAAAGCGAGGGAGGGCAGGCGTCGCGTCGCATCCTCGTGCCGGAGCCACCCCGCTTCTATTCGGTGGATGGGCCCAGGTTGCCCCAAGTCGTCCACTTCAACCCGCCCGCCAACCGGGCGGCCCAGCTCACCACGCCGAGCCCCCGGAGGGCGCGTCCCCCCCGGCATCTGGACGAGTCCCAGGAGCTCATGGGGCCCTGGTCCCGCATGATGTAGGGAGAAGCGCCGGGAATTCCTTGAGTTCAGTAGTGGCTGCTTGGAGGAGAGGCAGCCATGGCGGCCCGCCGTCCCCCTCATTAACCTGCCGGGGACTCAGCGGTTGAAGGGGTCTCCATGACTCAGCCTCAGCGATCCGCACCCGAGCTCTCTACCCCCAGCCTTCCCGCCGATGAGGCCGCGCTTCCCAAGCGCGGCGCGGTGGAGCGTGGGGTCTCCATCCCCGAGGTCCGCCCCGAGGAGGATGTGTTCGGCTACCTCCAGCGCGTCCGGGGGGCTTTCGAGCCGCGGCTGTACCAGCAGCTGCTGGGAGCGGCCAACGCATATAAAGAGGGGGACGAGGCCATCGGCGTGGCGGCGGCGGATGAGGTGTCCCGCGCCAACGCCCGGGCCCTGCTCTCGCGCACCCGACTGGGAGATCTCCATGCGCACCCACCGCTGGAGGATCGGCTGTACGCCTTCATGCTGGAGGCGATCGACGCCGAGGCTCGCGCGTCCACGGCGAGTTGGACGGTGGGGCAGCTGAAGGACTTCCTGCTCTCGGCGCGGGAGGAGGAGATCAAGGCGGCCTGCCGCGGGCTGGGCAGTGACGCCATCGCCTGCGTCGTCAAGCTGATGAGCGACGCGGAGCTCACCCACGTGGGGAGCAAGGTGTTCCACCCGCTGCCGGGCAGCCACCTGGGAGCGCGGGGCTACCTGGGGGCGCGCATCCAGCCCAACTCGCCCACGGATCACCCCGAGGACATCCGCTGGCAGGTGTTCAACGGCTGGTCCTTCGCGCTGGGGGACGTGGTGCTGGGCACCAACCCGGTGTCGTCTTCGCCCGAGTCGGTGGGAGCGGTGGAGGCCGCGCTGCACGACATCCTCGTCACCTTCGGGCTGGAAGAGGTGATGCCCCACTGCGTGCTGTCGCACATCGACATCCAGGCGCGGGTGGAGGAACTGCAGCCGGGCACCACGGGCATCTGGTTCCAGAGCATCGCGGGCACCGAGGCGGCCAACCGCACCTTCGACGTCACCCTGGAGCGGATGGTGGAGCACGCGGCCCGGCGCACGGGCCGATTTGGGCTCTACTTCGAGACGGGGCAGGGGGCGGACGCGACCAACGGGCAGCACGCCGGCTGCGACATGGTGTTGCTGGAGTCGCGCAAGTACGGCTTCGCCCGGGCGCTGAAGCGGCGCGTGGCGCTGGCGCAGATGGGGGCGGGGAAGGTGGCGGCGCCCTGGGTCCACGTCAACGACGTGGCGGGCTTCATCGGTCCGGAGGTGTTCCGCTCGAAGGAGCAGCTGGTGCGCTGCTGCCTCGAGGACATCGTCATGGGCAAGCTGCACGGGCTGATGATCGGCCTGGACATCTGCTCCACGCTGCACATGGACGTGTCGCTGGATGACCTGGGCTGGTGCCAGGAGCAGATCGCCCCGGCGAGCCCCGGCTATCTGATGGCGCTGCCGACGCGCAATGATCCGATGCTCAGCTACCTGACGACGGCGTTCCAGGACCACGTGCGCCTGCGCGAGCGCTTCGGCCTGAAGGTGGATGACCGGATGTGGGCCTTCTTCCAGGAGCTGGGCGTCATCGACGCGCAGGGCAAGCCCACGGAGCACTTCGGAGACCCGCGCTGGGTCTATGCACAGTACCGGCGGCGCAAGGGAGACACGCGCCCGGAGGCGGAGCTGCTGGCGGAGGCCGAGCGGCAGATGGCCGAGGTGCGCGCGCGCGGCGTAGCGCTGGCGACGGGGTATGGCGAGCACCCGTGGGACCTGGAGCCCGGGCTCGATCGCGAGGTGCGCGGCCACTACGAGGACGCCAAGCGGGGCATCTGGACGGAGCTGTCGGCCGCCTTCATCGAGACGATTCCCCAGGCGGTGCGGCTGCGCACCCAGGCGGCGGATCGCCGCGACTACATCCTCCATCCGGTGTCGGGCGAGCGGCTGGCGGTGGAGTCGGTGAGCGAGGTGCAGGCGCTGCGCTCTGGCCGGGATGGAAAGTGGGACGTGCAGCTCGTCATCTCGGACGGGCTGGATCCGCGCTCGCTCATGGATGCGGGGCACCTGGCACCGTTCCTGGAGTCGCTGCGCCGCGAGCTGGAGGCGGCCAACTACCGCGTGGCATCCGAGCACCTGGTGGTGCGCTACGGGCGCGTGCGAGCGGGCTACCAGATCGGCGAGCTGCTCTTCGGAGACGCGGCGGACACGTTGCCGAGGGCCCTGATCCACGTGGTGGGCGAGCGCCCGGGCTCGGGGCACCACAGCTATTCGGCGTACCTCACCGCGCCCACGGGGCAGGGGTGGGCGGGCAAGGAGCGCCCGGTGGATCACGATCTCACCCGGGTCATCGCTGGCATCTCGGACACGAGCGTTCGGCCCGAGGCGGCGGCGCGGGAGGCGGTGCGCATCCTCGGAGAACTCTGCCGGGGCTGAGGCCCTACTTGCCCAGCGGCTTGCTGTTGGTGATGGTGATGCCCCCTTCGGTGGCGGTGGCGAAGACCTCGCTGCCGGCGGGGATGTCGAGCTGGCTGCGCACCATCTTGGTGCCGAGCACGAACTTCACCTCGATGGTGTGCTCACCCGGGGGGAGGTCGCGTACGACGACGAGCTGAGACTGGCCCGCGCCTTTGCGCGCGCCATCCACGGACACGGTGCATTGCTTGGGGCAGCGCATGGTGAGCACGGAGGGGGTGGTGCCAGTGACCTTGGCCTCCTTCTCCTCGGTGAGGGGCTTGCTCTCGGTGATGGTGAGCCGGTTGCTGCTGCTGATCTGCGCCATCACCCGCATGCCCGCGGGCACGTCGGCGTAGCCGTTGTAGAGGGAGCGGTTGAGGAAGCCACCCGTGGCCTCCACCCGCCGCTGGCCGGGGGCGACGTCCTTGAACTCCCAGGTGCGCGGGTCCTTGCGCATGCCGGCCTTGCCATCCAACCGCACGGAGCAGTCATCCATGCAGCGCACGGTGATGGTGGAGTTGGCGCCCGCCTTGGCCTGCGCGGAGGGAGTCCCCTGGGCGAGGGCGGAGCTGGCGGCAAGGGTCAGCAGGACGATGGCGAGACGCATGGGAGCGGAGGCCTTTCGAGGAACAGGGAAGCGGCCCTGCCCCCTATCGTTCCGTGCGGTTGCGCGTCAACCGGGGTGCCCCGCGGTTCAGGGTCGGGTCAGCTCCCGCACGGCGCAATGCACGCCCTGGATGACCTGGGCCATGCGCGCGTAGTCCAGGGTGTCCCAGGTGTCGGTGGGCTCGTGGTAGCGCGGGTTCCGGAAGAAGGCGGTGTCGGTGACCATGGCGGCGCGGTAGCCTTCGGCCTGGTAGCTGGCGTGGTCGGAGAAGTCGATGCCCTCGAGGCTGGCGGGAGCGTTGAGGAACTCGACGGGCAGGGGGCCACCCGCGCGCATCGCCGTGGCGACCTGGCGAACGAGGCCGCCATCGTTCAGCTCACCCACGACGGCGATGAAGTTTCCGGTGGAGGGGTAGTGCCACCGGAGCTGAGGGATGGGGTAGTGCTGGCTATCCGGGGCGTCCGTGAAGGTGCCGATGGTCTCCAGCGAGAGCATGGCGCGAACCTTCACCCCGGCCTGGCGCAGGGATTTGGCGTGAACCCGGCTGCCCATGTGCTCGGTGCGGAAGTAGGGCGGCTCCTCCAGCGTGAAGCCCACGAGCTCCACGCGCACCGGTGGTGGGTGCTGGCCCAGGAGGTTGGCCAGCTCGAGCAGGCCGGCGACTCCGCTGGCATTGTCGTCCGCGCCCGGCAGCGGCCCTGCGGTGTCGTAGTGGGCGCCGATGACGAGGCGTTCCGCCGATTCGGGACCGAAGCGAGCAATGACGTTGCGGTAGCGGGTGTCGCCCACGCGGTAGGTCTGGGAGTCCACTTGACCACCGGCCCGGGAGAGGTGCTCGCTGAGATAGGTCGCGGCTCGTTCCAGGTTCTCCGGGTGGAGGGAGTCCCGAGGGTGGAACGTCTCGGACAGAGCACGCACGTGGGCTTTCAGGCGTTCAGGGTCCACCGTGCCGGGCTCACAAGGAGGTGGCGCCGACAGCGGCCGGAGCCACCAAGCGAGCCCGGCTGCGAGAGCCACAGCGCCGACCGCCAGCATGCCCAGTCCCCACCGAAGCCATCGCCGACCCATACGCTCCTCCGCAGGCGCCGAATGAAGCACCCTCAGGGCCGGAGGGAACATAGCGGACCCGGACTTCTTCCCGGAGCAGGGGAGTGCCCGTCACGGTGCTACGTTTCCGGGCGTGAGGCCGCCCTCCCCAAGGCTCTTGTTCACCCTGGTGGTCGTCGCCGCGCTGCTGATGCTCGGCGTCCTGCCCAGGGTGTTCGACTGGCTTCAGGAGCAGGAGCGCGCCTCGCGTCCGCCACGTGCAGGCCTGTTCCTCGTAGCGCGACCGGGCCGGGTGGACCGCAACTTCGACAAGACGGTGGTGCTCTTGATCGAGGTAGGTCCGGATCGGACGTGGGGGCTGGTGCTCAACCGGCTGCGGACGCCTCAAGACACGCCGCTACCCGCGGACGTGATGCGCTGGGGAGGCCCGGTGACGCCCGAGCGCCGCACGACGCTGATTCGGGCGCGAGAGAACCCAGAAGGGGCGCGGCGGATTTTGGAGGGGCTCTCCTGGCGCGAGGGAGTGGCACTGGAAGGCGATACGCTCACCTTTGCAGGTGTAGCGGGATGGCGACCGGGACAGCTCGAACAGGAGCTTGCTCGAGGAGGCTGGGTGTTGATGGATGCAAGTGCCGAGCAGGTGTTCTCTGAGCCTGGTGTGTTGTGGGCCGAGTGCATCGCTCGGCATTTCTGAGGATCTGGCGCTCCAAGGGGGCGTGCTGCCAAACTCGGGCGCACTCGCTGTCGAACGACGCAGGCAGAATCCCTTCCGTGAGGTCGCGACCATGCTGCACCGAGCCTGCATCGCACTTCTGTTACTTCTTTCGGCCTGCGCAACGATGGAGCCGAGCCCGACAGTGCCACTCGCCCAGGACGCGAGGATCGCCAACCTTCAGCGGGCGGCGCAGTACCCCTGGACGGATGATGGGCACTGCGTGGTGCAAGAAGCCTCCAACGAATGGTCGAGCCTGGTAGAGAAGTGCTACCACGCTCTCGACCGTGATCGGGTCAAGTTCCGCGATGTCACAGGAAGGTGCGCTGTCGCCTCCGCAGGGGCAGCTGCCGTGGGCATGGGGCTCTGTGTCTTTGCGGCACCTGAGATCGTCGTCGGAGCAGTGATTGTTGTTGGCGTGGTGGCGGTGGCAGTCGCCATAAAAGAGGAACTGGATGCGCATGAGCGGAACGCCTCCCGCGAGCGTGGGAAGCCCAAGACCCAAGCACAGCCATCCAACGAGCAGGAATCCGTCGCGAATCGAAAGGCCAAGCGGGAAGGGTCCCCGTTGGGTAGGGATTGGTTTCCCCCAGACCCGCCAGTCTCCTCGGATCCTCATGATCGTCGCCCCGAATGCATGCCCAAGCGGGCTTCGCATCGGGGCGGCAATGATCCGCACAACGAATGCGCCGACCCAATTCCGCAGAACAGCTTTCCCGGCTGGGATGTGCTCGTCAATGGCAAGCACTTTGACGCGCTACAACTGGCCACGCGCACGCTGTGGGAGGTCAAGACCGACAATTTCGACACGTACCCGCCCGACCTTCGAGCCATTGTGGTCGAGAGTCAGGTAGAGAAGTTGCGGCATGAGCGCGCTCTCGCTCTGGCTTGTGGATTTGACTTCCGGGTTGGCGTGCGGAGCCTCGCGCACAAAGCCGCTCTGGAACTCGCGGCCCCGGATCTCGATGGAATCATCGAAGTCATGAAGTGGTGCTGAGATGCCAGCTACACAAGAGAATGAACTTGCCATTATCGTCTACGCGCCCGCCCTCGTGGGCAATGATGGCCGCCCGTTGGCAGTTGTTCAGGGAATGGAGCGCGCACTTCCTGGCTTGCGCCTGGAGTGGACGATTTCTAGTGACGGGCAGCGCGTCCCAGTGCCGCAGCGAGAAGCATGGCTCGCCCGAGGAAGGCCAAACGGGCGTGGATTTCCACTCCTCCGCAACGGGGATGATGACTTCCGAGTTACGGTGACTGGGTTGGAACTACCTGCGGGCCACTCGCCGGGTGGCCAAGCCCAGCTTGATATTCATGCGGTGTTGCCCCTGACCGGAGACGGCATCGCGGCGGCTGCCGAGGTGCTGGTGAGCATCGCGGAAGGTGCTAGCGCATTTTGGGGGCATGCGACGCCGTTCAGTGCGGGAGTGGATATCGCGCGCCAGACGAAAAACTGGGCGACGAATCCGCAACCCCCACCGCGCGGGCTGCCAGCGCTCAAGCTCCCAGAGAAAATCCGAGCGCCAGAGATTCCGCACCGCCTCGGATGGGTGAATTACTGGTCGGCTGCTGCCGCAGAAGCCATCGGTTTCCCGGACCCCGCACGCGACGCCGAGCTGCTGGCGCGCTCGCTGCGCACCGCGACGAGCGGGTGGGTTGTCCGGCTCACGAATGCGCCGCTCGATCTCGACAAGCCCGCTCATTTGGAAACGCTTCTGCGGGCCTACGAGCGCTTCCCCGAGATCGGCGGGCGCTCTACCCCTTGATCGAGGTGAGAGCGCGATTTCGCTAGAGGTTTCGCACCGCCCGGAGCGGGTTCGATTGCCGCCGCTTCGATTCACCCTCCGACGCGCGCGGGCTACCGGCGCAGCAGGCGAGCCTCGACGCGGGCGCCGCGCTCCCTCGCGGGCGCATTTCGCATTCACGCCCGCGCGCCATTCTCGTAAATGCACTTTGATAAGCTTGGTGTGCTCGTGGTTCTGGCATTGCACACTCTCTGCTGATTGATGGTGGCCGGTGAATCTTGCCTTACGCTACCCTGCTGCGCCGTCACACCCACAACGGAGGCACTAAAAATGAGGCTGTCCCTTGTCGTCCTCGCACTGAACGTGGCTGCATGCGGTGGCGTCGAAGATCCTGAGCAGGCCAATGATGTCTCTGCGCAGCGACATCATCCCGCGATTTGCGGACCTGACGTGTGTGGAGAGGGCGAAATCTGCTGCGAGGTTACTGAGAGATCTCTCTTCTGCACTCCGGCCACCCATTGCTTCATTTCGGCTGACGGCGCTGTGAAGTCCCCTGCTCAGGACACCAGCACGGCTCGGGACTGATCGTCGCCGCGTCCTGCTCGGGCCGGTGGCGCCCACGTCGGACAGCTCCAGCTCGGCCCCGTGGCGCGCGCCAGGACGGCAGCCATCGCCGCCGCTTCCAGCTCGGCCGCGGCGCTAACGCCCTCGTCGCGACGGGGGGCGGCGAACTGATACGGATCGGCTTGCCTCTGACCTTGGAGGGGGGACAGACCGATCCCATCGAAGCGCGCGCCACTGGCCACACGATGGATCGGCGTGGCCAGTGCGAAGCGACTGGGGGCGCCCTGCATCCTGGGGGCGCCCCTGGTCGCGGCAGTTCACCGCGCCCGGTGAGCTGATCGGCTGCCTGCCTCTCTCCCTGCCATGCGCACCCGGCTTGGGTGTTTCGTGCTGGCGCGGCGCGCGAGGTTCCCGCGATGAAAGGTCACCAGACAGCACGGCTCGCAGAGGCCCTCGCTCGGCGCAAGGCCCGCAGTCGCCGTCCCCTGCTTCCTCGGGACGCGAAGCGCCAAGAGCAACGGCTCGGGGCAACGCTCGGAAGGGCATTGCGAGCGGCGCGGATGCGCGCGGGGTTCACCCAGGCCGACCTTGCCGCGAGCATCGGCAAGGCTCCGGAGGTCTACGGGCGGCTAGAGCGCGGGAAGATGCTTCCCAGCGTGCCCACGCTGTTCCGGCTGTGCGTGGCCCTGCGAAGTGGCCCTCACGAGCTGATGGGCTTTGCCCCCGTGGCCAGTCTGCCGCAAGCGGCACAGCTCGAAGTACCGCCCGAGCTGGCGCACTCGCCGGAAGTGCGGCGCCTCCTGCGCCTACTGGGACGGCTTCAAGGTCTACAGCTCAAGCTGATCTTGCGCCTCGTGCTGGCCTTCCTAGCTGAGCCCAAGCGCCCCCGGCGCCAGAGGAGAGATCGGAGATGAGCACGCCCACGCAGCAAGACGCCCGACGATGTTCTATCCCCTCAACACATGATGGGAGGGCCACTTTATGTTAGAAACCGGGCTAGCGTTCGACGGTGTAACATGAGGAGGCGGCATGGCCGGCGAGTGGAAGCAAAGTTTCAGGAAGATCCCGGATTCGATTGTGCGAGCGATCACTGACTTGGCCGACGATGAATTCCAGGTTGCGTGTGTGCTCTGGGTTAAGAGGTCGGAACTTGCGGAGGGGATGTATTCGCACCTCGGGATCACGCTCACGCCGAAGGGGTTGAAGGTGCTCGACGACGTCCTGCCCTCCCCTGAAAACGGCAAAGCGTCGCGCATCAACCTTGATGGTGAAGAGATTGTTCGGAAAGACCTGCCGAAAATCGAGAAGACAGCGACGTGGGAGGCCCCGAGTTGGGGTTCCTACTACCGAACGCACACCATGACCCGGAGCTACAAAGCCTACCAGAGAGAGTTCATCCCGGCGCGTGGACACACGATCGCGGTCGAAGTGCTGAGCGAACGCCAACGCGAGCAACTGGAATGGCAGATCAAGTTTGCTGTGTCCCAGGTGTTTCGCCGGAAGAACACCGACCCAGATGAACTTCTGTTCGCGCTCAATCTGCTCCAAGAAAATGTGGGAGACGTGGATGTAGTCTCAACGACCGCGAGCTACAAGGACTTTACGGCCTCAGTGAAGGTCGATTGGGAGATCTTGCCACCAGGAACGCGTGACCAATTGGTGAAAGCGTTCTTCAAGGGCAAGACACCCGAGCCCGCTGAAGAAAAGCGCTTTTTTGAGCGCTTTCAGGTTCTCAAGAAGCTGGATCCGAAGAACTGGCTCCGTGGCACGTCGGGCTTCCTCCGGTACTTCGGCGCGCAGTTCGCGGATGATCTCGTGGTCTTTGAATGCCTCAATTATGGGAACGCAGCCTACGTAATGTACGAGGACTGGGAGACCCTGAGCGCCAAGAGTCGCCTAGAACTGCTCAAAGGCAACGAGGGGGACTTTGATCGCGTCATCCATATCAAGGGCTGGGAAGCACGGATCGAAGAACTTGTTCGTGCACGCCGTGCACGCCGGTAAGGTTTTCGCCAAGAAGGCATTCGTCCCCTTTCGGCACAGCACTCAAGGCGCGCTTTCCAAGGGGACATCCGCCTGAAAACCCATGGAATCACGAGGTTCAGTAGGGGCGAAATGCTCCTGCTCCACCGCCCTGTGTTACCCCGTTCAACCGTAGGACGATCAGATCGGGTAACGGGCCTGGGGACCAAAAAAGGACCAAATCCACTGGACCCGTGCGGACGCGTGTGGACGCTTCGAGGGGCCGATCTTCAGAGGGAAACCGAGGGGGGCGCCGTTTTTCAGAGCGGGCCGGTTTACCCCCTACACGGCTTCGATTCCCGCCGCCTCCAAGCAGAACACCCCCTAGCTCTCAATCGCTCTCCCTTTGAGAAATGGGGCGAGGGACAGGGCACTGTTGCGTGCGAGGGAGGGGCATGGAGCGGCAGTGTCAAGCAGAGCGACGAGAGCGCCGGCTCCTGGCCACAAGTGCGCGAGACTCAACTTCGGCTGAGAGAGCGGAAGGATGGGGACGCGACCGACGGGAGTCCTCCCATCAAGTGATGATAGGAGGCAGCCATGCTCCTGTCGTCAGCCTTCCGCGTGTCCCTGTTCGTCCTTGTCGCCTTGGGGGGAGGGTTGGCGCCTGACTCCGCTCAGGCCCAGCCGATCCAGGTCGTCCTCACTGGGGATCCCATCGCACCGCTGCCAAACCAGCAGGGGACGGGGCTCTGCTCTGCCTCGAGCAGCTCCCAGAATCCCGCAGCCGATTTTCCCCAGAACGCAGCGGCCTATAACGCGGGCATCAACGCCTTCATGGAGACGCAGGCGGGATCTCGGCTCACCAGTGTTCTCCGCACGCCGCTGGACCTGTCGAACAACAACAGCTCGGGGATGCAGGCGAGCTACGGCGACTTCACCAACGCGGTACCAGGTTGTGGCGTTGGCGGTTGTGGCTTCGCTTACAACGGCACCACCACCTCCTTCGCCACGCGCCTGCGTGGATTGCTTGCCGTGCCGAACGACTGGGTGAGCCAGCCGGTGCATTTGGGCTTCTACACGGATGATTCCGTCAGCCTGACGCTCTTCGACAGGAACCAGACGGCCTACGCGGTCATCACCCGGCCACCGCAGATTGGATTCTCCGCCTGGCGAACCACGAACAGCGTGGTCTTCAACCAGCCGGGGCTCTACGGTATCGAGGTGCTCTACACCGAGAATTACGAGCATGCCGCGCTCGAGATGTCGTTCCTCAAGGGCGCGTTCACGGACTTCGAGCGCCCGGCACAGCAGGCGCCCGTCATCAATCTCAGGGACCAGGGCTTCGTGCTCTTCGCGCCCGAGCTGTTCTATCAGACCGAGCGAGGACACCCCTCGTCGATCGATCTCACGCAATGCACGCAGTGCGAGCGGCAGTTCGTCAACGCGCCAGGAAGCAGCGGCTGTGCTCCGGGCACCCATTGCAACAGCGCGGCGCTGTGCTCGCCCTGCAACACGGAACTCTACTGCGGAGCCGCATGCACCCCCTGCCAGGCGGCGACGCCCTTCTGTGTGAACCAGAATGGCGAGTTCGCCTGCGCGCAGTGCCGGCAGGACTCGGACTGCCCACCTCCCGATGCGTGCCACACCGTGGCCTGTAGCCCGATGGGGACGTGTACCTTCCCCTCCGTGGCGGATGGCACCGCCTGCCCAGGAGGCACTTGCCAGGACGGCTCGTGCGTTGCTGTCGATGCGGGGACGCCGGATGCCGGTTCGTCACCGGATGGGGGCGCGGGAGCGGATGCGGGCAGCTCTGGGCCCGACGCGGGAGGCTCGGATGAGGACGGAGGGACGACGCCGGGAAACCCGGATGGCTCGGTCTCCGGCCCGGACGGAGGCCCGAGCGAGGGCACGCCCGACTCCGGGACGAGCGCCGACGCGGGCACGAGGCCTGGAGGCGGGGACGAGACGGCGGAGGGGGGCTGCGGCTGTGGCAGCGGCATGTCGGCTCTGGCCCCTCTGGCGCTACTGGGCCTACCCCTGGTGCTGCGGCGGTTGCGGCGCAGGCAAGGGGCTCGGTGAGGCTTGGTATCTCCTAACGTCGAGCCAAGAGCGCACCCAGCAGCTGCGCTATTCTGGCCCCATGACCGAGCGCGACCCCTCGCCCGTGCCCCTCGCTCCCCGTGAAGCGCTGTCACGGGAGGTGGAACGGCTCCAGGAAATGCTCGAATCCGACGAGAGTTGGGAGCGGCTCGAGGTCAGGCTGCTGCCCACCCCCGAGCTGGAGGCTGGCGCGGAGCTGACGCCGGTGCTCAATGCGTTCCTCTCCGAGCTGGAGCTGTTCACCCTGGGCCCGGACTGGAGCCAGACGGGGTGGCACGAGCTGACCCATGAGGAGGCGGTGCGTACGCTGACCTACCTGTTGTCCGAGACCATGGCCTATGCCCAGCCCAAGCGAGAGCGCCTCCACGCTCGGGAGTGCGCACTCGCGTTTCTGGCACTCTTCGGCCCCTCGCGCCGTCTGCTGAGCAACTCTGACCTGCACACCGTGCTGCTGCCGGACGGTTCGCCACCCAAGACCGGTTGGGGCTACGGCAGCGGCAGGGCCCTGACTCCGGCCACCTTCGAGGGCGGCATCGTCGTCGTGGGCGCGGGCCGCATTGGCCTGCTTTGGGTCACTGACGAGGACTGAGGGCAGGGAGAGCGCAGTCTGCTGCGCTGTGGAATGCCGAAGCCGACGATGCGCCTCGGCTCCCGGGCTGAGTACACTGGGACCATGTCCTCCACACGGGATGAACCTGGACGCGTCGAGAGAATGGGGTTGCCACCCTCGGGCGGACTGCGCGAGCTGGGGTGCATTCGCGCGAAGGGCCCGTTTCTTGAACTCCTGGGGGCGCCGCAGCAGGAAGAAGCTCCGGAGACGGCCGTGGGGGAGGAGGGCATGCCGCCCGCCCCCGGACGTCAGTGGTGGCTGCGCGCGAGCTGCGGCCTCGAGTTCGTGCTCTGGCAGAACTTCGTCACGGAGGACCTCTTGCTGGTCGGTGACGAGACCGCAGAGCTCGCGCACATCGTCGCTCACCTGCCTTTCGACTGTGAGGTGCTCTCGCGCTTCCCGCCCGTGGCCGAGGAAGAGGCCCGCCGAGCGGGAAGAGGAGGCTGGCAGCTGTGGCGGATTGATGACCGGGGGAACCGGTTCGACCTGGAGCGCTTCTCGCGGGAGAACTCGGCGCGGTGCTACGCCTCGCTGCTGGAAGCGCGGGGGCACAAGCAGTCGTACTTCTTCGAGCAGAAGGGCCCGCTGCCCGCGCTACCTCCGACGGAGTTGGAGCCGCATCGGTGGGCGCTCGTCCGCCAGGACGATCATGGCCGCCGCTATCTGGTGACACGGGGGGCTTCACGGGTGGCGCTGGAGTTCCTCGCCGAGAGATTCAACCGTGAGCCCCGGCACAAGCAGCTCTTCGTCGTTGAGCGCTACGAGCCACAGGCCACGACTTGAAGCCGCGGGCGGGCGGAGCGGGCTACCAGGGACAGTTGACGACGTCCACGATGCGCTTCTGGAGGTTGGACCGGCGGCCGCCCGGATCCCTCGCCTCGTAGGTCAGCGTGTACCGACCCGCCGCCCACCCGTTCACATTGCCTGAGACCTGCACGGAGTAGGACACGTTGCCGTAGCAGGAGTCGTCGGCCCTGTACCCCGGCTCCACCCAGGCACTGCCACACGTGTGCCTCATGTACATCTCGCCCTGGAGCCGGAGCGTGGGCGGCACGGTGTCCCGCACGGTCACCGTGCGCAGGGCGCTCGTCGTCCCCTGACCGTTCCAGGCGAGGTACTGCACCGTGTAGTTCCCCTCGACGCTCGTGTTGGGGCCTGGGCCGTACTCATCATGGCCCGAGTTGTAGGACTGCACCGTCACCGCGCCACACGCGTCCGCGGCCAGCGCACCCGGATCGTTCCAGGCATTGCGGCCGCACTCCAGCGTCTCCTGGCTGTGGCCTTGGAGCGCGAGCACCGGCCCGGCGAGCTGCTCCGTGCAGGAGTCCTGGGGTAGCACCGTCACCAGACGCGTGCGTCGGGTGACATGCCCGGCCCGGTCCGACAGGGTGTAGGTGATGGGGTAGGTGCCTGGCATGTGGGGGTCGACCGAGCCAGAGATCCGAATGGGATAGTTGGCACCATAGATATCGCAGGAGTCATTGCCGGTGGCGCCCTGCTCCACGTACGGGGAGCCATAGGGCAGGAGCAGCTGCGCCGGGCCCCGCAGGGTGATGCTCGGGGGCTGGGTATCGATGATGCTCCAGCTCGTCGAGCAGCCGGCGGAGTTGCCCGCCATGTCCTGCGCCGAGACGCCGGTCCGATAGGTGCCCGCGCCGGGCGTATTGACGGGGTCTCTGTTCACATAGCCGATCCCGCAGTTGTCGCGCGGGAGGGAGGAGAGGTCGGACTCTTGGATGATGTACCCGTAGCCGAGGCACTCCCGGGTGCCGGCCTCGGGCTGGCAAAAAATCACCGGAGGCGTCACGTCGGGAGAGCAGCTGTCCAGCTCGGAGGAGAGGGTGCTCAGGTCCGCCACCTCCTCGGGAGGCAGCTCACCGCCGCAAGCCACGGCCAGCAGCAGGCTCCCCCCCATCAGCGCACGGGGCAACCAGCCAAGCCCATGATTCGGATGCAGTCCAAGACGCATGGTGTTCGTTCTCCGAGGGCACACGAGACACTCAGGTGTGCGGGTGTCTCAGTGTGAAGGGAAGGGTGAGGAGCATGAGCGGGATGCTCCGCTCCGCACCGGTGAGGCGAGCGCCAATCTGCCAGGGCGAGGCCGAGCCCACATTGACCGGGGCCGCCAGAAGACTGGCATGCTTCGCCACCGTGCTGAGCCTGTGCTGAGCCTGTCTCCCATGGATTCGTGTTCCTCGAACTCGTCTCGAAGCTTCCGCTCTGGGCGCGAGCCCCTGGCAGCCCAACCCACGGCATCCATGGTGTTCGTACGGATGCTTGCCCAGGCAGCGGCGGCGCGCGGCGCACGGGTTGACGATCTCCTGGCCCGCCATGGCGTCGAGCCAGCGCTCCTCGAGGTGCTCGATGCCCGGGTGCCTCATGCCCTCCTCGTCGACCTGTGGGAGCACGTCCCCCGCCGGCTCGGTGACGCCTCGCTGGGCCTCCGCCTGGCGCAGGTGGTGCCGCTCGGGACCTTCGAGCTGGTCGAGTACTGCATGCGCAACAGCGCCGACCTCGCCACGTGCTACCAGAAGCTGATCCGTTGGCAGCGCCTGCTGCACGACGCGGCCGGCTATCACTTCGAGCTCAAGGGCGACGTGGCGCGCCTCTCCCACCGGCCCGCACCCTCGCTTGAGGTTCCACCCCAGGCGACCGGCTTCATCCTGGCGAAGCTGGTGACGATCGGCCGGCAGCTGACGGGAGTGGCCTTCATGCCGCGCACCGTCTCCCTCTCGTACCCGCGCCCGGTGGATGACACCGAGCACACGAAGGTGTTCGGCACGGGCGTGCGGTTCAGCCAGCCCGAGGTGTACTTCGAGTTCGATCGGGCCGTGTTCGACCTGCGCATCCAGGGGATGGACCCCCAGCTCTCCGCGCTCCTGGAGCGGTATGCGCAGCGCAGGCTGGAGGAGATTCCACAGGCTGTGGACTGGGTGGACGATCTGGCCCACCGCATTCGGCAAGCCCTGCGCGGCAGTGTGCCGGACGCGGCGACGCTGGCGCGCCAACTGGGCATGAGCACGCGCACGCTGTCACGCCGGCTCCATGAGCGCGGGCTCACCTTCCAAGAGGTGGTTGACCAGGCGCGGAAGGAGCTCGCGCTGCGGCAGCTCCTCAACAAGGACCTCAAGGTGCTAGAGGTCGCCTTCCAGCTGGGCTTCTCGGAGGTCAGCACCTTCTACCGGGCGTTCCGTCGCTGGACCGGCACCACGCCCGCTGCTTACCGGCGCGAGGCCATGGGGACGTAGGCGTCCATGCGCACCGGATGCTTTCGCTGTCGAGTTGGGCGGCGCTTCGCCATTCGCGGCTAGATCGGCCAGCCGACTCTCACGAGCGTGCCGCTCGGATCCGAGACAGCGAACTCCCGGAGACCCCAAGGTTTGTGCTGTGCCTCGAGACCGAAGCGGGCGGCAAGCACGTCGACATTCTCGGCGTAGAAGTAGACGCCGTAGGAATTGCGCTCGGGAACGACCCAGCCAGGGACCGTGCCGGTCAGATGAATGCTCGCGCCACGCGAGTCCCGCAGGATCCGATAACCGTGGGTGGGGTAGATCGACTCCACCTCGAAGCCGAGGCGTTCATAGAAGGCCTGGCTCTCATCGAGGTCATTGCAGGGAATGATGGGGACGAGGCGATGCTGCGGGTCCATGGGCGAAGCTCCTTCGCGCCGCAAGCCAGCTCTGGGCCGTGGCACGCTGTCGAGCTTGCCACGGAAGAGGGCCTCTGCTCAGCGCCGGGCCAGCTTCAACTCGAGCGCGCTGGACAGCTCGCGCAGCTTGTCCTGAATCCGTGCGACGTTCTGGGGACCCATGCGCAGCAGGTGCTTCTGGGCGGGGTTGAGTGCCTCGAGCGAGGCGTCCTTGTACGCCCACACCGCGCCGCGGGGCACCACCTCCACCTCGCCGCGCACCACGGGCACCTCCAGCATGCTCTGGATGGAGCTTTGGAGCGCCTGGTCGAAGCGAGCCCCCGGGCGAGCCAGGGTGGCGAAGGTCGCGGAGAGCGACGGGCGCAGGGTGGCATAGACGCCCGCGACCGCTTGCGCATCCAGAGAGCAGAACACGCGGGTCACTCCGTCATAGCGCGCATGACTCGCGGGGGAGATGAAGGTCCCCGTCTTGCGCTCGCTCACCGTGAATGCACCCTGGGGAGCGAGGAAGGAGAGCGGCTCGCGGGGGCTGTTGCCCTCGGCAACGGCGGCCACCGCCGCGACGACGCGCTCGACAAGCCCAGCCTCCTGCAGCCAACGCGCGAACCCGGGGTCGGAGGAGAGGGAGTCGAGTGCCACGCGGGGAGGCGGGACGTGGCCCAGCTCACCCTTCTCCTGTGGCACCGCGACCGCGGAAGACACGGGCGCGGGCTGGGGGCCGCGCTCGGTAGGGCGGGTGCTCGGCTGGATCCACCATGCCGCGCCCGCGATCAGGCTCGCCACGAGGAGTCCCAACCCTGCCAGGGTCAGGCCTCGAGAGGACGAGGAGGGGGCGGGGGCAGGCTGTGAAGGAGGGCGCGGCGAAGAGTCGTTCATCTGGGATACCTCTCGAAGGGCAAGGGGGTGGGCAACACCGCCACGGACGAGAGAAGCATTTGGCGTGCCGTCCCCGGGTTCGACCCGCTGGCCGAATCCGGTGGTGGCTCGAGTCCGAGGGAGCGCACTCCTCCCTGGAGCACGCTCGCCTGCTCTCGTGCGGACGCGTCGGACACCCGCCACCGTGGCAACACGCGTGGGTGGACTGGCGTCCTGCCACGGTTGTAGTGGCCGAGGGCCGCGCGGGACGGTTGATAGGCAGCAGGGAAAGGCGTTAAGCGCGCTCCCAGCGTTGCTGGCGAACCAGTACCGGTCGGGAGCCGAGCTCATGAACACGCTGCGTGCCTGGAGTCTGTGTGTGCTGTTCGCCAGCGGTTGCGCCACGGCGCCGGTTCCCCGAGAGGTGCCACCCGTCCCCGGCATGGCCGAGCTGGATGCCGAAGTGGAGCGCGCGATGGCCGCGACCGGCGCGAAGGGGCTGGCGCTCGCGGTGATCGACAACGGGCGTGTGGTGGCGGCCAGGGCTTACGGGGCACGCAATGCGAAGGGCGATCCGCTGAGGACGGACACGGTGATGTACGGCGCTTCGATCACCAAGACGGTCTTCGCCTACCTGGTGATGCAGCTGGCGGACGAGGGGCGCCTCGACCTCGACGCCTCGATCGCGCGGTACCTGGACAGGCCGCTGCCCGACTATGCGGACGAAGACCGGTACTCGACCTGGTCGCACCTGGCCGACGACGACCGCTGGAGGGCCATCACGCCGCGGATCCTGCTCACCCACAGCGCGGGCTTCGCCAACTTCGGCTTCCTCGAGCCCGACGGCAGGCTGCGCATCCACTTCAATCCTGGCAGCCGCTACGCGTACTCCGGTGACGGGATCATCCTGCTGCAGTTCGTGCTCGAACGCGGGCTCGGGCTGGACGTAGGAGCCGAGCTGCAGCGGCGCGTGTTCGACCGCTTCGGCATGCGCAATACCAGCCTGAGGTGGCGGCCGGACTTCGCGCGCAACCTGGCCGACGGTTGGAAGACCGACGGTAGCGTGGAGCCGCACGACGAACGCAGCACCGTACGCGCGGCGGGTTCGATGGACACCACGATCCAGGACCTGGCGCTCTTCGCGGCAGCGCTGGCGCGAGGCGAAGGTTTGTCGCCTCGGGCCTTGGCCGAGATGACCGAGCCGCGGCTGCGGATCACCACCCGGAGCCAGTTTCCCACCCTGCAGGACGAACTGCCGCAGGAACAGCAGCGCTGGGATCTGGCAGCGGGCCTGGGCGTGGTGGTGTTCGACGGGCCACAGGGGCGCGGGTTCTTCAAGGGCGGCCACAACGACAGCACGGGCAATACCCTCGTGTGCCTGCCGCGCGGGCGCCGCTGCGTGCTGATCCTGGCCAACGATGTGCGTGCCGAGGCCGCGTTTCCGCGGCTGACCAGCTTTGTGCTGGGTGAAGCGGGCGTGCCCTGGAAGTGGGAGTACGGCGATAAGGCATTCTGGACCGGACGTTGATCGCGGCCTGGACGCGACAGCCAGCGACACGGCTGCTCATGCGTCCACTGGCGGAGGCACGCGGCGCGCGGTGAGAGCGGCCCCCGCGGACGCGGCGCTCACGAATACCAGCGCGAGCCACTGTGTCACGGTGAGCCGCTCGCGCAGGAATACCAGCCCCGAGAGGGCCGCGGCCGCGGGCTCCAGGCTCATCAGGATGCCGAAGGTGCGGCTCGAGAGCACACGCAGCGCCATCATCTCGAGGGTGAAGGGGATCGCACCGGAGAGGAGCGCGACGGCCAGGCCCCCCGCGAACAGTGGAGGCGTCAGGCGTGCCGCGAGTCCCTCCGCGAACGAGAAGGGGAGGACCGTCAGGGCCGCGAACAGCATTCCCGTCGCGACGCTCTGCCCGCCCAGGAACACCTTGGAGACGCGCCCGCCGAGCACGATGTATGCGGCCCAGAATCCCCCCGCGAGGAGCGCCAGCAGCACCCCCAGCAGATCGAGCGAGCCGACTCCACCCCGCCACGGTGTAATGAGAGCAATGCCGGCCGCCGCGAGGACCACCCACAGGAAGTCCGAGGCGCGCCTCGACCCGAACACCGCGAGCGCCAGGGGCCCCGCGAACTCCAGCGTGACGGCGAGCCCCAGCGGGATGCGCTCGAGCGCCATGTAGAAGCTCAGGTTCATCGCGCCGAGCACGACCCCATACGGGATGACCGCGCCCCACTGCGCACGTGTGAGCCGCGTGAGCGGTGGTCGGAACACCGCGAACAGCAGGATCGCGGACAACCCGATGCGCATGCCCGCCGTGCCCGCCGCCCCGAGTGCCGGGAAGAGCTCCTTCGCGAAGGCGGCGCCGCCCTGCACGCTGATGACAGCCAGGAGCACCGCGGGGATGGGGGGCAGGGTCCACGGAGGACGACCCGAGGGGGCCTCATTCATGCGCGTGACCCTAGCCATTCCCCGAGGACATTGCTCCCACCGTCAGCGCGGAGGGACGCCGCGGTTGCGTCAGGGCGGCGGCGGGCAGTCGAGCCACAGCCTCCCGGGCCAAGTGCCATTCCGGCTGGACAGGTCGGTCTTGCGCCAGCCCCCGTGCTCTCCATAGGTCCGGGGCGGCGTGAGGACGTAGGTCTCGTCCGTGGGCCGGTGGTGGAAGAGCGTCACGGGGTGACCCTCATTCCAGTCCATGGCGCGCTCCACCTCGCCCCGAGCCCAGCGCGAGTCCAATGCCTGCAGCAGCCGCGAATACTCCTCCGGGGAGGGTGACTCATGAGGACAGAGCGGCCCGAGCAGGGGTTTGTTCGACCGGGTCCGGGACATGGCGCGCTGTTGCCGGAAGAAGTAGCCGTCCTGAGGCTTGTCCACGGGCTCCCAGAGTCCCGGTGCGGGGAACTCGGGCGCCACGTAGCGGTACACCACGCCCGAGGTCGGCTCGCGGTACCACTCCTCTGGAAACGTCGCCAAGGCCCGTTTGCCCACCTGGATGCGCTCCAGCGCGCCGCGCTCCACTTCGGCCTTCAGCTGGCGCTCGAGCCGCTCCACCTCGCCGCTCGTGTAGAACTGACGCTGGGGGTGCAGCCTCTCGAAGATGTTGTCGGATCGGGACGGGCTCATGTTGGCGCAGGGGAGACGCTACTCGGGCTTCTTCACGCCCAGCACCTTCAGCCGATACGACAACGTCCGTACCGCCATGCCCAGCTTCTTCGCGGCTTCCGCCCGATTCCATCCGGTCGAGGCGAGGGCCTCCTGGAGCATCCTGGCCTCGAACTGCTGCACCTTTCCGCGGGCCTGATCTGGCTCCGGGCCCACTGGAGCGGAGGCCTTGCTCGGACCGGCTTCGGGGCGGTGCTCCCCTGTGCGCACTCGCGCGGGCAGGTGTTCCGGCCCGATCAGCACGCCCTGAGTGACGACCACCGCGCGTTCGATCACATTGCGCAGCTCGCGGACATTTCCGGGCCATGCGTAGGCTTTGAGGAGCGCGAGTGTCTCCGGAGAAATGCTCTCGACCCGGCGGTTATTGGCCTTGTTGGCCGCGTTCAGGAACTTTCGTGTCAGTGGCTCGATCTCATCCCGGCGTTCACGCAGCGGCGGGATCTCGATGACCACGCCGCTGAGCCGGTAATAGAGATCGGACCGGAACGTGCCCGCCTCCGCCATGGCCTCGAGGTCGCGATGCGTGGCCGCCACGATGCGCACGTCCACTTCGATCTCGCGGTTCGAACCCACGCGGTTGAAGGCACCCACCTCGAGGACGCGCAGCAGCGAGGCTTGCGCCGCGGGTGGGAGCTCGCCGATCTCGTCCAGGAAGACCGTGCCGCCATCGGCCTCCTCGAACACGCCCTTCTGCTGTTGCTGGGCGCCGGTGAAGGCCCCTCGCTCGTGCCCGAAGAGGGTGCTTTCGACCAGATCCTTGGGGATCGCCCCGCAGTTGACGCGGACGATGCGCCGGCCCTTTCGCGGGCCGCTCTCGTGGATCAACTGTGCCAACACCTCTTTGCCCGTACCGGTCTCGCCCTGCAGGATGACCGGGATGCGCGAGGTGGCAACACTCGCCACCGTCTCGAGCACCGGCCGCATCACCTCGCCAGCGATGAGCGCTCCTTCCGGGCTCTCGCCCTGGGCGAGCAATGCCGCCGGGCCGCCCTCCACGGGGTGCTCGGTCGAGGCCCGATGGGCGGCCTCTCGAGCCGCTTCGAACAGCGCGTCCGCGGTGCTACCGGAGGCCGGGTAGAGGGCAAGGCCCACGAGCAGCTGGCCGCCTCCGCCGATGCGCGAGGCCGCGATGGCGCGGGCGATTCGATGGACCTCCTCGGCGCCGGTCTCCGGCAGCAACACCTCGAGCGCGCTGGAGCCGTAGAGCGCCATGAGATCGACCGGGCGGAGGTGACTGCGTACGGCCTCGATCCAGGAGCCATCTTCCCGCTCTGCCGTGGCGCCTCCTCCCCTGGACAGCACTCGCACCAGGAGCAGACCGAAGGGGCGGCGAAACTGCTGGGCGCGGGTGAGTTCCTCCTCCAGGTGGTGCCGGATCAGCTCTTCCCGGACGATGCCAAGAGAGTCCCCCGTGGCTCCAAGGGCCTGCACCTGAAGGGCGACGCCACCCAGGACGATCTCATCGCCGATCGTGAGCTCGATGCGGGCGACACGGCTGCCGGCGAAGAAGGTGCCGTTCTTCGAGCCGAGATCCTCCACCAGCACCCGCGAGCCGGAGAGGAGGAACCGGGCGTGCTCCCGCGACAGGTTCTGGTCCTCGATGCGGAGCCCCGCCTCTGGAGCGCGTCCTACAATGAGCGGAGTGTCCGGCGAGAGCAGGCGCGACACCTTGGCCCCCGCGCTGTTGGCGATCAACGCGACGCGCAGCCGGACAGGTGGCAGGTACGCACGAACCAGGAGCCCCTCCATGCTCGCGGTCTCTTGGGCGTCGCCCTGCGCTGATGGGTCCCTCGGCATGAACTCACCTCCAGTCGAGGCAGGGCTCCTGTCACGGCAGGCGTAGATCGAAGCCGAGCCCTGCATGGGCCGTGACGGCGAAGCGCTGGAGATCGTCCCGGCGGGTGAAGAAGTAATCGGCTCCCAGATCTACCACGCCCACGAGGCCGGCTGGCAGCGCGATGCGCCCACCGAGCACGGGCCCTACGCCATAGGTCTGCTGCCCGGGCAGCAGGCTGGCTCGCAAGCCCAGGAAGGGTCTCAAGACTCCGTAGCCCGGGAGCACGCCGCCTTGCACCTGGAAGAGCGGGGGATGGCCCAGCATCATGCGGATGCTGCCTTCCAGGGAGCCGTGCTGGAAGGTGAGTCCCACCCCCAAGGTCCACCGACGATCCACGGCTTCGAAGAGGCCAAGCGCCTCGGGTCTCAGCGTGCTGGAAACCGCAAGGACGGCTCGCCGCTGCGCTTTCTCTCGCGCCTTCTGAAGCGCGGCCTCTTGGATGGCGAGCTGTCGCCCGGACTCGACCTGCTGGCGGATGAGCTCGGCGAGTGACACCAGCTCTGGCGGGAAGCGCACGGGATCCACCCGCACCTCGGGGTGCTCACGCGCGAGCACCTCCAGCGGTTTCCGAGCCTCCTTCTCCTGCCCCAGGGCGTACAGGGCGGCCGCCAGGTAGATGCGGGTCAGCGCCCGGCTCTCGGAGGGCAGTTGAGGATCGGCCAGCTCCTGCTCGAACCGCCGGGCCGCTGCCTCGAAGTTCCCATACTCGTAGTGCTCGATTCCCGTCGTCTGCGCCGAGGCGGAACCTGAAACCAGCAGGAGCGCCACCACCATGAACAGCCCAGGGCGGAGCTTCATGGCGAGTGGGAGGAAGCCTCGGCGCTCAGGTCAGCGATGTGTTGCAGCTTGCCGCCGGCGGGGATGACGAGTGTGCGCCGATAGTTCGCGAAGGCCGGGTTGCGGAGCTCGAGCTCATGCGCACCCGCGGACAGCGTGTAGCTGTGGGTGGGGGGCACGCGTCCGAGCTTCTGCCCATCCACCCAGACATCCGCCCAGGTCCCCTTCATCACGAGGTGGAGGATCCCGGTCGCCGCTGGCTGCGGAGCAGGCTCGGGAGGGGCGGGCTCGGGTAGCGCGGGCACGGGAGGTGCGGACACGGGCTGGACCGAAGCAGCGAGAGCGTCGGCGGGCGGAGGCACCACGGGCGCCTTCCGCCTGGCGGGGGAGGGCGCGGCCTCTCGACGCCTGACTGTCGCCGTGGGTACGGGAGCGGGAGCGAGGGCCTGGATCGGTTCCGGCTCGGAGCGCGGCGGCTGGAGCACCACCTGGGTGAGGGAGGGGCTCGTCGCGGGCTGCGCCACGAGAGACGGAGCGGGGATGAGTGGGGCCGGCGGATGGGACTCGCGAGTCATGACCGCGCCCAGCCCGAAGACCAGTGTCAGGACGCCACCTGCCGCCGCGCTCCACCCCCAGAGCGACCTTCGCTTGGGAGGTGTGGCCTTGGGGCTCGGAATGCCCGGAGCAGGTTGCAGTGTCGCCGTGGGAGGTGTGGCCGGTGGATGCTCGACGGCGGTGAGCGCACGGGCGCTCCGAGGCCCTGAGTGCAGGCCGGAGCCTTCCCGAGACGGGAGCAGCTTCCTGAGCTGGCTCGCCACCTCGCTGGCCGAGCCTGGACGCCGCTGGGGCTCCTTGGCGAGCAGCTGAAGGACGAGCGCATCGAGCTCGGGGGGCAGCTCCACGAGCAACGAGGGCGCGGGCGGAGGCGTCTTCAGGTGGTGGGCGACGATCTCCATGGGAGAGCGGCCGGTGAAGGGCCGCTGCCCCGTGAGCAGCTCGAAGGCGATGACACCCACCGCATAGAGATCCGTCTGGGGGCTCACCGCCTCGCAGAGGGCCTGCTCTGGCGACATGTACTGGGGCGTGCCGACGACGACGTCCGAGTGCGTCTGCGGGATGGTGCCCTGGGGGGTGGTGCTGCGCTTGGCGAGCCCGAAGTCGAGCACCTTGATGGACTCGGTCCCGTTGGATTGCCGGGCAACGAAGATATTGCTCGGCTTGAGGTCCCGATGGATGACGCCCACGGCGTGCGCGGCGGAGAGCGCGTCGAGCACCTCGCAGAGCAGCGCGACGGCCTCGGTAAGGGGCAGGGGCGTGTGGGCCTGGAGGCGCTCATTGAGGGGGCTGCCCTCCAGGTACTCCATGACGAGATACTGGCCGACACCCGGCTGCTGACCGAAGCCGAAGATGTCGATGATCCCGTGGTGGCGGATGGCGCTGGCCGCGCGGGCCTCGGCCAGCAGCCCGCGGGCATGGGCCCCCTGGGATTGCTCTTCGCGGATGAGCTTGATGGCGACCTTGCGGCCGATGGTGAGGTGCTCACCCTCGTAGACAATGCCCATGCCCCCGCTGCCGATATGCCGGCGCACCACGTACTCGCCGAGGTGCTGGCCCAACATCGCGTCAGGGACGAGCGTTCCATCGTGAGGGCACACCATCGCTCCCACGGGCACTGAGTTGCCACAGGTGCTGCAGGAGAGGGAGGCGCGTGCGCTCATGACGTGAAGAGAGCCTCTTCACGTCATATCACGACACGGTACACCCGGACGGATGGGTGGCAGCCTGTCCGCCAGCCATTACCGCCTCAATGTAATGGAGCGCGATGCGGCGGACGAGGGCGCGGCCTCAGGAGCCCGAGCAGCAGCAGGGCCCATGGCCAGGAGCCCTGCCATGAGGTGGAGCCGGCAGCGCAGCCCAAGGCGTAGGCGCTGCGCCGTGAGGTGGCGAAGTGTACCTCGGGGAGAAGGGGACCGATGTTGCCAGCCTTGTCGGTGGCTTTGGCGGAGACGCGGTGCGCTCCCCAGGGAAGAGAAGCCTCGGGCAGGCTCCTCCAGACGCCTTGATCGTCTGCTCGAACCGAGCCGGCCTCAACGCCGTCGATGAGGAGCGTCACGCTCGTGCCGGGCTCGGCGGTGCCGGAGAAGCCAGGCTTTGCCGTGAAGAGTTCCTGCCCCGGAGCTGGCTCCAGGAGAGCGGGCTCCAGAGGCGCCACGGTATCCACCATCCAGGCATGCTGGGCTGCATCGGGGTCCACATTGCCTACCTCGTCGCGCGCTCGGACGGCGAGCCGATGTTCGCCATCGTCCAGCGCAGGGAAGACGCCAGGGCATTCGGTGAAGGCCGCTCCGTCCAGGCTGCACTCGAAGGTGATGCGGGACTCGTTGGAGGTGAACGAGAAGGTGGGGTTTCGCAAACGGGTAGCAGGCTCGGGAGTCGAGGCGAAGCCCGTCTCGGGAGGCGTCTTGTCCACTCTCCAGGAGTAGGTGGTGGGCGAGGGCTCGATGTTGCCCATCGTGTCGCGCGCCTGGACCCGAAAGGTATGTGAGCCGTCGCTGAGGGACGGGGGGACGAACGGAGATGTGCAGGGCTGGAAGAGGGCCTCATCCACGCTGCACTGGTAGCGGAGGTCCTGCACGTTGGCGTTGAAGACGAAAGGGGTGGCGTCCTGGCTGGTGGGGTTGGCGGGTCCTTCGCTGATGGTTGTCGCCAGCACTCGCGGGAGATCCCCCGCGTTGAAGTGGGCAGCGATGCGGCTCGGTGACAGGACCGTCCGGTAGATGCGGAGCTCCGAGATGGCACCCTTGAAGAAGGGGGTCAGCGGATCCAGCGAGCGGCCCAACCAGGCGTTCGGGGTGGCGCCCAGGCTGGCCGGGGTGAGCGCCGTGCTCCCGCGTGCCACCTCCAGGCCATTGACATACAAGCGGGTGATCCTTTCCGTATGGTCCATGGTCACCACCAGATGGGTGAGCTCTTCCCACGGGTACTGGGAGTGGCTCGCGACCATCATCGCCTCGCGCTCACGCGGGGCAGTGATGCCAAAGAGGAGCTTCGAGTACTGGGTCGAGGCCAGGTACATGGAAAGCTGCGTGTTGTCGTTGAAGTCGAAGATGCGCCCCCAGAGCGGCGCCTCGGAATGGCTCCACTTCACCCAGATTTCGAAGGTCGCATCCTGGAGTTTGGAGAGGGTTCCGCCGATGGGCAGGTGTACGTAGGCGCCCTCTCCGGGCAGGACCACCTCGCCGTTGGCAATCGTGGCGCCACCCTCGAGGGTGCCATGCGCGCCGCCCACGGAGTCTTCACCGCTGGTGGTGAAGCCATAGCGGTGGACCAGCTCTGGCTCGCGCTCCGGAGCCGACCGCAAGTTGAGCCGCAAGCGGTTCTCACGGGCGCCGATGCCGCCGCAGTAGCCACCGCCCGTGAGGTTGACGATCTGAGTGCCGCTGAAGGTAGCGGAGCCCGCGGGTTCGTTTCCACCGAGCACGAACTGATCGAGCACGATGTCGAAGGGGGTGCCCCTCAGGTCGATGTTGCCCCGGCCGGTCACGGACCCGAAAGTCACGCAGTCGCTCGCGCCCCCCAGCGGGTTGACGTAGATATACAATTCTCCGAATTGCATCCAGCCCTCGCTCGTGGAGAAGGTGGTGTCGTCGAGCAGGAGCGTGAGTGTCGCGGGGTTGAAGCGCACCTTGGTGAACCACGTCGTCTGACCGGTAGGAGACGTGTTATCGCTAACACCGTAGTGCGTGTAGTTGAAGGCGCTCCCGGTATTGGGCAGCGTCAGGTATTCCCGCGGCGTGCCAGCCATGTCGTGGCAGAACACATCCACCGGCTGGCCGCCGAGCCCGAGCGTGTAGGTCGAGTCCCCGGCAATGGGATTCCCCGCGCGAATCTCGGCGCAAGAGGCGACCGCGTGGCTGCTGCCGGGCAGGAGCAGCGTGGCTGCCGAGGCCAATGCCAGCCAGAGGGGCTTGCGATGTAGGGAGGAGCGCGCGCGGGGTGTCATGTCTGGGAGTCCTTGGGAACAAGCCAGCAGCGGGCCGAGTTTAGCCCGCTGCAACACGGATGCCTTTACCCGGGTGGCTGTACCGGGACTCACCAGGGACAGTCGACGACGTCCACGGTGCGCGTCACGGGGGCGGCGCTGTTCCCGCCGCTGTCCGTCAGCGTGTACGTCACCGTGTACTGGCCCGCGGCCCAGCCGTTCACCTCACCCGAGCGCTCCACCTGGGACGTCAGGTTTCCGTAGCATGCATCCGTCGCGCTCGCGCCCGGGTCCACCCACGGGCTGCCACACGTATGCACGCTGTGCCCGGGCCCGTTGAGCGTGAGCGTCGGAGCCGTCCGGTCCTCCACGTTCACGGTCCGGAGGGCGCTCACCGTGTGTCCCTGCGCATCCCACGCCGCATACGAGACCGAGTACGAGCCCTCGGCGCTCGTGTTGGGGCCCGGCCCGGACGCGTCCGTCCCCGTGTTGTAGGCATGCACCTGAATCGGATTGCCGCACCCATCGAATGCCTGTGCACCCGGATCGCTGTAAGGAGCCGAGCCGCACTCCAGCGTCAGCTCCGGGTAGCCATTGAGCACGATGCTGGGCTCACCCGAATCACACGGCTCCGGCGGAGCGGACCGCCAGGCGAGCCGCAGCTGGTTGTTGCCGGTGCCGATGCCGCCGCAGTAGCCACCGCCCGTGAGGTTGACGATCTGGGGGCCGCTGAAGGTGGCCGAGCCCGCCGCCACGTTCCCTTCGATCCGGAACTGGCCAGGCACGATGTCGAAGGGTGTGCCCGTCAGATCGACGTTGCCCCGGCCGGTCTGGGAATAGGTGTTCACGCAGTCGCCCGCGCCCGCCAGCGCGCTGCTGTAGACGTAGGTGTTACCGAAGCGCTTCCAGCCCTCGCTCGTGGCGAAGGTGGTGTCATCGAGCGTGAGCGCGAGCGCCGCGGGGTCGAAGCGCGCCTTGGTGTACCAGGTCGTCTGCCCGCCAGGCGCCGTGTTCGGCCCTCTGCCGTAATAGGAGTAGTTGGTGGTGCTGCCGGTACTGGGCAGCGTCAGGTACTCCCGCGGCGTGCCGGCCATGTCGTGGCAATGCACCGCTACCTGCTGGCCGCCGAGCGTGAGGGAGTAGGTTCCATCCCCGGCCGAGGGGTTCTGCGCGCGCACCTCGGCGCAGGTCGTGGCCGCGTGACTGGTGCCCGGCAGGAGCAGCGGGGCTGTGGCAGCCAGCGCCAGCCAGAGGGGCTTCCAGTCGGGTAATGCGCGAGCAAGGGAGGGCATGTCGGAAGAGTCCTTGAGAACCGGCCCACATGATGCGGGCCTGTGCTCCTTCCAAAGCATCCTTCGTGCCGGCTGCCTGACGAGTGTGGCGGTGGTGCCCCGGCGGCAAGTTCTTGCCCGCCGGCAAGCGCTCCCGGGCAACTTCTTGCCGTGCGTGATGCTACGGCCCCAGGCTCACGGCAGGTGATGAACGACGATGCATCAGATGGGCACGGAGTTGCAGTCGATCCCTCGCACGGAGATTCCGAAGTGGTGGCCGATGCCCCTGACCATAGACGCGGAGGTAAGCGCCCCGGTCCATGCCGCTCGACCGGGAGCACTCGAAGGGTTCATCCATCCGTGGGCCGCCGTTCAAGGCCATGATGGGGGTCTTGAGCTGAGCCCGCGAGCCGCGAGGTCCATCGCACATGGAGTGCGCTGGAGGGCTCTTCCCCACGAAGGCACAGGATGCCGTGCTGGCTGCGGCGGTGAGCGTGATCGCAAGAAGGGTGCGTGGGCGGGAACTCATGGTGAGCCCTCGGAGTGATCCATTGTCCACGCGCGTCAATCCTGCATCAGGGTACGGAACACAGCTGGCAATTCCTGGCCACCCAAGCCTGCGCTGATGGCTCGCTTGTAATTGTCGAGCAGCTCGTTCGGGAAGCGCGCGCTGATGCTGGCATCCCTGCTCAGCCGGACGATGTGCTCGATGGCAGCGACGTGGGTATTGAGACTGCACTGGTCACCCGAAAAATCGTTGCGATCGATCATTCCCTGCGCGGCATCGGCGGTGACGGAGATCAAACCGAGGAAGGAGTTCTTGTGGGAGAAAAAGGTCTTCGGGTCGAGACCTTCAGCCTTGCACATCGCCGCGGCATGGAGGAGCGCCAGCGAGCTCCCGTAGTAAGACCCGAGAATCGCGCAGTCGAGAGTCGCGGCGGACCCGATCTTTTCATCGACGTAGACCGAATTCTTGGCGATCGCCTGGAGGGTTTCGAGGTGCCGGTCGAAGACCGAGCGCGAGCCGGCGTAGAAAACCGTCGCGTAATCGGTGGCGACGAAGCTCGGGTAGGCGAGGATCGCGGCGTCCAGGTAGTCCACGCCGTTTGCCGTTGCCCACGTCAGCGCCTCGCGAGCGTCCGCGGGTGAGCCGCTGGTGAGCTGAACGAGGGTCTTTCCGGCCAGTGCCGAGGAGACTCCCTCCGAAGAGAACAGCTCGGAGCAGGCGGCATAGTTGGACAAAGAGACGACGACGAGCTCTCGTCCCGATACGGCCTCGATCAGGTTCTCGAACGCGAGAGTTCCACCGCCTACGTTCTTGGCTTTGCCTGGAGTCCTGTTCCAAACAGCGACTTCGTGACCCGCCACTGCGAAGGCTCGCGCCAGTGCGCTCCCCATGAGACCACTGCCGATGACTACAATCTTCGTGGGACTCGTGACGGCCATCTTCAATCTCCGATTCGCTTCCAGGGTGGCGTGCCTCCGAACCGTTCGCTCAGGAAGGGCAGGAGGGCACGGACCTTCGAAGGTATCAGGCGCCCCGGGAGATGGCCTATGTCGCCGCACCTCGCTGCTTCACGAGGTGGGCGACGACCCGCTCGATGAGGTCGTAGGGGACCGGCTTGTTCAGCGGAAACTTGAGGGTGTCCTTCGCGTCGCGATAGGGCGCGAGTTCCTCCTCTATGGGAGCGTTGGAGCGGTAGATCGGGTAGAGACCGATATGGCGTTTCCAGGCAGCGAAATACACCGCATGCCGGTCGTCGAGCATGAGCGCCGGCATCCCGTACTTGATCTTCTCGTCGGCTGTAGGCAGCACCTTCCGGATCGACTGCCGGACCTTCTTGAGGATGACCTGGACGTCTTTGGGGCATGCGCGGATGTAGTCATCGATGCTCGCGAACTTCTCTGCCATGGCACTCCCTTGGGTAGTGGGCTCCTGCGTGAGCCTTGCCCCATGGACTCCCGCGCTCCGCCAAACTCATCGGTCGCTCTCCGAAAAAGAAGTGACGCAGAGCGGCTAGGGCTTCTTCGGGGAGTACGTCCCCGGGGTGTATCCACCGGGGACCGTGCGGCTGGAGATGACGATCCGGTTCCACGCGTTGATGGTGGCCACGGCCAGCGTCAGGTCGGCCAGTTCCTTCTCGGAGAAGTGGGGCTTCACGGCCTCGTAGACGGAGTCCGGCACGTGCCCCGGTGCCAGCTTCGTGACGGACTCGGTCCACCGCAGCGCTGCCCGCTCACGCTCGGTGTAGTACGGGCTCTCCTCCCAGGCATCCAGCCCGTACAGCCGCTGCTCTGTCTCCCCCAGGGCCCGCGCATCCTTCCAGTGCATGTCGATGCAGTAAGCGCAGCCGTTGAGCTGTGAGGCGCGGAGCTTGATGAGCAGCAGCAACGGCTCCCCCAGGCCGCACCCATGCAGGTAGTTCTCCAAACCCAGCATGGCCTGGAATGCCCCAGGTGCCACGGTTGCCATGTTCATTCGCTGCTTCATGACGCTCTCCTTTCGAAAAATTCAGACAGAATGGGCAACAGGATCTTGGCATCAACCATATGGTCTTGCTTGGGTACTCGGCAAAGAATGGAGCCGGCAATGGCGTTCGCGAGTTGGTTCGAGACACCGTGCATGCTCTCGGGGCTCTTCTCGCCGTAGGTGATCTGGATGGGGATCTTCACCTGCTTCGCTCGATCCAAAGGCGGCAAATCACGTGTCAAAGCGATGTCGTACATAAGGGTCGGCGCCAAGCCTTTGATCTGTTTCCATCCCGGCATGAGGGGGATCAGGTAGGCGAAGGCTTTCGGCATACCGATTCCAATCAGGAACCGCTTGACCGCTTGTCCATTCTTGCTCTGACGCAGAAGACTCGAAACCTCTCGTTCCAAGCCGGTGTATTGCTCTCTTTCCTCCTCGCGATGAAGGTAGGCGGCGTCATAAAGGAAAACCTTCGCGACCTTATGGGGGATCCGTAAAGCCGCCTCGAGAGCCAACACCGCCCCAGAGGAATGGCCGTAGACAAAGGCGGATCCTCCTGCCGCATCGATAATGGCTTCAAGGTCCTCGATCTCCCGCTCGAGGGAGTAAGGTTGAGTGTCTTCGCTGTCGCCGCGCCCCCGGCGGTCGTAAGTGTAAACCTTGAATTTTTCAGCGAATATTTTGGCGTCTTTCACGATGGGAAAGAACCGCCGGAAACAGGTCGCACCCGTCACGTAGACAAGTGCAGGGCCCTGGCCCGAAACGTCATACGCCAACCTCGTCCCGTCTTTGGATTTCGCGATATTCATTTCACTCTCGTTGTTCAGGACGCTGAAGCGCATTCCCGGTTGGGGACCGGGAGCGAGCCCGTGGACACCTGAATCCTCCTTCCCCGCCACTCTGTGGAAGTGCTCCTCATGGGTCAACGGTCTCCGCAGGCCTGTTGTGCGAGGAACCGCGACGCCTCGACTCGTCACTCCGGGGAGGGGGGAGGGAGGGCCTTCTTGCCCCTTCGGGTCTCGGGTCCTTGCGAAAATAGGTCAAATGACCTAAATGAGGCTCATGGATACTCGAGAAGCCGGCACATCGGATTCGCCGCGGTGGTCCCCAGAGGGACCCGTGGTGCTCGTCGGGGGATATGGCGTGGTGGGCAGCGAGGTGGCTCGGCTGCTTCGAGCCCGTCACTCCGCGCTATCACTGGCGCTCGCCGGAAGGACGCCCGGCCGGGGCGAGGCTCTGGCGCGGGAGGTGGAGGCGGAGCTTCTCACGGTGGATCTCTCCAGCTCGGCTCCTCTCGACTTCTCCGCGCGGGCAGTCGTCGCCCTGGTGAACGACCCAACGGACCGCCTGCTGCGCGCGTGCGTGCGCGCGGGCATTCCCTATGTGGACATCACCCGCTGGACGGCGCGCATGCAGCAGGCGCTCGCGCTGATGGCGGTGGAGCCTCCCCGGGCCCCTGTCGTCCTGGCCTCGGGATGGATGGGTGGAGTTGTTCCGTTGGTGGGCGCGGCGCTGGCCCGGGAACTCGGGGGCGCCACCTCGGTGGAGACCTCCATCCTGTATGATCTCGCGGACCGCGCGGGCGAGGACTCCATCGAGTTCATGGACCGCATGGGGCTCCCGTTCGAGATCGTGGAGGAAGGACGGCGCCGCCTTGTCGAGCCGCTGACCGGAGCGCGAAGGCCCGAGCTCGCGGGCCGCCCGCGCCGGGTGCTTCGGCTCGACACCCCCGAGCAGCTCACGTTGCCCTTGGTGCTCGGTGCCCGGACGGTCTCCACGCGCATCGGGTTGACGGATGAGTCGGCGACGATCGCCCTTCAGGTCCTTCAGGGGCTGGGTCTCTTCCATCTCTTCCGAGGCGAGCGCTTCCAGAACCTGCGCCGGGCCCTGCTCCGTGGCTCCGGCAAGGGGGGAAAGGCGGTGATCCGCGTCGAGGTCTCCCACGGTTCGGAGTCGCGCGATGCCACGCTCGTGGATGAACGAGGCCAGGCACACCTGACGGCCGTGGGAGCGACCCTGGCCCTGGAGCGGGCGCTCGGCCTGGATGGCGCCCCGCCCCCGGTGGGAGTCGCCTTCCCGGAGCAAGTGCCCGCTCCGGAGCGAGTGCTCGCGGCGCTGCGCTCTTGCGGCGTGGAGTTCGAGGTGCGTCCCGAGCAGAACGCCCTGGTGCAGGCGGCATGAGCACGCGCGGTGCGTCCCGCAAGGGCCAGGAGCGGAGCGAGGCGATCCTCGATGCCGCCGAGAAGCTGCTCGTGGAGGAGGGACACGCGGCCCTTACCCTGCGTGGGGTCGCCCAGCGGGCCGGCATCCGCCTGGGCAATCTGCAGTACTACTTCGCCACCCGCGAGGCGTTGGTGCGCGCCTTGCTCGCGCGGGTCCTGGAGCGGGCAACGGCCCGGGTCGAGGCGCGGGTCGGGGGAGCGACAGGCTCAGCTCGGACGCTCGAAGTGGCGCTGGAGCCCCTCCTGGAAGACCAGAAGGATCCGAACAGCTACCGGCTCTTCTACGACTTGTGGGCGATGGCGGCACGAGAGCCCGCTATCGCCGCGGAGCTGCGCGCCTTCTATGTGCGCTATGTCGACGCGGTGGCCCAGTGGCTGCGCGAGGCCTCGCCGGGACTGAGCCGTGCCGAGGCCCATGCACGCGCGGAGCTCCTGGTCGCCCTGCTCGAAGGGCTCTCGCTCTTTCGATCCGGGACAGTGGGGGAGCCGGACAAGAGGGTGGAGGCGACCCTACGCCGCGTGACGGCGTGGCTCCGTGAGTCCCCGCCATAGCCATCCCTCTATCCGGTGGCTAATGGCTCCCAACGGGAGCGTGCGCGTGGGCGTCGGTGGCATCGTGCTGGTGTTCATCGAACGGGAGCTGGCCCGTGAGCACCTGCTCTGCCCGGCCCTTGTCGAGCTCCCGGGTCCACGCTCCGATGAGCACGGTGGCGACCGCGTTGCCGGCGAAGTTCGTGAGCGCCCGGGCCTCCGACATGAAGCGGTCGATGCCGATAATGAACCCCACGCCATCCACGAGGTCCGGCCGGTGTGACTGCAGGCCGCCCGCCAGGGTGGCGATGCCGGCTCCCGTCACCCCCGCGGCTCCCTTCGACGCGATGATCATGAACACCAGCAGGGAGATCTGCTCGCCCAGCGCCAGGGGCTTGCCGAGCGCCTCGGCGATGAACAGCGAGGCCATCGTGAGATAGATGGCCGTGCCGTCGAGGTTGAACGAGTAGCCCGTCGGCACGACGACACCCACGACGGGGCGAGAGACGCCCAGGTGCTCCATCTTCGCGATGAGTCGAGGCAGCGCCGTCTCGGAGGACGACGTCGAGAGGATGAGCAGGAACTCGCGACCCAGGTAGCGCAGCAGCCGGAAGATCGACATGCCCGTAGCCACCCGCAGTACCACTCCCAGCACCACGAACACGAAGATGGCGCACGTCACATAGAAGCCCACCATGATGACCGCCAGGCTCTTGAGCGCGTCGATACCCGTCGCGCCGACGACGGCCGCCATGGCACCGAACGCCCCCAGGGGTGCCACCCACATGATCATCGCGAGCACCTTGAAGACCAGGCGTTGGAAGTAGCCGATCGTCCGAAGGATGGGAGTGCCGGACTCGCCCATTCCCTGGACCGCGAAGCCGACGAGCAGCGCCACGAGCAGCGCCTGGAGCACCTCCCCGGAGGCGAGCGGGGAGACGAGCGTCGTGGGGATGATGCCCAGGACGAAGTCGGCCGTCCCCTTGGCCTCGCCGCTGCTCGCCTTGGCGCCCGAGCCGCGCAGGGCCTCGGTGAACTGCAAGTCCGAGCCAGGGTGGAGCAGGTTGCCTACCACGAGCCCGATCGCGAGGGCGAACGTGGACATGGTCACGAAGTAACCCAGCGCGAGCCCGCCGACGTGCCCGACCTTCGCCGCCTGCCGCACCGAGCCGACGCCCAGCACGATGGTGCAGAAGATGATCGGGCTGATCATCATCTTCACGAGGCCAACGAAACCGCTGCCCAGCGGCTTGAGCGACTTGGCGAACTCAGGCGCCGCGAGGCCGACGATGACGCCCGCGATGGCCGCCACGATGACGGCCATGTACAGGTGGTGGGACTTGAGCCAACGCTTCCCTTGGGGCCCTGGCCCAGGCGCCCCCGGAGCCTCGTGCCCGCTGCGGATCTCGGTCCCCATCGCGTCCTTTCAAGGTGGTGCGGTCGCCACGATATACACAGTTGCGCACTCGCTCGAGAACCCCGGGCCACGGCATCCTCCGCCGTGGCTCCGGGGCGGGACTTCACCCGGGGTGACGTGTCACCTCCACCCCGGTCCTCTCCCGAAGGGGAGGGGGCTTACTGCACCGCGAAGATCAGGTCGTCGTGGTCGTCATACGCGCCCGTGCTGCAGGAGGACGCGCTGCCCTGGTAGCGGAAGTTGGCGCGGATGGCCTGCAGGCTCCCGGTGGGCAGGGTGTACGTGGCGCTGATCGTCCGCGCCCCGGTGCCGCTCGGGCTGAAGGTGCCGATGAGCGTCCACACCGGGCTGTTGGCGTTGGCCGCGTAGTAAAGGTCCAGCTTGTCCGAGGTGGTGGAGTAGGCCCACACCGTGGCCTCGACCGTCACCTGCTGGCCGGCGGCCAGGTTCCCTCCGCTCGTCGTGCTCACCTTCAGGCGGTCATTCGACTCGTCCGAGTGGTAGGTGCCCGAGGTGCCGTCCGCGCAGGTGGCGCCGATGGTGTTGGGCTTGTTCACCTCGGGGCCCAGGGCCGCGCGGCCCGTGAGCAGCGTGCCCGAGTCACAGCCCGCGCTCACCGTGGCGCATTTGGGCGCCTTCAGCGTCGTGTCGAAGGTGGCGGTGTTGATGGGACCTCCTCCCGTCGGCGGAGGCGTGTTGCCGGTGGTCGCGCCCTTGGCAACTTCGCCCAGGAAGGCCACGCCGAGCTTGGCGAACTTCACCGAGTTGTTCGCGTTGCCAGACGTCACCGACAGGGTGTCGTTCGCGGTGTGGATGTTCGGGTTGTCCGTGCTCATCGTCGCCTCGAAGGGCATCGTGGCCGGGAAGCCCGCGCTGTTCCACGAGGCGTGGTCCGAGCAGCCGTAGCCGCAGGTGATGTTGGTGTAGGTCGTCCCCGGCAGATACCTGGCCATGAGGCTGGTGGTGAAGCTGTTCAGCGTGGCGTTGGTGTTGTCCGTCACCATGCCGAAGTCGTAGGTGGAGCCCTTGTAGTTGGTCATGTCCAGTTGCAGCACGCCCACCACGTTCACCGCGTTGGTCTTGTGCCAGTTCGCGATGGCCTGCGAGCCATACAGGCCCGCCTCCTCGGCCGCATAACCGATGAACTTCACCGTGCGCGCCGGCTTGTAGCCATTGGCCATGGCCACTCGGAAGACCTCGGTGATGGAGGCGATGCCCGAGGCGTCGTCATCCGCGCCTGGCGCGGCGGCGGTGGAGCTACTCCCGTTGATGGAGTCCAGGTGCCCGCCGAGCACCACGACCTCGTTGGGCAGCGTGGTTCCCTGGATGGTGGCAATGACGGACGGCTGCAGCCAGGTATGGGTGAAGAACGCGACGGATACGTCGGTGCGTCCGTTGGCCAGGATCGTCCACTGGTCCTTCAACCACGTGGCCGCATCCTTGCCGGACTGCACGTTGTAGCGGCGCGTCGTCCAGTTGGTCGACAGCGAATTGATGGTGTTGCGGATGTTGAGTTCCTGCACTCCGCTCAGCATCGCGTTGACCGACGGGCCATTGTTGATGGTGTAGGTGGCCAGCGTCCCGAGGGACTGCTGCGGCGCGCTGGCGCGCTCCACCTCGGCCAGGGCCTTGGTTTGAGAGTCATGAGCGATGAAGCCGGCGCACCGGTTGAGCTTGTCGTGCATCACGCCCGCGAGCTTGTCGATCTGCGACTCGCTGAGGCGCAGCGCCGCCACGCCTCCCTTCTCACGCGCCGGGGCCAGCAGCTCCAGCCCCTGTGCCCGGAACGACTCGCGCACCATCGGCAGTGCATCCGTGCCGATGGTGATCCACACGTCCTTCTCCTGCTGGGGGGCCTGCGCGAATGCGGGCGTGGCACACGCGAGCCACGCAGCGAGCGCTCCAAACTGATTCATCCTCATGGGCTTCTCCGCGGCGCAGGTGCTTCTTCGTGGGGGATTCCTCGAATCCGACTTCTCAGCTTTTCTGAAAAGTCAGAACCTCGCGCCAACCCGCGAAACTATTGGAAGCCCGGTGCAGAGAATAGGCGGATACGTGGAATAAAACGTTTCGTGTTCAAACTTGTCAGGAGCACCTGATCGGACTCCGCCGCTGATACTCCTCGGGCTGGATGTTCACGTATGGCATTGGCTCCTTCCTGGCGCGATGTATGGGAAAAGGCCCAAGCCGCGAAGAGGCTCGCCGACGGTGACCTCGTGCGATAGTCGCGGGCTCCAGGCGCCAGAGGAGGCCTGAGAGCAAGGACGAACATGCACGCGGCTCATTCCACCCGGTGGCTCCCGAGAACCTCTCTTCATGCGGTACTGCTCCTGAGCCTGGGTTGGATCGCGTGTCAGTCGGGAGGGGATGAGGACGCCGAGGTCCCGACGAATGTCCGGGTGACGGGTGGCGTGGCAGCGGGGGAGAGCGTTACCGGCGCTCGGACGCTCCAGGCGACCGCCGAGGATGACTCCGGGACGGTGGCCAAGGTGGAGTTCTCCGTCTCCGGCAAGCCCGCCTGCGCGGATGAGGTCGCCAAGGACTCCGGAGCGACCTTCTCATGCACCTGGGATTCCTCCACCACCCTGGCGGGAAGCCACCAGCTCACCGCCAGGGCCTACGACGCCGCTGGCAACGCCACCCGCTCCGAGCCACTCTCCTTCACCGTCCCCGCCAATTCCGTCCCCACCGTCAGTGGGGTGACTGCCACGCGCTCGGCCCTCGACGAGGGCTCGAGCACCACCCTCTCAGTGGTTGCCAGTGACCCCGATGGGGATTCCCTGACCTATACCTGGACGCAGTCTCCCCTCATCCCCTCGGGGACCTTCGAAGGCGAAGCCGGCGCAACTCGCACGTGGAAGGCGCCCATCCTCTCTCGCAACACACGCTTCATCTTGAAGGTGACGGTCTCGGACCGACGCGGGGGCACGGCCGAGGCAACGACGGCCGTCGACGTGGCGAACGTCGCCGCCCTCAATCGTGCTCCCATCCTGGATGAGAACGTCACCGCTCCCACCACGCGGCTGATCGCGGGTGACGCCGTCACGCTCTTCATCGGCGCCACCGACCTGGATGGAGACCCGCTCTCCTATTCCTGGACGACGATCCCCGCGGGCAGGGGAAGCTTCACGAGCACCGAGGCGTCCGTCGTGCAGTGGCGCTCCCCCGATCTCCGCGAGGACACGACCTACTCCTTCCAGGTCACGGTGTCCGATGGCACTGCGTCCGAGACACGGTCGGTGCAGGTGCCGGTACACCTTCCCACGTACTCCGCGGACATCCAGCCCATCTGGAGCCCGACGTGTACGACGTGCCACACCGGCGCCGGGCCTTCCGGAAGTCTGAATCTGCAAGAGGCCAACTCCTACGCCTCCCTCGTCAACAGGAATGGCAGCGCGGCGTGTGGCACCTTCGCGCGGGTGCTGCCCGGGGAGCCCGACGAGTCCCTTCTGGTACTCAAGATCAGCGGTGACGGTTGTGGCGGCAGGATGCCGCAGCTCGACACCAGCTACTTCGATACCAACCCCGGCGAGCTCATCCGAATCCGCTCCTGGATCCTCGCCGGAGCCCCCAACAACTGACGTCCGTGGGCGGGCCGAAGCGGCGGTCTTGGTGAAATCTGGACAGCCGCGCTCGCTGAGCGTGCCAGAAAAGCGTGGTGCCGCCGCGCGATCCCGGGGATGGTTTGCCCTCAAGGGAGACCGTCCTCGGAGACGGGAGGAGAGTCCGAATGACGACTGAGTCCCACGAGAAACCACCCCGCCGCCACTTCTCGATGATCCGCACCTTCGTGCTCGCGGACTTCGTCACGCTGGGCAACGGCTTCTCGGGCTCGGGGGCAATCCTGTCGGCGATGCAATACCTGGCCTCGGGCGAGCTGCACTGGCTGTGGATCGCCTTCGCGCTGATGCCGCTGGCGCTGGTGCTGGACTTCGCCGATGGCCGCATCGCCCGCTGGCGCTTCAAGTCCTCGCCGCTGGGCGCGGACCTGGACTCGCTGGCCGACGTCATCTCCTTTGGAATGGCCCCGGCGGCGCTCGCCTTCGCGGTGGGGATGCGGGGGGCGCTGGACGTGATGGTGCTCCTCTATTTCGTGGCCTGCGGCATCAGCCGGCTGGCGCGCTTCAACGTGACGGCGGCGGAGCTGAGCGACGGCACCGGCAAGGTGAAGTACTTCGAGGGCACGCCCATTCCCACCAGCCTCGGCCTGGTGGCGGTGCTGGCAGTGGCCACCTGGATGGGCCGCATCGGCCCGGGTCAGGAGATGCTGGGCGGGCAATGGAACCTGGGGCCGTTGACGCTGCACCCCTTGGTGCTGCTGTATGCCCTGAGCGGCAGCGCGATGATCAGTAAGACACTGCGCATTCCGAAGTTCTGATCGGCCCGCGAGGCGTTCGCTGGCGGACACCTGCCCCAGGGCAACTGCCGCGCCTTCGACTTCCCGGCAACTCCACCCCCGTACCCATGGGTGTGTGCTTGCTCGGCTCTGGGTAGGTGCCTAGCTTCGCCACCTGATCCTCTGGGATTCCCATGGTGGGTTCTGGGAACGCCTGGTTGGCCGGATGGGGTGATGGTGTGGGGGTGGGGATGGGTGCCATGAGTGGGCGCTGGGGCCTGTGGGCCCTCGTGGTGGGGTTGTTGGCCGGGTGTGCGGATCGGGAGCGTGCTTCCACGGCGGACGGGCGGTTGACGGCGACGCCGGCGGGGATCGACTTCCAGCGCGTGGCAGTGTTCGACGGGCGCGAGGCGCAGGTGACGCTGCGCAACGTGGGCCGCGCGCGAATCACGGTGGATGAGGTCTGGGTCGAGGGGCCGGACGGCACCTACCTGGCGTCCTTCACCCATGAAGGGCCGCACAGCCTGCTGCCCGGGAGCGAGTGCGGGCTGAAGGTGCGCTTCGCTCCGCTGGAGCCTGGGGCGCTGCCGGCCACGCTCGTCATCCACTCGGACGCGAAGTTGGAGCCCATCCTGCGCATTCCGCTGCAGGGCGCGGGCGTGGACGCCTGGGCACGCGTGTCGCCGCACAAGCTGGACTTCGGCCGCATCGAGGCGGACTCCTCCAAGACGCTGGGCGTCCGGGTGGAGAACCCCACGGACATGCCGGTGGAGGTGTCCACGCGGCTGCTGGGCGCGGACCAGGGCGAGTTCGCCATCGAGCCGGTGACACTCGGGCCGGGGGAGACGCGGGAGCTGCCGCTGACGTTCAACCCGGTGAAGGTGGGCCGCAAGAGCGTGGCGCTGGCGGTGACGCCGTGCCGGGGCTGCGCGGACGTGCCGGTACACGTGGCCGCCGAGGCGCTGGACCGGGCGGTGGTGGCCGAGCCGACGGAGCTGGACTACGGCGGGGTGCCCATCGACAAGGACAAGAAGCTGGTGTCGCGCATCCGCAACATCAGCACCGAGCCGATGCAGGTGACGCGCTTGGAGCTGGAGGGGCGCGATGTCTCGTTCAGCCACGCCATCAACGACTTTCCGCTGGTGCTCCAGCCGGGAGAGGCGCGCGAGTGGGAGCTGCGCTACAGCCCTGGCCACATGGGCCCCGCGGAGGACGTCGCGCACTACCACGTGGTGAGCCGGCGCAACCCCACCACCTCGGTGCCGCTCAAGGGCCACGGCGGCGCGGCGGAGCTGTGCATCTCTCCGGTGGAGCATGACTTCGGCGCTCGGCCGCTGGGCTCCAAGACGTCGATCGTCGTCAACGTGAAGAACTGCGGCTCGGCGAACGGCGGGCCGCTGAAGATCTCCAGCATGGACTTCCAGCCGGATCCTGCCGGCCCGTCGCAGTTCAACCACTCGCCGCTGCCGGTGCCGCACACGCTGGGCCCCGGTGAGGAGGTCAACTTCAAGGTCTTCTTCGAGCCCACGCGCGAGGGCGCCGCCACTGGGGCGTTGATGCTGGCGACCAACGCGTTCAACGCGGGCGTGGTGCGGCTCGACTTCAAGGGTCTCTCCGAGCGTCACGCGCCGTGCCAGCTGGCCGTTACTCCGGCCGCGCTGAACTTCGGCACGGTGCCTCCCCGCCGGGGGGCGATCCTCGCCTTGAAGCTGCAGAACGTCGGCACGGATCTGTGCCCGGTGAAGAACATCCGGCTGAGGGATGACGGGGGCGGGGTGTTCCGCATGCCCGGTGGCGAGCTGGACGGCGTCGTCATGTACCCGAACGACTGGTTCGCCTTCCAGGTGGCCTTCAACGCGCCGGCCACGGGCGGCTCGTTCCTGGGCACGGTGCAGGTCGAGCAGGGCGACCCGGCCAACCCGCTGGTCCTGGTGCCGCTCCAGGCTCACTCGCAGGAGGCATGCCTGGTGCCCACGCCGCGCTTCGTGGACTTCGGCGTCGCCCGCAAGGACTGCCCGCCGGCGCCGCGCCAGGTGAACTATCTCAACGCGTGCTCCGCGCCGATCACCGTGTCGGACGTGCGCCTGGGGCCGGGCACCACGGACGTGGAGTTCTCCCTGCGCTCGGCGCCCACGCCCCGGCCCTTCACGCTGCAGCCGGGCGAGGCCTTCTCGGCCGAGGTGGAGTACTTCGCCCAGGTCAGCGGCATGAACGTGTCGCCGCTCTTCGTGGACGTGGGCGATCTGCCCCAGCCGCTGCTCGTGCCGCTGCTGGGTGAGTCCTCCAAGCGCGTGGAGAAGACGGACACCTTCGTGCAGCAGGACGGCTCCAAGGTCGACGTGCTCTTCGTGGTGGACAACACCGCCTCCATGGTCGAGGAGCAGCCGCGCTTCGTGAACGCGCTGCCGGACTTCGTGAACACGGCGCTGACCAAGAACGTGGATCTGCGCGTGGCGGTGACGACCACGGGCATCGCCCCGGAGTCCAACATGTGCCCAGGTGGCGCGGATGGTGGCGAGGCCGGCCGCTTCTTCCCGGTGGATGGCAGCCGCACGCGCATCCTCAACCACCGGATGCCCGACCTGGCCACGCGCCTGCAGGGCAACTCCCAGGTGGGCCAGTGCGCCTCGGTGGAGCAGGGCTTCGAGGCCGTGCGCCGGGCGCTGTCCGAGCCGCTCGTGAGCAGCGCGGATGATCCGCGCACCCCGATGCCCAATGACGGCAACGCGGGCTTCCTGCGGGACGAGGCGGCGCTGGTGGTGGTCTTCGTGGGCGATGAGGACGACCACTCGCCCGACAGCGTGGACACCTACGTGCGCTTCTTCCAGGCGAAGAAGGGCGAGTTCCAGCCGCAGCGCATGACGATCTACGCCATCGCCCCCACGGGCGTGGCCTGCTCCACGGCGGGCGGCGAGGGCACGCGCTACGCCGAGGCCGCGACGCGCACGGGCGGCGAGGTGCTCTCCGTGTGCGCTCCGGACTACGCGCCGCTGCTGCGCAATGTGGCCAACAAGGCCTTCTCCCCGCAGGACCGCTTCCCGCTGAGCGAGCTGCCGGATCCGGGCTCGGTGTCGGTGCGCGTCAACGGCACGCCCGCCACCAGCGGCTGGAGCTACGAGGCCGCCACCAACACGGTCGTCTTCTCTCCGAGCCCCTCGCCGGGCGCTCGAGTGCAGATCTCCTACCGTCGCGCCTGCCAGTAGGCGCGGCGGGGCAGGGCAGGGCGGGGCCGATTTTCCGGCTCCGCACAGGGATGTCGGCCCCAGGTGCTACAGGGCTGCATCTACCTGTGCGGATGACCAGAAAGTTGGAGGACCCCACGTGCTGAGTACCCTGAGCCCGTCCCCGTCGCAGCCGAGGAGGCGTCCGGTGAGTACCCGTCAGCCCAAGCAAGCGGTGCCTTCCACGCCCGCCCCCTCATCGTCGCGCGGCGCCGCGCCCGGCCTGCGCGTCATTCGTGGAGAGGGCCAGCGCCGCCCGGATGAGCCGCTCACCTCGCGTGATGCCGTGGCCCGCGTGCTGATGGAGGCCGGCGCCGATCTGCTGCTGCGGCGCATCTCTCCCACCCGGGCCGAGGAGATCGAGCGCCGGGTGGACCGCGTCCTGGAGCTCTTCGACCGGGTGGACGACACCCCGCTGCTGATGCCGGTGCTGCGCCGCCACGTGGAAGAGCTGGAAGCGCTCATGCGTGAGACGCGGGAGCAGCGCCCGGTGCGTCGGGGCGGGTAGGGGCCCGTTCGCTCGGTTGCTCCCTGTCCTGTCTCGATTTCTTGAAAGCGAATCAGGGGTTTGACCCCCCTGGCGGTGGGGCTTACGCTCGGGATCTTTGTAAGCCGCGCACTGTGTCGCTCGAAAACTACGGCAACTACCAGCTAGTGAAGAAGCTCGCCATGGGCGGGATGGCGCAGATCTACCTTGCGCGCCGCAAGGTGGCCGAGCCCTCCGACGAGCTGGTGGTGGTCAAGCGCATCCTTCCGCATCTGGCGGAGAACGTGGACTTCATCCGGATGTTCCTGGACGAGGCCCGTATCGCCGCGCGGCTGGCCCACCCCAACATCGTGCAGATCCACGACCTGGGGGCGCAGGACGACAGCTTCTTCCTGGCCATGGAGTACATCCACGGCGAGGACGTGCGGCGCATGTGCAAGCGGGCCGATTCGCAGGGGCGACCGCTGCCCGTGTCCCTGGCCTGTCGCATCATCATCGATGCGTGCGCCGGCCTGGACTACGCGCACAAGAAGACGGACCCCTCGGGCAAGCCGCTGAACATCGTCCACCGGGACGTGTCGCCGCAGAACATCCTGGTGTCCTTCGCTGGCGCGGTGAAGGTGGTGGACTTCGGCATCGCCAAGGCGGCTGACCAGGCCACCGTCACGCGCTCGGGGGTGCTCAAGGGCAAGTACTCGTACATGTCCCCGGAGCAGGCCGCCGGTCAGCGTGTGGACTGCCGCAGCGACGTGTTCGCGCTGGGGGTGGTGCTCTACGAGCTGGTCACCGGCATGCGCCTCTTCAAGCGCTCCAGCGACATGCAGACGCTGTCGGCGGTGTCGGAGTGCCAGGTGACGCCGCCCTCCCAGGTCAGCCCACGCGTGCCGCCGGAGCTGAGCGCCATCGTCATGAAGGCGCTCGCCAAGGAGCCGGAGGCCCGCTACGCCGAGGCGCTCCAGCTGCAGGTGGCGCTCGAGGGGTGGCTGGGCGCCCAGAAGCACCCGGCGACCTCGACAGAGCTCTCGGCCTTCATGCGTGAGCTGTACGCGGAGCGGCTCGCGCGGGAGGCACGTGCTGGCACGGTGGTGGTGGACGAGGATCCTCCCGCCACGGGCCAGCGGGCCGCTGTCGAGGGGCAGCGCCGCTCCGGCATCATGCCGGGTCCCTCCACCAAGGAGGTGACCCGGGCCGAGCGCGGGGAGCTGGTGCCCGCCGCTTCCTTCACCGCGCCCGCGACCGGGCCGGTTCCCCTCGATCCGGCCGAGGTGACCGATCGCACCGTTCAGCGTCCCTCGCGGGCCATGAAGAGCGTCGAGGCGCGGCGCGATTCCGACGCGGAGCGGCCCCGCGCGGAGCGGCGCCCCACGCCCCGGCAGACGGCGGACGTTCGCCGCCAGGAGCCGGAGCCCCGCCTGGCGACGCGCCCCGAGCTGGAGGCCCCGTCTCGCACGGACATGACGGCGCCGACGAGCGTGAGCACGCGGCGCTGGATCGCCGCCATCGCCGCGACCGTGTCGGCCGTGGCGGTGGCGCTCCTCCTCTGGGTCTACCTGCGGCCCGCGGCGCTGCCTCAGGCCACGGTGCGGCTGGAGACGGTGCCTCCGGGCGCCAAGGTGGTGTTCGACGGCAGGCTGCTGCCCGGCGCGACGCCGCTGGTGTTGCCCGGCATGGCCCAGGGCAACTACCCCGTGACGCTCTCCCGGGAGGGTTATCAGGAGCTGCGTGCCACGGTGGAGATCCCCGCCACCGGTACGGTGACGGCTCCGGTGCTGAAGCTCTCGCCCGTTCCGCCGCCGGTGAAGGCGCCGCCGCCCGTGGTGGAGAAGCCGCCGCCGCCCATGGTGGAGAAGCCGCCGCCGGCTCCCGTGCAGGTACAGCTCACCCTGGAGACCGAGCCCGCTCAGGCGACGATCTTCGTGGATGGGGTGGAGCGCGGCGCGGGCCCTCTGGTGGTGCAGGCCAAGGCCGAGCAGGAGCTGGAGGTGCGGGTGAACGCCGCGCAGTACCGCCCGCTCTCGCGCAAGGTGAAGGTAGGCGCGGGCCCCGCGCAGCGGGAGCGCTTCGAGCTCGAGCCGCTGCCCAAGCCGGCTCCTCCTGTCGCCGCGGGGACGATCAAGCAGACGCGCGGAGAGCCGCCCAAGCCTCCTCCGGATGCGCCCCGGGCGATGGTGCGCTTCGCGGTGACGCCGTGGGCGGAGGTCTCCTGCGGCGGTCGCAACCTCGGCACTACGCCCTTCGAGGCGGTGTCGCTGCCCGTGGGCGTGTACCAGTGCAAGTTCCACAACCCCGACCTGGGCCGGACGCTCACCCAGCGGGTGGAAGTGAAGGCCACCGGCTTGAACAAAGTCGTGGTGAAGTTCTAGCCATGCTTCGGACTCTCCCTTGACGCTCGCCGCCGGTACCCAGATTGGCAAGTACATCGTTCGCAGCAAGCTCGCCGAGGGCGGGATGGCGGAGATCTACCTGGCCAACTCCCATGGCGCCGAGGGCTTCGAGAAGGAAGTCGTCATCAAGCGGATCCGCTCGTTCCTGGCGACCGATCCCGGCTTCGTGGACATGTTCATCGCCGAGGCGCGGGTGGCCTCGCGGCTCAACCACGCCAACGTGGTGCAGATCTTCGACTTCGAGAAGCACGAGGACACGTACTACCTGGCCATGGAGTACGTGCGCGGCTGCTCGCTCGCGGACCTGCGCAAGAAGTGCAAGGAGACCCTGGAGTCGATGCCGCCGGTGCTGGTGGCGCACATCGGCGCGGAGGTGGCGCGCGGGCTGCACTACGCCCACCGGCTCAAGGTCAACGGCGAGCCGCTGTTCCTCGTCCACCGCGACGTCACCCCGCACAACGTGCTCATCTCCTTCGATGGGGCGGTGAAGCTCACCGACTTCGGCATCGCCAAGGCGGGCAACAAGCTCACCTCGCCGGGCATGCTCAAGGGCAAGTTCGCGTACATGTCCCCCGAGCAGTCCCGCGGCGAGGCCGTGGACGCGCGCACGGACGTGTTCGCCCTGGGCATCGTCCTCTGGGAGATGCTCACCGGAGGCCGGCTGTTCGACGGGGACTCGGAGTTGGCAGTGCTGCGCGCGGTGCAGCAGAGCGTCATCCCCAACCCGGCTCGCCTCAACCCGGACGTCCCCGAGGACCTGGACGCTGTGGTGATGAAGGCGCTGGAGCGGGACCTCGACGGGCGGTACCAGACGGCCGGCGAGCTCGAGCGGGCGCTCATCCAGTGCGTGTTCAACCACGCCCAGACCGCGGATGACACGGACGTGTCCTCCTTCGTGCGCCGCGTCTATATCGGAGGTGTGCCCTCCGCGGTGGCGCTGACGGCGCTGCCGGATCGCACGCAGAAGACAGGCGGCGCCAAGCCCTCCGAGTCGGAGGCGGAGCCTTCGCGCCGTGAGCCCACCGCCGTGATGCCCGGGGCCAAGGGCCGCAAGGGCTCGACGTCTCCGGGAGTGGAGGGGGGCCGCTCTGGCCTCTCGCCGGACGAGGACGCCCACGCCTCCACCCACTTGCTGGGGCGCCAGGCGGAGGGCTCGGCCTCCAAGAAGTCGTCGCTTCCCCCTCGGGTGAACACTCCCGGCAAGCCCCTGCCAGCCGTGCAGCCCGCCGAGGTGGAGCCCGAGGCTCCTCGGTATGAGCCGACCGTGTCGCTACCGACGCCCGCTCCCTCGCCCATGCCCACGGAGGCCGCGCCCCGGCGCGTCGGGCTGTGGGTGGGGCTGGGCGTGCTGGTGCTCGTGGCCATGGTGGGCGTCGCGGCCCTGGTCCGAGCGCGGACGCAGGGGCCGCAGCCTGTTCCGGGCGCCACCTCGGGTCCTGAGCCGGTGGCCGAGGCGAAGCTGAACCCGCCGCCTGCGGCTCCCCCGAAGAGCGAGCCGGTGGCCGAGGTGGCTCCTCCCGCTCCCGCGCCGGCTACGGAGGCCCCTCCCGTGGCTGAGGCTTCCCCGGACGCGGGCACCGCGGATGCCGGAGCGCTCGCTGTCACGCCCACCCCTGTGCCCGCCCCGGCGGACACCCGCCCCGCCGCGCCTGCTTCCGCAAAGGGCACGCTCGTGGTCAAGGCCATGCCCTACGCCACCGTCCTGGTGAACGGAAAGCAGCTCGGCGATGTCTCGGGCCAGGGCTCCTTCAAGCTGACTCCGGGCAAGCACCAGCTCACCGTTCGGCACCCGAAGGGCGAGAAGGTGGAGACCATCACCATCGAGCCCAACGGCAGGCTGGTCCGCGAGTTCCGCTTTTTCTGAGCGCCTACCGCCTTTGATTCCCCACCGCTGAGCGCACGTCCCGCCAGGCCCCAGGCCTGCTCGGGCACCCGCGTTCCGGGTTCCGTTCACTTTTGAACAACCCACCTCCGGGCCTTTCCGGCTTGACAGTCCACGCTCGATTCTGGCATTCAATGGAATCTCTTCAGTACCTTCTACTGAATGGAAGACATGGAATTGCTGGGGCCCGAGGAGATTGACCGGATCGAGCGCGACTTCGCCGGAGGCCTTCCGGCGAGCGCGATCCTGGAGATCTTCCGCCCTCGCGGCGTGCAGCTCTCGGAGGCCACCTTCCGCAAGTACGTGCAGGCGGGCCTGCTGCCGCGCAGCCGACGGGTCGGCCGCAAGGGCAAGCACCAGGGCAGCCTGGGCCTCTACCCGGTGGAGGCCGTACGGCGTATCAACGCCATCAAGAAGATGATGGCCGAGGGACACACGCTCGAGGACATCAAGCGCTCGTTCCTCTTCCATCGAAACCACATCGACCAGCTCGAGCGAGACCTGGCCGAGGTGCTCAACGGGTTTCAGTCAGAGCTGGGAGGGCGTCCATTCGGTGGAGAGCACCGCCAGGCGCTCGAGGAGCAGTTGGCAACCCTGCGGCGTCGCGCGCAGGATCTGGTTCGGGACGTGGCACGTCTGGGCAGCGCCGTCACGGCACGCGGAGACGAAACGCCCGGTTCGCAATAGGATGCAACCGGCCAGGACAACCGGATAGATTGGAAACATCTGGAGGGGACATGTCGGAAGTGAAGCAACTTCAGGGCGAGGAGGGGGGCGCGGAGGAGGAGAAGCCGGCGGAGCGCCGCCGCTCCAAGACCATGTCGCGCAAGGAGATGGCCAGGGATCTGCGCCGTCGGCGGCTGGCCGGGCAGGTGGATCCCGAGGAGGGCGATCTCCTCAACCTCATCGAGGACCAGCGGCCTCGCACCCGGGCCGACTGCATCAACGGGCCTCGGCCGTGCTTGTTCGTCTCCTGCAAGCACAACCTGTATCTGGATGTGAACCCGGAGACGGGCTCCATCAAGCTCAACTTCCCGGACAAGGAGATCTGGGAGCTGGAGCACACCTGCGCCCTGGACGTGGCGGAGAAGGGCGGCATCACGCTCGAGGAGGTGGGGGAGATCATGAACCTCACCCGCGAGCGCATCCGCCAGGTGGAGACGCGCGGGCTGATGAAGCTGCGCGAGGCCACCGAGGCCGAGCCTCCGGTTTCGGCCCGCAAGCCCTGAGTCGCGGGGGCCTGTGACGGGAAGGACACGGCCCACGCGGCGCGTTGACACCCTGGGGGGCGGTTGCTAACACCGCCGCCTTCCTCCCCTCTCACCGCGAGGCGCGCAACCCCAGTGCTGGCTCTCCTCAGCGTTTCCGACAAGCGCGGCCTGGTCCCCTTCGCGCAGGGCTTGGTCCAGCGTGGCTTCCGGTTGTTGTCCACCGGTGGCACCCTCGCGGCGCTCCAGGCCGCGGGCGTGCCCGCCACCAAGGTCTCCGAGCACACGCAGAGCCCGGAGATCCTCGGCGGTCGGGTGAAGACGCTCCACCCCCGCATCCACGGCGGCCTGCTCGGGCGGCTGGATGTGGAGAGCGACCGGTTGGAGATGTCCCAGCACGGGATTACGCCCATCTCCCTCGTCGCGGTGAACCTCTATCCCTTCCGGCAGACGGTGGCCTCGGGCGCCGGTGAGGCCGACGTCATCGAGCAGATCGACATTGGCGGTCCGGCCATGGTCCGCGCGGCGGCGAAGAACTACCGCCATGTGAGCGTGGTGGTGGACCCGGACGACTACGGGGCGGTGCTGGAGGAGTTGGAGAAGTCGGGCGGGGTGGGGGAGGAGACGCGGCGCCGGCTGATGCGCAAGGCGTTCTCGCATACGGCGGCCTATGACGCGGCCATCGCCGGGTGGCTCTCCGGGCAGGCCCAGGAGCCCTTCCCCGCGGAACTGTCGCTGCCCTTCCAGAAGGTGCAGGGCCTTCGCTACGGCGAGAACCCCCACCAGCGCGGCGCCTTCTATCGCGAGTACACCACGCCCTCCGAGCCCACGGTGGCCTTCTCCAAGGTCCTCCAGGGCAAGGAGCTGTCCTACAACAACCTGCTGGACCTGGATGCGGCGCTCGGGCTCGTCCTGGAGTTCCCCGAGCAGCCCTGCGCCGTCATCATCAAGCACAACACCCCTTGCGGCGTGGCGTTGGATGAGGCGCTGGTGCGCGCCTACCGCACGGCGCGCGCGGCGGATGAGGTGTCCGCCTTTGGCGGCATCGTCGCGCTCAACCGCGAGGTGGATGAGGCGTGCGCCCAGGCGCTGGCGGAGACGTTCCTGGAGGCGGTCATCGCTCCCTCCTACTCGGCCGCCGCGCTTCAGGTGCTGGCCGCGAAGAAGAACCTGCGGCTGCTGGAGGCAGGCCCCGCGCTCGCCTCCGCCGAGGCTCGGCCCCGCGTCCAGCTGGAGGCCCGGAGCGTGTCCGGTGGCCTGCTCCTCCAGGACAAGGATGCGGCCGAGCCCCCGCTCGAGTGGAAGGTCGTTACCCAGCGGAAGCCCACCGCCGAGGAGGAGCGGGCTCTTCGCTTCGCCTGGAGGGTGTGCAAGCATGTGAAGAGCAACGCGATCGTCTTCTCCTCCGCGGACCGGCTGTTGGCGGCCGGAGGGGGGCAGACCAGTCGCGTGGATTCAGTGAAGATTGCCGCAGCGCGTGGTGGGGAGGCCCTCAAGGGCAGCGCCGTGGCCTCGGATGCCTTCTTCCCCTTCCGGGATGGGTTGGACGAGGTGGCCCGGGCGGGCGCTACCTGCGTCATCCAGCCTGGTGGCTCGGTTCGCGACGCGGAGCTCATCGCCGCCGCCGATGAACATGGTGTGGCGATGGTCCTTACAGGAGTGCGACACTTTCGCCACTGAACCATGCGGATCGTCTGCCAGAAATGTGCGGCTGCCTACGCGATCGATGACCGGCTGATCTCGCCGAAGGGCGTTCGTGCGCAATGCCCCCGGTGTCGGCATCTCCAGCTCGTCAAGCGAGACGCGGCGGCCCCCGCCGAAGCCTCTTCTCCCGCGCCCCAGAGCGCACCGCCCGGGGCCGCGCCTCGCCCCATGCCCACGCCCTCTTCCAGCTCGGTGTCGGCGGCGGATCTCTTCAACGATCTCGACGCGGTGCCGGGCGACGCGTCGGCGCAGCCGGATCCGCTGTTCGACGGGATCGACGTGGCCGCGCCGTCCGCGCCCCGGGCCGCTCCGGCGGCGGCGGCTCGGCCGGGGCCGCCCGTGCCCAGCCAGGCGGCTGACCCGCTGCTCGACTTTCTCGGGCCTCCGCCCGAGGCGCCGCCTCCCCCGGTGGCGCCAGCTCCGCGTCGTCCCGCTGGGGCTGCCGCCGCGCCCGGGGCTCCAGCCACCGCCGCGCCGGGGGCGCGACCGCAGTCCACGCCCGCCGCTACGGTGGGTTGCCGCGAGTGCAACAAGCCGCTCACCGATCCCTTCGATCAGGCGATCGGCACGTGCGAGGACTGTCGCCAGAAGGTGGAGCGCGCCTCTCAGGCCGCCACCGCCGTCACCGGCGTCACCGGGAGCAAGCCGGCCGGCACGGTGGATTTCGACCTGCCTCCACTCGAGTCCATCGACATGTCGGGGGTGTCCAGCGCGCCCGGACTGACGCCCGAGCCTCGCAGTGGGGCGCGCGCGGCCGTGGGCGCTCCGGCCTTGTCGGCCGAGCCTCGCAGCGGGGTGCGCTCCTCGCCTCCCCGGCCCTATGTGCCGCAGCAGATGGCGCCGATGAACGCGGCCCGCAGTGGCGGCGGTCGGGGCGCTCTCGTGGGCGTCTTCCTGGCGCTGCTGCTGCTCGGCGGCGGTGGCGCCGCGTACTACTACTTCGTGGTCCTCAAGCCCCAGCGGCCGGATCCCGCCCTCGCCGCACAGCCGCCCCCGCAGCCTCCCATTCCCGCGGCGATCCAGGCCGTGCTGCCGCGCTGGGAGTTGCAGTACGTGGACCTGAGCGGCAGCAGCATGGCTCGGCTCGAAGAGGGCGCCCTGCACCTGTCGCGGGATCAGCGCTCCGCCTATTCGGAGGCGGAGGAGGCCTTCCAGCAGGCGTTGCTGCTCGATCCTCGCAGCGACGCGGCCATCGCCGGCTATGTCCAGGCGCTGGCGCTCGGGCGGGGCACCTCCATCGACAAGGGCACCTTCGACGAGGCGCGCTCGCTCATCGAGGCCTCCGAGGAGCGCGCGGGCCGCACGCCGCTGCTGCTGCTGGCGCACGCCAACCTCCTGCTGTGCCGGCCCAACCAGCCCGAGGCGGTCGAGCAGGCGCGTCAGCTCGCCGAGGAGGCCCTGAAGAGCGGCACGGATATGGAGAAGGCCGAGGCGCACCTGGTGCTGGGCCGGGCTTTCCTCCAGACGTCCATGGGGCTGGCCAACCAGCACTTCGATTCGGCGCAGGCGCTGGCTCCCAACCTCCAGCGCGTCCACTACCACCGGGCGCTGGCCCACGAGGCGGCGGGCTCCTACTCGCTGGCGATCGAGGCGCTCAAGGGACGGCTCGAGAAGGATCCGGAGCACTGGGACAGCCTGGCGACCATGGCCCGCATCTACCTGGAGGTCGGCGAGGTGGAGCAGGCACGCAAGCTCTATGAGTCGCGCGCCAAGGGCCAATCGGGTGATGTTCGCGCGCTCGTGCCGCTGGCGGTGCTGCGCTACCAGGTGGACGGCAACGCGGGAGCGGCCATCCGCGAGCTGCGCGCGCTGCTCAAGAATCGCTCCCGGTACATGGATCGGGATGTCGCCGAGATGCTGGTACACCTCGCGACCGCCGAGCGCATGGCGGGCAGCGTGGATGCCGGGGTGAAGGCGGCCGAGGAGGCCCTGGGCGTCGTCAAGGACCTGCCGGCGGCTCACCTGCAGTTGTTCCTGGCGGCGATCGGGCGAGGGGATGTGGCGAAGGCGGCCAAGCACCTGACCGGGTTCCAGGGCAAGCTCGAGGACCCCGCGCTGGACAAGCTGCTCGCGGGCCGGCTGCGGCTGGCCGAGAAGAAGCCCGCCGAGGCGCTAGAGTTCTTCCAGGAGGCGGTGCGGCTCGACTCCCGGCGCGAGGATGCGCTGCTGCTGGCGGGCATCGCCGCCGCGGGCGCGGGCCGCAGGGATGATGCCTTCCGCCTCTTCTTCCAGGCGCTGCAGTCGGATCCCATGCGGCTCACGCCGCGGCCGGTGATGACCCTGGAGTTCCTGCGCCCCGGCGAGACGCTGGCGGGGATGGAGGGCTCCATCCTGGCGCTGGCCAGCGGGAGCGTGGAGGTGGCGGCCCCGCTGTATGAGGGCGTGCTGCTCTACCACATGGGGGATCGCTCGGGCGCCGAGCGGCTGTTCCAGCAGGCGCTGGACCTGGATCCGAACAACTCGGGCGCGGCGGCTTATCTGTCGCTGTTGGCGCTCCAGCGGGGCGATGGGGCCAAGGCGCGCAGCCTGGGCGCGAGGGCTGTGGCGGCGGGACGGCAGCAGCCCATCGCGCACCTGGCCAACGGGCTGGCGCTGGCGGAGGGCAAGCAGTTGGAGCCCGCCAAGCGCTCCCTGCGTGACGCGCTGGCGCTGGCGCCTTCGCTGCTGTCGGCGGAGGTGAAGCTGGCGGAGCTGGAGATGTCCACCAACCGCGACTCCGCGCGGGATCGGCTGGTGAAGGTGGCGGGGCTGGATGGCTCGTACCTCGCCGCCAAGCGCCTGCTGTTCACGACGGATAAGCGGGGGTGATGTGAGGGTCCTTCTCCTGGGCTCCGGGGGGCGCGAGCACGCGCTCGCATGGAAGCTGGCGCGTAGCCCGAAGCTCTCGGCCCTGCTGTGTGGCCCGGGCAACCCGGGCACGGCTCGGCTGGGGACCAACGTCCCGGTGAAGGCGGACGACCCCCGCGCCGTGGCCGAGCTGGCGCGCCGGGAGAAGGTGGACCTGGTGGTGGTCGGGCCCGAGGCGCCGCTGGTGGCGGGCGTGGTGGACGCGCTGGAGGCCGAGGGCATCGCCTGCTTCGGTCCGGTGGCGGCGGCCGCGAAGCTGGAGGGCTCCAAGGCCTTCGCCAAGGAGGTGATGGCGGAGGCCGGTGTGCCCACCGCGGACTTCCAGGTCTTCACCGACGTGGCGGCGGCCGAGGCCTATGCCGTGGCGCAGGGGAAGATCGTCGTCAAGGCGGATGGGCTGGCGGCGGGCAAGGGTGTCATCGTCGCGCCGGATGCGGAGTCGGCCCGGCAGGCGGTGCGCACGGTGGGGGCGATGGGCGAGGCGGGCCAGCGCATGGTTCTGGAGGAGTTGCTGGAGGGCGAGGAGGTCTCCGTCATCGCCCTGTGTGACGGCGAGCGGTACGTGCTGCTGCCCCCGGCACAGGACCACAAGCGGGTGGGGGAGGGCGACACCGGCCCCAACACGGGCGGCATGGGCGCGTACTGTCCGGCGCCGTTCCTCACACCCGAGGCGCTGGCCCACGTGGGTGAGAGCGTCATCGCTCCGATGTTGAAGGTGATGCGTCGACGGGGCGCACCGTTCAAGGGCGCGCTCTACGCGGGGCTGATGCTGACCCGGAGCGGGCCCAAGGTGCTCGAGTTCAACGCGCGCTTCGGGGATCCGGAGACGCAGGTGCTGATGCTCCAGCTCGGCGAGGATCTGCTGCCGCTGCTGGATGCCTGCGCTCGGGGTCGGCTGGAGTCTCGGCCGCTGGTGCTGGAGCCGGGCGCTTCGGTCGGCGTGGTGCTGGCGGCGGAGAACTATCCGGACACGCCTCGGCGCGGCCAGCGCATCGAAGGGCTGGAGGCTGCTTCCGCCGACGCTCCGGTCTTCCTGGCCGGCGTGGAGGCGAAGGACGGGGCGCTGGTGACGGCGGGCGGTCGCGTGTTGACGGTGTGCGCGCGCGGTCAGGACTTGTCGGAGGCACGGACCCGCGCTTACGCCACGGTGGCGGGGATTCGCTTCGAGGGCATGCACTTCCGGCGTGACATCGGCGCCCGAGGGCTGCGCGCGACGTCGTGAAGCTGCTCGCGCGTTACCTGCTGAAGGAGCTGCTCGTCCCCCTGGTGGTGTGGGTGGCGTTCCTGTTCCTGCTGCTGTTCGTCATGCAGTTCCTGCGGGGCACGGACGTACTGCTGGGCTCGGCGGTGACGCTGGTGGACGTCGGCCGGCTCATCCTCTACCTGGCGCCCCACTTCCTGGTGATGGCGCTGCCCATCGCGTTCCTGCTGGCCATCCTGCTGGGGCTGGGACGGCTGAGCGAGGACCGGGAGCTGACGGCGCTCCAGGCGCTGGGGATCAGCCCGACGCAGTTGCTGGCGGGGCCGGCGGTCATTGGCGTGCTGCTGGGTGGGTTGATGCTGCTCCTGTCCTTCACGGGTGAGCCGTGGGGGCTCACGGGAGTGAAGGAGCTGGTCAGCGAGGTCATCAAGAAGAACGTGGCGGGCGACGTGAAGTCCGGCGTCTTCTACGAGGACCTGAGTGACTTGACGCTTTACGCCGAGCGCGTCTCCCGGGAGGGCGGTCAGTGGACGCATGTGCTCCTGCACGATGACCGGGAGCCCTCCTCGCCGCTGCTGGTGCTGGCGCAGACGGGCCGGGTGAACACGAGCGTGGGGGATGAGGCGGCGCTGCGGCTGGTGCTGGACGTGGGCGAGGTGCATCGCGCCAACCGCTCCACGACGGACTACAGCCTGCTGCGCTTCGAGCAGGGGGAGATCTCGGTGGGGTTGGGCACCTCGCTCACCCGCAAGAACCGGTTCCGCTCCCCGAAGGAGGAGATGACTCCGGGCGAGCTGCTCATGGCGGCGGAAGAGGCGGAGAAGAGCGGCGGAGACTCTCGGCCGTTCCTCATGGCGCTGCACAGCCGGCTGGGCAACGCGGTGGCGCCCCTGTCCTTCGCGCTGCTGGGCACGCCGCTGGCCATCGGGCGGCGGCAGTCGGGCAGGGCGTGGGGCTACTTGCTGACCTTGAGCGGCTACGTGCTGTTCTACCTGCTGAGCCGGGCCTTCGAGCACATGGGCAACCAGGGCAAGCTGCCGGTGGTGCTGGCGGGACAGCTGACCAACCTCATCTTCATCGCCCTGGGCATCTTCGCCATGTGGCGGGTGAGCCGCTCGGGGACGGTGCGGTGAGGGCGACGCTCTTCTTCTATGTGATGCGCACCTATGTGCGCTTCGCGGTGGGCATCTTCGCCGCCGTGCTGACCGTGTTCCTCGTGGTGGACTTCGTGGACCGGGCGCGGATGTACACGGGCGAGGGGTGGGTGTGGGACGTGATGCGGCTGTACGCGAACAAGGCGCTGGTGGCCAGCCAGCAGCTCGGCCCGGCGGCGCTGCTGCTCGCGGCCGGGGCGACGGTGTCCACGCTGCGCAAGCGCGGTGAGGTGACCGCGCTGCGGGCGCTTACCTTCGGCCCCGCGTCGCTCTACCTGCCCATCGGGTTGTGCGCGCTGCTGGCGTGCGCGGGGCTCATCGCCTTCGATGAGACGGTGGTGGTGAAGGCGAGCCGGCGCGTGGATGAGATCAGCACCCAGCGCTTCAACCGGTGGGGAGACTGGCGGCTCTATTACACGCCGAAGCAGTGGTTCCGGCGCGGCGAGCACGTCTTCTTCCTGCGTGCGGGCAGCGCGGAGCAGGGCTTCCAGGACGTGGCGATCCTCACGCTGACGCCCGACTTCAAGCTCTCGCGCCGGTTGGACGCGGAGGCCATGTACCCGCTGGACGGGACACGCTGGCGGCTGACGGGCGTGGTGGAGCGCTCGTTCTCGCCGGAGGGCCGCACCTCGGTGAAGACGCTGGAGGAGGGGGAGTACGACCTGGGCGTGCCCTCCCGCTCGTTCCGCATCCGCCCCGGGCGCCCCGAGCAGCTGCAGGTGGCGGAGCTGCGGGAGCAGGTCGCCGCGCGCACCGAGGTGGGGCTGGCCTCTCGGCAATACGAGCTGGCGCTGCAGAACCGGTTCGCCTACCCGATGGCGGGATTTCCGGCGGCCCTGCTGGCGATCGGCCTGGCGCTGCGGCAGAACCGGCGAGGCCACCTCACGGCGGCCATCGTCGAGGGGCTGCTCATCGCGGTGGCGATGTGGGGCTTGATGGTGGTGAGCCGGACGCTGGTGATGACGGAGCGGATGGCTCCCGCGCTGGCGGCCTGGCTGCCCTCGGTCGTTCTGATCGTAGCGGCGCTGGCGCTCTGGCTGCGGCGCGAGGGCTTTCTGCACCTGCCCCAGCGCCGGGCGCCGCCGAGCGGACGAAGTCGGTAAGCCGGAAGTCATTCCCAGGGGCTTCCGGACGCTTATGATGCCCGGCCTCCCCAGGAGACGTCGTGCGCCGCGCTGTCACCCTCATCCTCGCCGTGTGGGCCGTCGGGGTTGTCCTCGCGGAGGTGGTGCAGCAGATCGCCGCGGGGGCCGCCGTGCTCGGGGCGCTCGTGCTGGCCTTCCGCAAGGAGCTGCGCCTCGAGCCGGATGTCCGCGCCTATATAAGGATGACGCTGGCGCTGGCCGCGTGGCAGCTCGTCTCGCCCGCCCTCGCGCTCGCGACGGGAGCGGCGGAGCGATGGCCTCGGAGCGCACGCTACGGGCAGGTGCTGGACTCGGTGGCGGGCGCCGCCGTGGCCGCGATCGGCACCGTGGGTGTGCCCTGGGCACTGCTCGCGGGGCTCCTGGCGGGCGGATGGCTGGTGGCCTCGGCGCTGGGCCTGTTCCAGCACTTCGTCCTCTGGACCTGGGAGCCGCCCGCGTTGCTCAAGCTGAACCTGTCCCGGCTGCAGGAGAACTTCGGCACCGAGGAGCACCCCCGCTACGCGGCCGGAGGCTTCCTCTTCCACCGACTGCGCTTCTCGCACAGCGCCATCGCCACCCTGGGGCCGGCGCTCGCGCTCCTGGCCCGGGGCAGGGGAGTGTGGCAGCGGGCCCTCGCGGGAGCCGTCGTCTGCGCCGTGCTGCTCGCGCCTTTCGCGGCGTTCGCCCGTGCTGCCCTCCTGACCGGCTTCATCGTGTGCGTGCTGGCGTTGCTGCTCTTGAGCCGAGGCACGATCCGCAAGACGGGGCTCGCGGTGGCCGCGGCGCTGGCGGTGCTCGTGGCGGTGACTCCCGCCTGGCGCGAGCGCCTGGGCAAGGCGGCGGAGAACCTCTTCGGTGGTGAGCGTACGCACGCCATGTCCGTGGGCTGGCGGCTCGTGAAGGAGCACCCGCTGGTGGGCGTGGGCTTCGGCAACCACAAGCCCGCCGCGCTGGCCACTCAGACCGAGACAGGCATCACGGATCTCCTCGCCACGGACGCCCACAACCTGTGGCTGACGACCTGGGCGGAGACGGGCCTGGTGGGGCTACTGCTCCTGGCGGCGGTACACGGGTTGTTGGCCCGGGCGCTCATCCGCAGGCACCGCGCGGGCTCCGTCGCGGCGACGGGCGCGCTGCTGTCCTTCGTGGGCTTCCACATCCTCTCGCTAGTGCACTACCTGCCATTCCACTCCAGCGTGCATCTGTCCTTCATGTTCATCTGGGGACTGGGCCTCTGCGCGCGGAGCGAGGACCTCACGCGCCAGTAACCCCTGGCGCGCGCGGGAGGCTCAGATGCTCTTTCCCGTGGGGCCGATCATCTCGACGGACTTGCCGTTCTCGTAGCGCGTCGCGCTGGCCGGGTAGCCGTCGTCCTCCCACTGCTTGCTCCAGCCCTGGAGCAGTCCGGACTGGTACTCGGCCTGCCGCACGATGGTGCCGTTGGGGGCGTAGTAGGTGTGGAGGCCGTTCTCCCGGTCCACCTTGGGCTTCACGTTGTCGTACTGACCCTCGGACTCGCGCCCCCCGGTGTGGTGGTACGTGATGGCCCAGCGCAGCAGCCCGTGCTCGTAGTAGCGCTGGCCCTTCAGCCGACCCGTGGACTTGTAGAACCACAGCGTCAGCCCGTGCCGCTCCGGAATGCCTCCCTTGGGGGTAGGGATGCGGCACTCCAGCGAGTCCTTGTCCGGGAACACCTTCGCTCCCGCAGGGCACTGCATCAGCTCCTCCAGCACCATCGCTCGGGTCTGCGTGTCGGAGATCCACGTGGGCAGTCGCGCGCGAGGCGCCGGCGTGAAGAAGGCCCGCATCTCCTCGGTCAGCTTGGGGCGGATGAGGCGGTTCTTCTCGTTGGCCTCCTCGACCATGCGCTGCATGCGCCGCGCGCCCTCCACCGACTCGATCTGCTGATCCACGAGCCGCTGCATGTCGGGCGGCGCGTTGGCGCGGGTGGCCATGAGTTCGGCGATGGAGGCCTCGAGTTCCTGATCACGTGTCGATGACATGGCTGCCCCGGAGAATACCTGGGGCGCTGACACGCCGGGGCGCCCATCGCATGTGTGTACCCCTGGCGGGGGGTGGGAGTCCGTCACCTCGCGGCAGGGGCTCTGTCCAGCACCCGGCGGTACACCGCCAGGGTCTTCCGCGCGCAGTCGTCCCAGGTGTAGCGAGCGGCTCGCTCCCGGCCCTTCTCCACCAGGGACTGTCGCAGCTTCTCGTCCCGGAGCAGGCGCAGCGTCGCCTCTCTCCAGGCGTCGAGGTCTTCCGGCGGCAGCAGCAGGGCCGCCTCGCCCGTGACCTCCGGCAGCGCCGAGACATTCGAGGAAAGCACCGGGCAGCCCGCCGCCATGGCCTCCAGCACCGGCAGGCCGAAGCCTTCGTAACGGGAGGGCAACAGCAGCGCCGCCGCCGCACCATAGAAGAGGGGCATCTCCGCTTCCGGCAACTCCGTCAGCTCCAGCGTGGAGGCGGGAAAGCCCAGCTCCTTGGCCGCGCCCTTGCCCGCCAACAGGACGATGGGGACGGGCAGCTCCGGCGCGAGCTTCGCGAGCAGCGCGAGGTTCTTGTGCGCCTTCGTGTTGCCCACCGTGGCGAGGTAGCGCGCCGGCAGTTGGTGCCGCTGGAGGAAGGCCCGGAGCTCGGAAGGCGGAGCGGGCTGGTAGCGCTCGTCCACGCCGGGAGTGATGACCTGGAAGCGGTAGGGCGTCAGGTTCAGGTGCCGGGCCAGCTCCTCGCGCGAGAACTCGGACACCGTGAGCAGCGCCGAGGCCCGCTTCGAGCGCGGGCCGACGATGAGCCGGTAGTAGAGCGTGTGGACCGGGCTGTAGTTCTCCGGCAGCGCCAGGTGGTTGGCGTCATGCAGCGTGGCCACCAGCCGGCCGTTCCACAGCCCCGGCAGCGAGAACGAGGTGGCGTGGAAGAGGTCCGGCGAGAGCCGCAGCAGATCCGCCAGCAGCGTGGGCTGCTCCAGCAGGGGCGCCAGGAAGCCCGCGCGGGCGCGGTGCAGGGGAATCGACGGGGTCAGCGCTCCCAGATCCGAGGGGAGCCCTTCGGGCGCCGTGAGCCCCATGAAGCGCAGATCCGGCGCGAGCGCGGGCAGCCGCCGCGCCAGCTCCAGGGCATAGCGCGCGATGCCGTGCAGTCGGCCTCGGACCATGCGCAAGTCGATGAGGATGCTCGCCACGCCTCCGAAGTAGCACACACGGCGCCTGGGTGGGGACCCTCGAATCCGCGGCCACGGCCGGTGGCGCTCGCCCGTCCGAGTGCTAGAAGGTCGCCCCGTGAAGGTCGCCCTCGTCCATGACTGGCTCGTCACCCTGCGCGGCGGTGAGCGCGTCCTCGAAGCGCTGTGCGAGCTGTTCCCCGAGGCGGACATCTACACCCTCATCCACCAGCCCGGGACGATGCCGCCCGTCATCGAGGACCGGCGCATCTACACCTCGTTTCTCCAGCGGATCCCGGGCATCCACTCCCGCTACCGACACTTCCTGCCGCTCTTCCCGCGCGCCATCGAGTCCTTCCACCTCCAGGGCTACGACTTGGTGCTCTCCTCCAGCCACTGTGTGGCCAAGGGCATCCGCAAGCCACCGGGCGCCAGGCACCTGGGCTACGTCCACGCGCCCATGCGGTACATGTGGGATCTCTTCGATGACTACTTCGGGCCGGGGCGCACCTCGCGGCCCGTGCGCACGGCCGCGCTCGCCGTGCGGCCCTGGCTCCAGCGCTGGGACCGGGAGAGCTCCGCTGGCGTGGACCGCTTCATCGCCAACAGCCGCAACATCGCCGGGAAGATCCAGCGCTTCTGGGGACGCGAGGCCGGCGTCGTCCACCCACCCGTGGACCTGGAGCGCTTCTGCGCCGAGCCCACCGAGGGGACAGGGCAGGGCGGCTACTTCCTCTGGCTCGGCGCCTTTGCTCCCTACAAGCGGCTCGACATCGCCCTGGAGGCCTTCCGCACCCTGGACACGCCCCTGTGGGTCGTCGGCACCGGACAGGAGGCCTCGCGGCTCACCTCCGGCCCGCTGCCACCCCACATCCGCTTCCTGGGCAACGTGCCGGACGCCGAGCTGCCCGGGCTCTACCGCAACGCGCGCGCGCTGCTCTTCACCGGCGAGGAGGACTTCGGCATCACTCCCCTGGAGTCCCAGGCGACAGGTAGGCCCGTGATTGCCTACGCCAAGGGTGGGGTGCTGGAGACCGTCACCTCGCGCACTGGCCTCTTCTTCTCCGAGCAGACCCCCAGCGCGCTCGCCGCCGCGGTGCGCCAATTCGATGCGTGGGAGGCCCACTACCGTCCCGACGAGGCCCGCGCCCAGGCCCGGCGCTTCAGCAAGGCCGCGTTCCAACAAGGGATCATGGCCGAAGTGGAGGCGCTCCTCGGTTCGCCTGCCTCCTCCCGCGCCGGGCAGCCCTGACAGCCGCGCCAGAGGGGCCTCCGCTTTCCGCACAGTGCCGCGCCGCACGGGCGTCCATGTGTCCAGCGGTGCGCGGGGCAACCCCTTGGTTTCACGGGTCTTTCCGTGCTAGGACGCCCCCGCGCCTTCCGGAGTTCGCGGCCCGTCCGCGAGTGAAGGGGGGCGTGGGAATTGCAGCGACGGGGCCGATCGTTCGGCGGGCCACACAGGAGTCCTGGCGTGTTCAGTCGTCTCCAGCGTTTCTACACGTCCATCAAGGTCGCCACCGACCTGCTCATGCTCGCCGTGGCGTTCGGTCTCGCCTACGCCACGCGCTTCATCGGCGTCATCCCCGTCACCGATGGCATCCCGCCGCTGGACGAGACGCTCGTCTCCCTGGGGATGTCGCTGTTCATCTTCCCCTTCACCTTCCACCAGTCGAACCTCTACACCACCAACCGCTCGCGTACGCACATTGGAGAGCTGTTCGCGGTCTTCAAGGCCTCCATCACCGCGACGCTCATCCTGGTGGCGCTCACCTACTTCACCCGCGAGCGCTACTCGCGCCTCACCCTGGCGCTCTTCCTCGGCTACGCGCTGGTGCTCGTGTCGGTGACGCGCTTGGTACTCCGGCTCGCCCTGGCCGAGGTGCGTCGTCGCGGCTTCAACCTGAAGACCATCCTCGTCATCGGCGAGGGCGAGCTCGGCCGGCGCGTCATTGAGACCGTGCGCGACCACCGCGAGCTGGGCTTCCGCGTGGTGGGCGTGCTGGCGCTGGATCCGGAGCGGGTAGGGCGGCGCGTGCGAGGCGCTCCCGTGGTGGGCGAGGTGAAGGACGTCGAGCGGGTGCTGGACGAGCAGCCCGTCGATCAGGTCGTCATCGCCCTGCCGCTCGAGCAGCAGCCGGTGGTCAAGCAGCTCATGGAGCAGCTGGCCCTGCGCACCGTGGACGTGAAGGTGGTGCCGGACCTCTACCAGTACATCACCCTCTATGGCGGCCTGGAGGAGTTCGGCGGCCTGCCCATCATCAGCCTCCAGGGCGACCCGATGGATGGGTGGAGCCGGGTGGCCAAGCGCGCCTTCGACATCGTCTTCTCGCTGGTGGCCATCGCGCTGACGGCGCCCATCATGCTGGTGACGGCGCTGATGGTGAAGCTCACCAGCCGAGGCCCCATCCTCTACAACCAGGAGCGCATGGGGATGGACGGGGAGACCTTCCACATCCTCAAGTTCCGCACCATGCGCACGGACGCCGAGGTGGCGGGCGCGCAGATGGCCAGCGCGGGAGACACGCGCCGCACGCCCATCGGCACCTTCCTGCGCAAGTACTCCGTCGATGAGCTGCCCCAGTTCTTCAACGTGCTGGTGGGCGACATGAGCCTGGTGGGCCCGCGCCCCGAGCGCCCCGTCTTCATCGAGGAGTTCAAGCGGCAGATCCCCCGCTACCACCTGCGCCACAAGGTCAAGGCGGGCATCACCGGGTGGGCGCAGATCAACGGCCTGCGCGGCCAGACTTCCATCCAGAAGCGCATCGAATACGACCTGTACTACATCGAGAACTGGTCGCTCCTGATGGACCTGAAGATCCTCGTGCGCACCGCGCTCGGCGGCTTCCTCTCGAAGAACGCCTACTGACGTTCCCGCGTACGGCCAGCGCCGCCAGCCCCGACAGGCCGTGAAGTGCCATCGGGCCTGAAAGATTCGGGTCTGGCTGGAGATTGCTGGAACACGAACGAGTAGCCGCGCAACGTCATGGAAGCCGTCTAGAATCGACGGCCTCATGGCGGAAAAGCTCGGCGCGATCCTGGTCCGAAAGGGCCTCATCAACCAAGGTCAGCTCGACGAGGGCCTCAAGGCCCAGATGATCTATGGCGGCCGGTTGGGGACCAACCTGGTCGAGTTGGAGTACCTGGACATCGAGACGCTGGGCGTGGTGCTCGCGGAGCAGACGCGCTCCCCCCAGGCGACGATCCAGGAGTTCGAGTCGGTCACCTCGGCGACGCTGGCCCTGATCCCGACGGCGCTGGCCGAGAAGCACTTCGTGTTCCCGCTGTCGTTGGATGGCAAGCGCCTGAAGGTGGCGATGGCCAGCCCCTCCGACATGGCGGCGGTGGATGAGCTGTCGTTCATCACCGGCTTCCGAATCGTGGCGTGCGTGGTGCCGGAGCTGCGGCTCTACCTGTACCTGGAGAAGCGCTACGGCATCACCCGTCCCGAGCGCTACATCAAGCTGGACCCCGAGGCGACCCGCTCGGGAGCAGGGGCACGGGACGCGGGTGGAGCGCCCGTTACCAAGCCCGCGGGAGTGGGTGGGGCGCCTGCGCCGCGTCCTCCTCCCGCGGCCTCGCCCGAGAAGCAGGGCATGTTCGGAGGGCTCCAGCCCGGGCAGTTCCTGAGTGATGACTCGGGGGATGGACAGCCCGAGGCCGCGGATGCACCCCTCGAGATGCCGGCGGAGGAGTCCGGTGGCCCGGGGCGCGAGGCGTTCGGTGGGTTCGAGCTGGGCGAGTACCTGAGCGCGGAGGAGGATGATCAGGCGCAGGCTCCTGTGGCGCCTCCTGCTCCTCGCGCCGCGCCTCCCATGCCTCAGGCCAGCAGCGCGCCTGCCCCGGCGCAGCCAGCGCAGCCAGCGCAGCCGGCGGGTTCGCGGCCCACCATGCCTCCGTCCGCCTGGGCCAACATGGCCAATGCTCCGCAGCCGGCCACTGCCGCTCCGGTCCCTGGAGCCGGGAGCCCGCAGCAGGGGGCCGCCGCGCCACATCCGGCGGCCCCGGGCGTGCCTGGGCCCTCGGCGCCAGTCCTTGCGCCCTCCGCGCCTCCTGTCGATCCTCGGGCCCAGGCGGCTCAAGCCGCTCAGGGCCGGCCGGCGGCGCCTCCGCCGCAGTTGACCCCGCAGGCCTCTCCCACGCTGCCGGGCGTGCCCTCCGGAGGGCCTCCGGTGCTGGCTCAGCCTCATGCCGGGACGCCCGTGGCGGGCACCACGGTTCCGGGAGCCATGCCGCCGGCTGCTCAGGCACCGCGTCCTGGCCCCGCGACGATGGCGGGCGTGCCGGGGCTTCCGCCCACGGGACCGCAAGCTCCAGCGGGGGCGGCGCCGCAGCGGCCTCCTTCGGGAGTCATGCCGGCGATGCCTCCGCAACCTGTCGCTGGTGCCCCACGGCCCGCGGCGCCTCCGCCCGGACCCGGGCAGCACCTCACGGTTCCGCCGGTTCCCCAGGGCGCGCGCCCGCCCCAGCCCATGCCCGGCGCCCAGGTTCCCCCGCAGACACGGCCGACCATGCCGGGGGTACCGGGAGCGGCGATGCCCTCGGGCGCTCACCCGGCACCGATGCCCCCGGGTGCCCCCCCGGCACCGATGCCTCCGGGGGCTCACCCCGCGCAGATGCCCTCGGGCGCTCATCCCGCGCCGAGCCCTTCAGGGGCTCACCCCGCGCACCCGGGTGGCGCCCCGGTTCCTCAAATGCCGCCTGGGGCCACTCGGCCGCCGATTCCCGCGGGTGTTCCCGCTGGGGCACCTCAGGCCGCCCAGGCAGCGCCGCATCCTTCTCAGGCGATGGCCCCTGGGATGGCGCCTCGACCCCAGGGCCCTGCGCAGCCGCCAGGAGTCGCGGCGGCGAGGCCCCTGACCCAGGTGCCCATTCCGTCCCAGGTGCCACCTGGGGCCGCGCCTGTACCTCCCGCGCGCCAGACCTCGGCGGGAATGCAGGCTGTTCAGCCGCCGCCCGGTGTCGCTGGAGCACCAGCAGCGCCCGTGCCTCCCGCACGCCAGACCTCCGCCGGGATGCAGGCCATCCCAGCGCCTCCCGTCGCGCCGGGGGCTCCCGTCGCGCCGATTCCTCCCGCGCGCCAGACTTCCTCGGGGATGCCCGCCGCGCCGATGCCGCCCCCCGCGGCGGCCATGCCTCCGGTTCCCCCGGGGATGACCCGACCGCCGGTGCCTGGGATGTCACCCGGCGTCGCCGCTCCGGCCTCGGCTCCGGTGCCAGGGCGTCCGCCGGGAGCACCTCCCGCCGGCCCCGTTGCTCGCAGGGATCCCCAGAGCAACGCCGCGCTGCCCGCCGTGGGGGCTCCGCCTGCGGGGGCGTCCGCGCCACCCGTGGCGCATCCGACCGCGCCGCCCGTGGCGCATCCCCCGGCAGGTCCCGCGCAGGCCCATGCGGCGCCCGTGCCTGGGGCGACGCGTCCTCCCATCCCGGGGCCTGCCCCTTCCGTCGCGGCTCCTCGTCCGACGCAAGCGCCGATCCCCGGGCAGCCTCCTCCCGTCGCAGGGCCGCCTGTCCCCTCGATTCCGCCTGGCATGGTCCCCCTGGGCTCGTCGGCGCAGAGACCCGGACCGCCGGTACCTTCCCTCTCCGATTCGCCGGGAGTCGCCGCGCCCGCCGCCATGAGCGCCCCGCCCGGTATCGCGGCGGCGGCTGTCCCGAGCGTTCCTTCCGGGGCGCCGGGAGTCGCCGCGCCTGCCGCCCTGAGCGCTCCTCCGTCGGTGCCGCCCGCTGCTCCGTCGGTGCCGAAGACGATGCCCCCCGTGGCAGCGAGCGCTCCCGGGGTGCCGGTGCCTCCTCCTGCCGCCGCGCCTGTTCCCCTGCCTCCTGGCGCGTCCCTCGAGGTGGTTGCGCGCGTCCCACCGCAGGTGGGTGAGGTCGCGGCCGCGAAGCCCCAAGCGCCCGCGGCGCCCATTCCCGTACCGTCGAAGCCCGCGCCCGAACTCGCGGGATCGAAGCCCTCCTGGTCTCAGGAGGAGGTGCTGGTTCCCGCCGAGGAAACCGACGGCATCGACGTCGACGATGTCTTGGAGCCCGAGCCCGAGCTGGAAGGGGAGGCCCTCGAAGAGGAGCAGGCCGCCGCTCCCGCCGAGCCCGTGGCGGAGCTGGAGGCACAGCCCGCGGAAGAGGAGCAGGCCTCCGTCCCCGTCGAGCTCGAGCCAGAGTTGGAAGCGGAGCCCGCGGAAGAGGAACAGGCCGCCGCACCCGCCGAGCCCGTGGCGGAGCTGGAGGCGGAGCCTGCGAAGGAAGCCGCCGCACCCGCCGAGCCCGTAGCGGAGCTGGAGGCAGAGCCCGCGGAAGAGGAACAGGCCGCCGTTCCCGTCGAGCTCGAGCCGGAGTTGGATGCGGAGCCCGAGGAGGAGGAGCCATCCGCTGCTCCATCCGAGCTCGCGGCCGCGTCGGTGTCCGAAGAGGCGCCCACGCTGGAGCTGTTGGAGACGGAGTCCGAGAAGACGCCCACGCTGGAGTTGCTGGAGCCGGAGCCAGAGAAGGCGCCCACGCTGGAGCTGGTCAAGCCAGAGCCCACCAAGCCCGCAGCCCTGGAGCTGGTCGAGCCGGAGCCCGAGGAAGCTCCCGCGCTGGAAGCCTCCGAGCCCGAGCCCGAGCCCGTGAAGGTCTTGGCCCCGCCAGCCCCCGAGCGCAAGCCCGAGGCGGTCGCCGCCAAGGAGTTGTCCGAGCCCGAGCCCGTAAAGGCGCCACCCCAGGAGGAGACCACACGGTCGGGGGTCTGGACGCTGCAAGGGGCGCCTGCGCCGACGCCGGCGGAGGAAGCACCGGCGCCAGAGCCGGTGGCCGAGGTCAAGCCGAGGGTGCCCGTGGATCTGGGCGAGCTGCCGCCCGCGCCCGAGGAGCCGATGCAGCTCGCGGCCACCTGGGAGTTCGTGGGCATGGCCGAAGCGCACGCTGGGCACGCCGCTGCTTCCACCTCCGAGGACCGAGGCCTGGCGCTGGAGACCGAGGCGCCCCACGTGGCGGACACCGACGGCGCGCCAGGGGACGAAGTGGCGCTGGCCTCGGCGTGGGACTTCGTGCCGCAGTGGCAGCCTGGAGCGCCCGCGGCGCCGAAGGAGACTCCCGCGCCGCCCAGCCCGCCCGCGAGCCCGCAGGCCCAAGCGGTGCCGATCACCACGGCCAAGTACGGGACCCTCGCTCCGGAGCCCGCGGCCCCGGAGACGCACGAGCTTGGCGCCACGGAGCCAGCGCTCACGGGCAAGTACGGCATCGGGCTCACGCCGCCCAAGGCGCCCGAGGCTCCCCCAAGCAAGCCCGAGGCTCCTCCTCCCGCTGCCGAGCAGGAGAGCGCGGAGCTGGTGACCACGGGCAAGTACGGGGTCGGACTGCCCGAGCGCAGCAGCACGGGGAGGTACGGGCTCGGAAAGGGTGATCCCGAGGTAATCGCCACGCCGCAGGAGGCGAAGAGCGAGCCAGGGTGGGATCAGATGTTCCCAGCCGAGGAGTCCGCCGCGCCGAAGACTCCCGAGGCGCCGGCGGCGGAACCCGAGCCGGATCCCTTCACGGAGTTCGCGGAGGAAGCGGCGCGCACGAGCCCCACCGCTCCCGCCTCGGAGGCGCAGCCCAAGCGCGTCCCGCCGGCGAAGCCGCAGGGCGAGGGCTCCTGAAGCCCTGGCCCGCTGAATCCCCAGCGGGCCCCCTGAAAACAAAAGCCCCGGAGGAGTTCTCCGGGGCTTCGTGCGTCACCCGCTCAGGCGGGGCTCAGCTGCACCCGCTCGTGGCGCCGCAGTTGGAGCATTTGTAGCAAGCGCCGCTGCGCACCATGATCGCCCCGCAGGTGTGGCAGGGCGGGGCGTCCGCCTGGTTGAGCCAGGTGTCGCGCTTCGGAGAGGCCGGCAGCCGGATCGCCACGGTCTGCTGCGCGGGCTGCGGCTCGGGGGCGGCCTTCACCTCGACCGCCGTCACCTCGGCCTCCGCCGGCTGCTCGCTGGGCAGGAACTTCAGCGACAGCCACCGGAAGATGTAGTCGGTGATCGACTTGGCGATGGGGATGGCGGGGTTGCCGGTGAAGCCGCTCGGCTCGAAGCGGGTGTGGCAGAACTTGTCGGCCAGCACCTGCAGCGGCACGCCGTACTGGAGCGCCAGGGACACCGAGGTGGCGAAGCTGTCCATCAACCCGCTCACCACCGAGCCCTCCTTGGCCATGACGACGAAGAGCTCGCCCGGGGTGCCGTCCTCGTACATCCCCACGGTGAGGTAGCCCTCGTGGCCGCCGATCGAGAACTTGTGGGTGATGGACCGGCGCTCATCCGGCAGGCGCCGCCGCATGGCCTTGGGCTCGGGCTTGATCAGCGGCTCGGGCTCCACGGCCGCCGCCTTCGTGTCCTTCACCGTGCTCTTGGAGGTGTTCAGCGGCTGCGTGCGCTTGCACCCGTCGCGGTACACGGCGATGGCCTTGAGCCCTCGCTTCCACGCCTCGAGGTACGCCTTCTCGATGTCCTCCACGGTGGCGTTGGCGGGCATGTTCACCGTCTTGGAGATGGCGCCCGAGAGGAACGGCTGGCACGCCTCCATCATCTGGATGTGCCCCATCCAGTGGATGCTGCGCTCGCCGCGCGCGGGCTTGAAGGCGCAGTCGAACACCGGCAGGTGCTCGGGCTTGAGGTGCGGAGCGCCCTCGATCGTCTCGTGCTTGTCCAGGTGGCTGACGATGTCCTGGGCCTGCGTCTGCGGGTAGCCCAGCTTCTCCAGCGCCAGCGGCACCGTCTGGTTGACGATCTTCAGCATGCCGCCGCCCACCAGCTTCTTGTACTTGATGAGCGCGATGTCGGGCTCGATGCCCGTGGTGTCGCAGTCCATCATGAAGCCGATGGTCCCCGTGGGGGCCAGCACCGTGACCTGGCTGTTGCGGTAGCCGTGCTCGGCGCCCTGGGCCAGCGCATCGTCCCAGGCGGCCTTCTGCGCCTCGAACAGCTCGGCGCCCACGCCCTCGGCCTGGATGTTGTAGGCCGCCTTGCGGTGCTTGCGGATGACGCCCAGCATCGGCTCGGCGTTCTTCGCGTAGCCGGCGAAGGGCCCCATGCGCTCGGCCAGCCGGGCGCTCATGGAGTAGGCCTGCCCGCACATGAGCGAGGTGATGGCCGCCGCGCAGTTGCGCCCCTCCGCCGAGTCATAGGGCCGCCCGCTGGCCATCAGCAGCGCGCCCAGGTTGGCGTAGCCCAGCCCCAGCGGCCGGTAGTCATGGCTGTTCTGGGCGATCTTCTCGGTGGGGTAGCGCGAGAAGCCGACGATGATCTCCATCGCCAGCAGCAGCACGTCCACCGCGTGCCGGAAGGCGGTGACGTCGAAGTCGCCGTCGATGGTGCGGAAGTGCATCAGGTTCAGCGACGCCAGGTTGCAGGCCGAGTCATCCAGGAACATGTACTCGGAGCACGGGTTGGAGGCGTTGATGCGCGCCGTGCCCGAGCAGGTGTGCCAGGCGTTCACCGTGCTGTCGAACTGCATGCCAGGGTCGCCGCACAGGTGCGCCGCCTCGGCGATCTCGCGGAACAGCTCGCGGGCCTTGATCGTGTCCATGGGCCGCCCGTCGCGCACCGCGCGCGTGGTCCACGTGCCGTCGGCCACCACCGCCTTCATGAAGTCGTCGGTGGCGCGCACCGAGTTGTTCGAGTTCTGGAAGAAGACGGAGGAGTACGCCTCGCCGTTGAAGGAGGCGTCGTAGCCGGACTCGATGAGCGCCCAGGCCTTCTTCTCCTCCTGCACCTTGCAGCGGATGAAGTCGAGGATGTCCGGGTGCTCGGCGTTGAGGATGACCATCTTCGCCGCGCGCCGCGTCTTGCCGCCGCTCTTGATGACACCCGCGAACGCGTCGAAGCCCTTCATGAAGGACACGGGCCCGGAGGCGGTGCCACCGCCAGCGAGCAGCTCCTTGCTGGCGCGCAGGGAGGACAGGTTGCTGCCGGTGCCCGAGCCGTACTTGAAGAGCATGGCCTCCGTCTTGGCCAGCGTGAGGATGGACTCCATGGAGTCCTCCACGGAGTTGATGAAGCACGCCGAGCACTGCGGGTGGGCCTCGACGCCCACGTTGAACCAGACGGGCGAGTTGAAGGACGCCTTCTGCCGCAGCAGCAGGTGCGTCAGCTCCGCGTGGAAGGTGTCGCGGTCCGTGTCGGTGGCGAAGTAGCCGCCCTCCACGCCCCAGCGGGTGAGGGTGTCCACCACGCGCGCCACCAGCTTGCGCACGCTGGTCTCCCGCTCGGGGGTGCCCGGCGTGCCGCGGAAATACTTCGAGGCCACGACGTTGGTGGCCAGCATCGACCACGTCTTGGGCACCTCGATGTTCTTCTGCTCGAAGACGGCGCGCCCGTCCTCCCCGGTGATGCTCGCGCTGCGGTACTCCCAGGCCAGCTCGTCGGCCGGATCCACCCCCGGCGTGGTGAAGAAGCGCTTCACCGTCAGCCCCGGTGCGGGGCTCTTGGCCTTCTTGCCGGCCTTCTTCCCGTTCACCACCGGCTTCGCACTCAGCTCTTTCTCCATGACGGGTCTCCCGGGAAATTCACTCGTGGTATGGATGCAAAATTTTGCGGAACTTCGAGCCCGTGAGATTTCACGGGGATGGCTGATCAGCGGTGAACAGGGCCTGGCGGATACGGGGCGGGCACTAAGAGCAGGCAGGCGAGGCAGGACGCGCTCGGCGGGAGCCTCTCCGAAAGATTCCTACTCCGCCCCATATCGTGTGTCCCTCGTTCTCCCACACCCTAGGGATGGGGGTGCCTGCGGGTGCTGACGCCCGGAACCGCTCGACAGGCCTGTAGCCAGCCGTAGCGGCGGGGGCGGGTTTTTAGGGCCAAAAACGGGGTAGATCAACAGTGCCTCGCATCAAGAGTCGGTATGTGGCGTTGCATGTATGGTCACTGGCGGGACGGTTGTGATCACTGGCAGATATTTGCTGTGAGTCTGCGCACGGATCTCCGGGCTGCCTAGTGCCCCCGGCCGGATCGGGGAGGGGGCAAGTGTGCGCGGTGGTCGCTTTCGGACAGGGGGTGGGTTAGGAAAAAGACACCATGGCTCCCCCGTTCCAGCGCCACATCTTCGTCTGCACCAACCGCCGTCCTGACGGGCACCCCAAGGGGTGCTGCGCCACCAAGGGAGCCGAGGAGGTGCGAGCCGCCTTCAAGGCCGAATTGGAGAAGCGCGGCATCAAGGGGCAGATGAGGGCCAACGCGGCGGGGTGCCTGGACACGTGCGCCTTCGGCGTCTCGGTCGTCGTCTACCCGGAAGGCGTCTGGTACGGTGGGGTGAAGGTGGAGGATGTACCGGCCATCGTCGAGGAGCACTTGATCGGCGGCAAGCCGGTGGAGCGGCTCTTCATGCCGCTGATGAAGAAGGCGGGGAGCTGAGGCCCCGCGGTTCATCTCCACCTCTCGAGGAGCGCTCGCGTGTTCTGTAACCAGTGCGGTAGCCAGGTAGCGTCCGGGGCCAGCTTTTGTACGGTGTGCGGAGCGCGGATGAGTGCGCCCACGTCGCAGCCGTCGCCGACGGTGTCCCAGACGCTCGTGCGACCGACGCAGGAGCCGCGGCTGGGGCAGCCGCTCACCGCGTCGACGTTCAGCGGGGCGGCGCCCTATGGCATCGACCCCAAGACGGGGCTGCCCTTCTCGCACCGGAGCAAGATCGTCGCCGGGGTGCTGCAGATCTGCCTGGGAGGCCTGGGCATTGGCCGCTTCTACACGGGCCACGTGGGCATCGCGATCGCGCAGATCGCGGTGACGTTCCTCACCTGCGGCCTCGGGGCGCTCTGGCCGCTGATCGACGGCATCATGATCCTCGTCGGCGAGTCGCCGAAGGACGCGGAAGGCAAGCCGCTGCGCAACAGCTGAGCCGCTGGCTCAGCGCGCGGAGCGGGAGTCCACGTAGTCCTTGGCTTCCTTCAGGCTCGCGCCGGTGAGCTGCCGGTAGAGCTTGATCGCCTCGATGGCCTTGCCCTCGGCCGCGAGGGCATCGACCTTCTTGAGATCCTCCGCGGACGCCGCTTCCGGCAGGGGCTTGCCCGCGACCCGGGCGCGGTTGCTCCGGCTCGACGCGCCTAGCATCTCCACCAGCCGCACGGCCTCTTCCTGGGGAGCGCCCGCGCGCGACACCAGGAGCTTCACGGCCTGCTCGCGCTCGGACTTGTCCATGTGCGCCTTCACGTCGCACGCGAGCTCGACGGTGAGGGCCTCTCCGAAGGACAAGTGGCCCTCCTGGATGGCCTGGAACGTCTGGACGTACGCATGCGCGTCCACGTTCGAGATGCCCGCCACTTCATTGAGCAGCTTCACCGCGAGCAGGGGCGTGTTCTCCTGGACGAGCTTGCGGGCCTGCTTCACCGCGGACTGCGGCACGTTCTTCAGGGCCTGGGCCTCCTTCTCGGAGCGCTGGGCCTTGCCCCCTCCATCGGAGAACAGGATGAAGAGGGTGACCCCTGCCGCGATGGCGATGCAGAGCCACGGTCCCCGGAAGATGGCCTCGACCCAATTCGGGATGTCCACGCGCGCGGCTCCTTCTCCAAGGCCCTCAGGGGGCGAGGATGAGCACCTTGGTCTGGCTCGGGACGATCCGCATGCCCGGGCAGTTGGTCGAGTTCTGCAGGGCCACGCTCGTCAGGCGCGTGGCGGGCATGCCGCCCACCAGCACGGTGAAGGCTCCCGTCAGGTGGCGCGCCGGCCCCATCACGGTGCCCGAGGCGACGCCCATGGCCACGCCGGCGTTGTCTCCGTTCGTCAGCGGGACCATGGTGCCCAGGTTGTGGGCGGGCGTACACATGAACAGGATGTGATAGGCGGCCGGCACGCCCATGGGCCCCATGGCGATGTTGGGGTAGGGGATGGGCGTCGGCGCGGGTATGGGCGTCAGACAGACGTCCGGAAAGCCCATGTCCATCCCCATCATCTGCGTGTTCGCGAACATGGTGGCGCTCCCTATCCGAGGTGGATCTGCTCGCCGTCGACCTTGATCAGGTCCTTGGCGGTGATCAGCGTGTTCTCGCCGCGCAGGCTGGCGTTGTTCTGGGCCACGTAGTCGATCTGCGCCGCGCGTACCTGATCGTGCTCCTCGACGAAGCGGTAGGAGCGCTTCACCCGCTGCAGCATCCGGTCGAACACCGAATCACAGCTCTCGGCCATGACCTTGATGCGGTCGAACTCGGCGCGCACGAATGCGCCGAGCACGGAGAGCTGGCGGACCACGACGTTGCCCTCGGTCGCGTGTACGCGGACCCCGCCGGCCGTGACGGAGACCTCCTGGGCGGAGACGAGGTCCACGCCCTCCTGGGCCGCGACCACGAAGCGCCCGCGCGGCAGCCGGACCTCGAGGTTTCCCTCCGAGACCAGCCGCGCCGGAGCATCCGACTCGCGCTCCAGCACCGCGAGCACGTAGCACTGCCCGCCAGGCAGCCCGCTCAGCAGGACGACGTCTCCCACCATGGGCTCCACCAGACAACTGAAGGCCCGGCGCGCACCGTACATGCCCGACTCGGTGCGCACCGTGAGCGCGCCCCCGTCGCCCGTCTCCATGACGGTGCCCGACTCCTGGAACGCCTCTTTCTGCTCCCGCACCCTCGCGAGCTGTCGCATACGTCCTCTCAGTATCTCGGCTTCCAACGTTCGGCTTCGGCCAGCTCCGGATCGTCTCCCAACGCCCCTCGCCCCTTGTTCAGTGTGCCCTCTTCCTTCGTCCGGTGGAACTTCGCCCGGGTGACGGTGGCGCCCGTGAAGTGCGCCCCCGACACGTCCGCCGAGGAGAAGTCCGCGTAGGTGAGGTCGGCGTTGGTGAAGCGCACCACCAGGCAGGCGGCCCGGTGAAGGATGCACTGCTGCATCTGGGCGCCGGTGCAATCGGCCTGCGTCAGGTCGGCGTCCATGAAGATCGATTGGAACAGCTGCGTCCCGCGCAGGCTCGCCCGCTTGAGCTTCGCCCCCACGAACAGGGCGTTGGGAGCCTGGGCACCGTCCAGCTTCGCGCCCTCCAGCAGGGCGTCCTTGAAGTTGCACTGGGTGAGGTTCGCCTCGCGCAGGTCGCACCCCGTGAGGTCTGCGCCGGTGAACTGGGTCAGCGTGAAGTCGCCGCCGCGCAGGTCCAGGCCGGCCAGCTTGCTCTCCACCAGCACAGCCAGCTCGAACTTCGCCCCACCGAGCTTCGCCTGGCGCAGGTCGGCCTGGTACAGCGTCGTCTGCTTCAGCCTCGCGCCCGTGAGGTCCACGCCCGCCGTCTTGGACTCGACCACGGCGGCCCGGTCCATGTCCGCCCCCGCGAAGGAGGCACCGGACAAGTCCACGCGCAGCAGCGCCGCCTGCTGCATCTTCGTCCCGCTCAGGTCCGCGGAGACGAGCTGGGACTGGATGAACTGCGTGAGCACCAGCGAGGCCTTGGCCAGCACCGCGCCCTTCAGGTTTCCCTCCTGCACCACGGCGTGTTGGAGCTGGACTCCGCCCATCCGCGCACCGGAGAAGTCACACTGGATGAACGTGGACTCGCGCAGATCCGCGCCGGTCAGGTCCGCGCCCTGGAAGCGGACCTTCTCGAAGATGGCGCCCGACAGATCGGCGCCCGCGAAGGCCGCGCCGGACAGATCCAGATCCGTGACGGGCTCACCGCGTTCGATCCAGGCGCGCAGCTCGGCCCTATCCATGGGGGCTCCGGGGGAGGATGCGCACCTGCTTGACGTTGGCGTCCTGGAGGCTCTTGGCCGAGCCACGCACGCGGGCGAAGTCCACCCGGAAGAGGTTGGCGCCCCGGAAGTCCGCGCCCTGGATGCGGGCCTTCTGGAGGATGCCTTGCATGAGGTTGCAGGACACCAGGTGGGCGTCCGTCAGGTCCGCCTTCATGAAGCGCGCCTCGGGAGCCACCGCCCGGTAGAAGCGGGCCCGCTGCAGGTTGCTCTCGCTGAGGTCCGCGCCCTTGAGCGTGGCCTGGCTGAAGTCGGACTCCTCCAGGCGGGTGGAGCGTAGGTTGGCGCCCTGGAGGTTGGCCTCCCGGAAGTCCACCTTGGCGAAGGAGCAGTCCTTGACCAGGCGCAGGTTGTCGAGCTGGGCCTTGTAGAAGCACGCCCCGTCCCCCTTGCAGGTGACGAAGACGGCGCCGGTGAGGGTGGCGCCGGTGAAGTCCACGCCGGCCACCGTCACCTCGATGAAGTTGCTCTTGCGCAGGTCTGCGCCCGCCAGCTTGATGCCGGACAGATCGGTCCGCAGCAGCGTGAGCTCGCGCGCCACCACGCCTCCCAGGTCCGCGCCAGCCACCACGGCCTCCGAGAGATCCACGCCCTCCATGCGCGCCCCGCGCAGGCTCGCCCGGGTGAGGTCCGCGCGGGCGAGGATGACGCGCGACAGGTCTCCCGGCTCGGCCATTCGCGCCTTCACGAGGCGGGCCTGGCCCAGATTGGCGCCCGCGAAGACGGTGCCGGACAGGTTCGCCTCGGACAGGTCCGCCCGCGCGAGCACCGCGCCGGTGAAGTCCGCTCCGCTCAAGTCGGCGCCGCTGAGGTTCACGCTCTCCATCAGCGCGCCGCGGAAGTTGGCCCCCGGCAGCTCCAGGCGAGACAGGTCGGCGCCCGTCAGGTCCCGGCCCTCGAAGCTCTCGCCCGCCTTGAAGAGCGCGAGCACCTGCTGACGAACCCGCGCCGCCTCCTCTGGAGGGAGCCGCGAGGCCGCTGGCTGGTGGTGCGCGCTGATGCGGTAGCTCAACAGCAGCGCCGCCTCCGTCTTGCGCAGCTTCTCCTCCAGGGCTGGATCCTGGACCTGCGCCTCCACGTTGGGCAGGTTGACACCGAGCGCCTTGAGGTCGGCGACCGACTGCTTCATGCGCGCCAGCTCCGCGTCGGCGGAGTAGGCGGGAGGGCCGCCCTGCTTGCTCTGGTGCTTGGCCACCACCTGGTCGTAGTCCAGCCCGAGCTGCTTGCAGATCGCTCGGGCCTCCTGCTCGGCCTTCGTGCGGTTCGCCTCCGCCTGGCGCAGTTGCTCGTCCGCCGTGGCCATGGCGGTCTGGATGACGGCGCCCAGCTCCTCCAGCTTTGGCGGCGGAGGCTCCGGCGGCAGCGCCTTGGGCACGTGCTTGTCCGGGTCGAGCCCCTGTGCGCGGATCTCCTGCCGGATCCGCTCCATCTCGAGCTCCGCGCGCTTGCGCAGGTTCTTCTCCAGCCGCTTCTCCGGAGCCGGGGGCAGGTCCGGCAGCTCGGCCCACGCGGGCTTCGCGCCTTCGGCCGCGGGCGGCATCAAATCACTGTCCCGGAGGGCGGCCAGGTACCCCTTCTCCCGGTCGAGCCGCTCGGCGAGCACCCCGCGATAGTGCGCCAGCGGTCGAGGGGCATCCGGTGCCTCGCAGGCCACCATGAGCTGCAGCACGTCCGCGGCGTCGTCCTCGGTCACCTGGGTGACGGCGCGGAACACGAGCACGCCGCGCTCCGCATGCGGGAACAGGTGGACCGTGTCGAGTCGCGTGGACAGCTCGCGGAACTCCTCGCCCTTGTCCGTCTTCTGATTGATGAACGCCCGCGCCTTGAGGTGGGGCAGCCGTCCCTGGAGGACCGGCTTGGCCGGGTGCATGTTCTCCAGCGTGAAGGGCTCATCACCCTGGAGATAGCCGTCGAACTGCTGATCCTCCGGCGCGGTGTTGAAGAAGGTCCAGTCGATGTCCTTGGCGAAGCCCGGGAAGCGCTCCTTCATCCACTTCTCGTCGTACGTCCCCGTCTTCGAGAAGCGCTGGGGCCAGGTGAGATCGTACGGGCCGAACCCGGCCGGCATCCGCTTGTCCTTCGGGGTGCTGACGAGCTGCTTGGGGTTCTCGATGTTGGGCAGCGGGTGCAGCTCGCCCTGGGGCGTGCGCACGGGCGCGAAGCCCTTGCCGAGCGGGTTCTGCGGGTAGCCCGCTCCGCCGTACGCGTTCGCGTAGGTGATGGGCAGCTCCTTGAAGGGCAGGGGCTGCGTGGGCACGCCGCCCTTCCAGAAGCGGTCTCCCACCGCGTAGAGCGTCTTGTCCACCTTGCCCAGCCGCAGCCGCACCGGACAGGCTCCCTGGCCCTTGCTGCCGGCAGGGTAGGCCTTGGCCGTGAGCAGCACCTCGGCGTGGGCCTTGGGCATGCCCATGTCCAGGGCCGCGTCCTTGCCCAGCTCCTTCGGGAGGAACTTCCACAGCTCCACCTCGGAGAGCAGCTGGGAGGGCGCCTCGAACGAGAAGAAGGCCAGCACGCTGACCGCGAAGTGGAACACCCCTTCGTGCTCGAAGGGCCGCGTGAGGATGCCCAGTCGCTGGGGCTTGATGCCTTTCATGGAAAGATCGTGATGGCTCTGCAGGCGATCTCGAGGGCCGCGTTGCCGATGCGGGGACCGGTGGTGTTCTTCACCTCCAGGTCGATGGCGGACAGGCTGATGCCGCGCTTGCCGAGCTTGAGGACCGAGGTGACCTCGATGGACGGGCCCAGGTGCGTGGCCACCTTCAGGCCGATGATGGCCTCGATCGCCGAGCCGAGCACCGAGTCGATCTTCGACACTATGATGTTCTCGTTCTTCACCCCGAGCACGGTCTCCGAGGTCGCGGAGATCTTGAAGGAGGCCTCCGCCCCCACGATGCTCTCCTTCTTGTCGGCCACGTAGCTGACGGTGGCCGAGCCCACCACGGTGTGCGTGAGGTTGGCCGAGTGCGTCTGGGTGACGTTGCCCGTCACCGTCTGCATGACGTTGCCGGTGATGGTCTCGGTCTGGTTGCCGGTGACGGTGTTCTTCTGATTGCCCGTCACGGTGGTTTCCTGGTTGCCGGTGACCTTGACGGTCTGGTTGCCGGTGACCTTCACCTCGTCGTTGCCGCCGACCTCGTGCTTCTGGTTGCTCGTCACCTTCACTTCACGGTTGGACAGGACCTCGGTCTTCTGGTTGCCGTGGACCTTGTAGTCCTCCTTGCCCTTGACCTCGACCTTGTGGTCGGAGTCCACCGTGGTGTCCCGCTTGGCCTTGTAGTGCTCGCGGACGTCGAGGGTGACCTCCTCCGTCTGATGCCCGTCCACCCGGATGTCCAGGTCGCCGCCGAACTCCACCAGCCCCTTGCCCATGGAGGACAGGTGGACGTTGTAGCCGGCCCCATCCGGGGCGCCCAGGTGGAGGAGGGTCGACTCGGGCGGCGTGGTGATCTTCAGGTACTGCGCGCCGTCGTTGTCCTCGATCTCCATCCGGGTGCCGCCGCCGGTGAGGATGACGTTGTGGGTGGCGTTGTCCACCGTGACGGGGCTGGGCGTGTGCGTGTTGGGCACCACGCCGGCGATCACCGGCCGGTCCGGGTCTCCCCCCAGGAACACCAGCATCACCTCGGTGTTCTTGCGCAGCGGGAAGTGGAAGCCCTCGTTCGGTCCACCGTGCGGCTGCAGCATGCGCAGCCACATGGAGGCCTTGCCGTTGCGCGGATCGTTCTCGTCGAAGAAGACCTGCACCTTGTAGCGGCCGTGGCTGTCGATCTGCGCGTAGGTGCTGTCCTGCTCCCCGTCCACCACGCCCATCTCCGTGCCGTAGATGCGCGGAATGGGCGTGAGGCGGCGCGGCCGGAACTGCACGGTGGCGGGGATGGCCTCCATCCGGACGAGGTAGGTGGGCGCTTGCGGCTCCTGCTGGGGGCCTTCGCCGAGCACGCCCTGGGTGCCCTCGTGCGTCACCGCCACGGCCAGGTACGACACGTTGAAGGAGGGGCGCGGGTGCGCCGTCACGTCGAAGGTGTAGCCCGGGCGCACGTCGTAGGTGAGGCCATGGCCCTCGAACACCACCTCGCGCGACTTGAGCTCCTCGGAGCGCACCTTGGCCAACCGCTGGCCCTCGCCCGGGGTGCTGTAGTTCTCGTCATGGCTGACCACGTCCCCGTCGCCGTTCTGCACCACGGGGTCCGTCTTCATCAGATCCATGGTCGGCCGCAGGTAGTCGTACTCCCGCAGCTTCACCTGCTTGGGGCGGATCTGGTGCCGGCACACGAAGGCGTGGAGCGCCTCGGTGCCCATGGTCTCGCTCGAGCCCTGAGGGAAATAGCGCACCGAGCCGCTGGCGGTGTGCTTGTCCTGGGCGTCGGTGATGATGAGCTTCTCGCCGGCGTCCAACTGCTCGAAGAAGTAGTAGAGGCCGTCCCGCTCCAGGCGCCGCGACAGGAAGTCCAGGTCGCTCTCCCGGTACTGGGACACGTGCGGCATCTTCTCGTACTTGGTGGGCCCCAGCCGGAACTCGAAGTCCTTCTTCTCCTTGAGACCGTTGGACAGGAGCACGTCCATGGCGATGTCCTTGACGGTCTTGTCCACGAAGACGTTGCTGTGAACGCTCAGGCCCAGCCGCCACAGGCGCGGCACCAGCGTCACCCGGTAGATGGCGTTGTCGGCCACCTCCTGTACCCAGTCCACGGTGGAGAGGATGCCGTGGAAGGTGCCGCGCCGCGTGCCGTTTCCCTCGTGGATGTCCAGGGTGGCCGCGGTGTTGATGGCCTCCCCCATGTCGAAGGACAGGCCCTCGTCTCCAGGCATCACCAGGTCGAGCGTGAAGCTGTAGAGCCGGGACAGCCCCTCGTGGCCGGACACCCGCATGACTCGCGTCTCGGTGGGGAGCTTGTCACACGTCAGCGTGAAGACGTCCATCTCGGGGCACCCACTCGCGGCGCGGCCCGTGCGGAGGCGCGGGCACGGTTGGAGATCCCACAACCGTATGTCAGCTGGCTGACACCATCAACCGCGAGCGATGCGTCCGACTCCCTGGGTAGGGAGTCGGAGCCCGACGGGGAGGTCGCCTTCACCACGGGTCCGTGAAGGGACCTCCCAGGGCGTGGATCCGCGTTAGCGGCGGCGACCGAGCAGCCGCAGCAGGGCGAGGAACAGGTTGATGAAGTCCAGGTACAGGGTGAGCGCGCCGACGATGCTCACGCTGGCGGCGCTGCTGTAGCCGGTGGTGGCGTGCATCTCGCGCAGCTTCTGGGTGTCATAGGCGGTCAGGCCCGCGAAGACGACCACGGAGGCACAAGCGACGACGAAGGACATCGCGTCGCTGCGCAGGAAGAGGTTCACCAGACCGGCCAGCACCACGCCCACCAGGCCCATGAAGAGGAAGGAGCCCCAGGCGCTCAGGTCCTTCTTGGTGAGCGTGCCGTAGAGGCTCAGCGCGCCGAAGACGCCGGCGGTGAGCAGGAAGGCCTGGCCGATGGAGCCCGCGGTGTAGATGAGGAAGTAGATGGACAGCGTCATCCCCGTGAGCGCCGAGTAGGCCAGGAACATCAACCCGGCCACCGGGCCGGACAGCCGGGGCGCCATCAGCGAGAGCAGGAAGACCAGGCCCAGCTCCGCCAGCAGCAGCGGGATGCGCCACGCGACGGCTACATTCAGCAGCTGCTGGTTGCTGACGGTGAAGAGCGCCACCAGGCCGGTGACCATGAGGCCGGCGAACATCCAGCCGTACACGCGCGACATGAACGCGCGCCGCGACTCCTGTACGAGGGCGGCGTTGACCTCCGACGAGGCGGAGGCGGACTGCCATCCCGAGGTTTCCCAGGCCATTCGAAGCTCTTCCTTTCCAGCGCCGGAGGAGCCCGGCGGCAAGCGCTACCTTATATAGCGCGATCTCTCTCGCGCTTCAGATGGCCTTCCAGGCCATGAGCAGCTTGTGGGCGACCTCGGTGGTGATGAGCGGCAACACGCCGCCGCCGCCCACGATGTTGACGATCTCTCCCATGGAGCCGCGGCACACGCCGCCCCAGGCTGGCTGCCTGGCCAGCCCGACCGAGGCATAGGCGGAGTAGTCCACGAAGAACGAGGTGGGCAGCGCGCCGGTGTCGGTGCAGACCAGATGTTCCTCGGGCGTCGTCTCCACCACCTCCTGCACCACGTAGCCGCCGCCGGTCGGGTCCGAGACTGCTCGCTCGCACAGCTCGGCCCAGGTCAGGGGCCCTCCATAGAGGGCCTGTGCGCGCTCGTTGTACGGCACGCTGCCCACCGAGCGGCCGAGGAACACGGCCTTGCCGCCGTAGTCCCAGGAGCGCTTGAGCACGAAGCGGCGAGGCTCGGCGGCCACCGCGGCCACCAGATCGTCCAGCGCCTCGCCTCCGGGCCCTGTCGCGGGGCCGCTCCGAAAGCGCCGCGTCCAGGGGACGGAGACGCGGATGGCCTCCAGCTCGGAGGCGTCCAGGCCCGCGCCCTCCGCGAGCGCCGGATCGGTCACGGCCTGCGAGAGCAGGGCGAAGGTCGCCTTCACCTCCATCTGCGAGGTGGGCGGGTTGAGGAAGACGGCCTTCTTGCCCGGCACGACGCCCAGGAACTCCTCCACCCAGGGCGAGGGCGTCTCCTCCAGGCGCCGGATGAAGAGGTGGCGATAGACGAGCTCGTACTTCTTGCCGTTCACGATGAAGGCGTCGTCGCCGGACACCTCATCCGGGTGGACCACGTCCGCGTCCGCGCCGAACTCGCGGAAGCGCTCGCACAGGTAGCGCAGCTCGGTGATCTGCGCGTCGTTGCGGCGGCAGAGCAGGGCGATGGTGTCCGGCAACTTCCCGTCGCGCTCGGCGGCGTACCCGTCCAGCAGGGCGCGGTAGAGCGCCATCGCGTTGCTGCCGTTGAGCGTCAGCAGCGCGTGGATGGCGCGCTCCGGGTAGTTGAAGTGCCGGGCCACCACCTCGAGGAACGAGCGCGCGGCGATGTCCGAGTAGCCCTGCATCGCGGGGATGGTGGTGTTGATCTCCAGGGCGCGTGCCTGGTTGCCGGTGTCCACGAAGAAGTCCACGCGCGTGGTGGCCAGCCGGGCGACGTGGCTGAAGGTGCGCTCGGCGATGGAGCGCTCCAGGGGCGAGAGCGCGCCGAGGAGGACTTCGCGGGAGCCACCGTTGAGCACCGCCTCGGCCATCTTGTGCGTGGCGGAGGACAGCTTCGTGGCCAGCTCAGCGCGGCGGCGGATCTCCGCGGCGTCGAGGATGACGGGCGTGGCGGTGATGGGGATGGGGCGGGTGGTGCCGTCCTTCTGGGTCACCGCCAAGCCGCGCTGGTATGCGGTGCGGGACAACTCCGCGCCAAACTTGGGGGCTTGGAACCGCAGGACTTCTAAAAGTTCATTCACGGGGATAAACCTTCTTCGCGATACTTCCAGACATGCCACCTGGCACCGCGCCAGGTGTCCCGGGTGGAGCCGCTCGATGGCCAAGACGCTCGAGTTCTTCTTCGATTACGCCAGTCCGTATTCCTACCTCGCCTCCCAGCAAGTGGAAGCCGTCGCGCAGCGTACGGGTGCGGAGCTGCGCTGGCGCCCCTTTCTCCTGGGTGCCGTATTCAAGGCCACGGGGAACGTGCCACCGGTCACTAACGCGCACAAGGCCGCTTATCTCGGCAAAGACCTTCAGGACTGGGCGCGCCACCTGGGGCTGCCGGAGTTTCGGCTTCCGGAGAGCTTCCCCATCAACTCCTTGAAGGCCAACCGGCTCGGGCTGGTGGCGACGGAGCAGGGGCGCATCGCCCCCTTTACCCACGCTGCTTATCGGGTCGCCTTCGTCGAGGGCCGGGACCTGAACGATCCGAAGGTGCTCGCGGAGGTGGCGAATGCGGCGGGCCTCGTGGCGGAGACGGCGATGGCGCGCGCGGAGAGCCAGGAGATCAAGGACGCCCTGCGCCGCAACACGGATGAGGCCGTGGCCCGGGGCTCCTTCGGCGCCCCCACGTTCTTCGTGGGGGAGGACATGTATTTCGGCAATGATCGACTGATGTTCGTGGAGCGGGCCCTGCGGGGGGCCTGAGCTTCACGAAGAGCTTTCAACGACTCACGGGAGGAGGCACGGCATGTCGGTGACAGGCGGGCAGCTCGTCGCGAAGATGCTCAAGAAGGAGGGCGTCCGGCACATCTTCACCCTCTCGGGGTTGCATGTAGCCCCCATTTACGCGGGCTGCGTGGAGGAGGGCATCCAGGTCATCGACACCCGGCATGAGCAGGCCGCCGCGCACGCCGCGGATGCCTATGCCCGGGTGACGCGAGGCATTGGCGTGGCGGTGGTGACGGCGGGTCCCGGCGTGACGGACGCGCTGACCGGCGTGGCCAACGCCCACGCGGCCAGCTCGCCGATGATCCTCCTGGGCGGCGCGGCACCCATCTTCAACCAGAGCCGCGGCTCGCTGCAGGAGATGGAGCAGGTGGACCTGTTCCACCGCATCTCCAAGTGGTCGGATCGCATCCCCACGCCAGATCTGGTGCCGTCGTATCTGGCCAAGGCGTTTCGCGTGGCGCTGTCCGGTCGGCCGGGGCCCGTCTTCCTGGAGCTGGCGTGGGATGTGCTCTGCAACGGCGCGGACGAAGCCGCCCTGCAACTGCCGGAGCGCTACCGTACGGATGCGCGACAGCCGCCGGATCCGCGCAAGGTGGACGAGGCCATGGCGCTGCTGAAGTCCGCCGAGCGCCCGGCCATCATCGCCGGCTCTTCCGTGTACTGGGACGGCGCGTGGGATGCGCTGCGCCGCTTCTGCGAGACGGCGCAGGTGCCCGTCTACCTCAACGGCGCGGGGCGTGGCTGTCTGCCGGCGAGCCACCCGCTCTTCTTCCAGCACACGCGCAAGGATGCCTTGAGCGGCGCGGACGTGGTGTTCGTCATCGGCACTCCGTTCGACTTCCGCCTCAACTATGGCGCGGAGCCCACCTTCAGCGCGGAGTCGAAGATCGTCCAGGTGGACATCGATCCGACGGAGATCGGCCGCAACCGGCGGGTGGAGGTGGGCATCATCGCCGACAGCTTCAGCGCGCTCACCGCGTTCGCGGACGCGACGCCGCGCACCGAGCGCACCTCGTTCCTCTCGGGCCTGCGTGCCCGCGAGAACAAGAAGCTGAAGGACCTGGAGGCGTGGACGAAGGACGACAGCGCCCCCATCCACCACTACCGGTTGGCCAAGGAGATGTCCGACGTGGCCAACTCGGCGGGGCAGGACCCGGTGTTCATCGCGGACGGTGGCAACTGGGTGGCCATGGCCGCCAAGGTGATCGAGCTGCGCCAGCCGGGTCGCTGGCTGGATCCGGGACCGCTGGGGTGCCTGGGCGTGGGCGCGCCGTTCGCCATCGCCTCCAAGACGCTGCACCCCAACCGCACGCACTGGGTCATCCAGGGCGACGGCTCGTTCGGTCTCAACGGCATGGACTTCGAGACGGCGGTGCGCTTCAAGCTGCCCATGGTGTGCGTGGTGGGCAATGACGCGGCCTGGGGGCAGATTCGCCTGCCGCAGGTGGGCATGTTCGGCGAGGACAAGTCGCCGGGCACGCTGCTGGCACCTACCCGCTACGACAAGGTGGTGGAGGCGCTGGGCGGCCACGGGGAACTCGTCACCGAGCCCGCGCAGATCCGCCCGGCGCTGGAGCGCGCGGTGGCCAGCGGCACGGTGGCCTGCGTGAACGTCATGCTCGATCCGGACGCGCCGACGAAGGCGGGCGCGATGGGGTACGCCGTCTGAGTCGATGCTTCGACTGGCTTGCACCCGGCAAGGGACTGGCTTACAAATGCAACTGCTGTTCACTTAGCACTCGACTGACGTGAGCCACTCCAACCGCCATTCGCCTGGAAGCTTCCACCGGCCGCGCCTGCTGGCGCTGCCGCTCGTGGTGCTCTGTGCGCTGGCGTACCTGGGGGACATGGCGCACTTCACCCTGGTTCAGCACACCACGTGTCTGGAGCACGGTGAGGTCATCCACGTTGGCGAGGAAGGGCTGCATGAGCAGCCGGCGGGGGTGGTGCTCGCCTCCTCCGACGCCGAGGTGAGCATCTCTCGGGCGGGACCGGCTGCCATGGCGTCGCACGACGCCGAGGCGCACTGCGCCCATACCTTCTTCCGCCGGGAGACTCTGACGCCCGCAGTTGAAACGCTGCTCACCGTGGAGGCGCTGGCCGTATCCAGTCCGGCCCCCATGCTGGAGCAGGTCCACCCGGAGCCTGTCGCTCGGCTCCGGCTGGCACCCAAGTCATCTCCTCCGCTGTCCTGAGCTTGTCGGAGCGCGTCTTCCTGCGCGGCGCCTGCGTGCCGTGCGGGAGTGGGGTGCTTTCCGCCGTCCCACGTCCGTTGGCTGTTTCCAGCCATGAGTCGTGCGGCGTGCGGGGCGTCTCCCTGCTGACGTAGGGCTCCGCCCGCGAAGGCTTCCCTGTGCCTGGCGCGGGAGCTTCCTCCGCACACCCTGCCGCGTGTCCCTCACCGTGCCGCTCTCTCGGGAGCACGGGGCTGGGGCGTCGCGCGGCTTTTCCGCAGTACCCACCCGTGGAGTCACACACATGAACCTGAAGCTGTTGTCCGCTGCCCTGCTGTCCACCGCGCTGCTCATCGGCTGTGGTGACGAGGAAGAGAACATTGACGTCGAGGGGTGCGAGCACCTCAAGGAAGGGCCCTCCTCGACGGTCAACGCCTCCGCCACCACCACCAACCTGTCGCAGGTGAAGGATGACCACCGCCGCTACGACATCTCGCTCGTCGATGTGACGGGTGGGAAGGGTGGCTCGGTCTCCTTCTCCGCTACGGAGGAGGCGGACTACGTCCTCTTCACCGGTGCCGACGTGCAGGTGGCCATCAAGGACGCGAATGGCCAGACCGTGGCCATCGAGGACAGCAAGACCAGCTCCTCCGAGTGCGCCGAGATCAAGGGGCGCCACACGATCCCGATGAAGGTGGGCCTGCACACCCTCACCTTTGGTCCCACCCCGCAGGCCTCCGTCTCGGTCGTCATCGAGGCGGCGGCGCATGACGACGGCCACGAGCACTGAGGGCCATGACCATGCGAAAGCTCATTCTGACGTTGGGAGTGCTGGGACTCGTCGCGTGTGCGAAGGCGCCGTCGGCGACCCACCCGGAGCTGGCCTCCGCGCACGAGAAGATGGAGGCCGACCACCGCGCGATGGAGTCGGCCCACGAGAAGATGGAGGCCGACCACCGCGCCTGGGTCGAGGCGCATGACAAGGCGAAGGGCTCCGCGGCGGATGCGGAGCATGACGCGCTGGAGGCCAGGCACCAGGAGCTGCTCTCCCGGCATGGCTCCGTGGTGGAGAGCCACAAGACGCTGATCGAACAGCATGGGCAGCTCGAGGCCACGCACGGCGACGCGGCAGCGGGGGTTGGCTCCGAGCATGAGCGCATGCAGTCCGAGCACGAGCGGATGCGCTCCGAGCACGAGTCCATGGTCACCGAGCACGATCAGATGCGCGAGGACCACCAGCGGATGTTGGGCGGCCACTGAGGCCTGCCCTGTGAGTCGAGCGGGAGGCGCCTCATTCACCTCCCGCTCTTGAACTTGGGGCCGGCGCACACCGGCCCCTCTTTTCCGACGTTCCCCAGGAGATGACGATGGGTACCTTTCAGCAGTTCCTCACCGACAAGCAGCTCGACATCACCACGATCGCGCGGCGCTCCGCCCAGCTCGAGGCCCACGACGACGCGGATCGCACCCTGGCCCAGAAGCGCTGGGAGAAGCGGCGCGACAAGGACGCGCAGGGCAAGTCCTACGCCGAACTCGACATCGGCAAGCCCCCGAGTGGACGCGGGGTGAGCGCACAGCAGCTCCAGGCGGCGCTCAAGGACCAGGCGCTGACGCCACGCGTGCGCGGGAAGATCGTGCGCGCCATCAACGCCCTGATCACCCAGAAGGGTGGGGAGCCCGTCGCCCCGGCGGCGCTCTTTGGCGAAATCAAGCCTCGCCGCGGCCCCAAGGCGAAGGCGAGCTGAGGCGCTTCCCATGGCCACGGCCCTGCCCCCTACGCTCCCCATGGACCTCCGGCGTGACGCGGAGCGCATATTCGATCTCTCCCTGTGGTGCCTCGGGAGGGATGTGTTGTGCCCGGAGGGCAACCTCCTGCTGCGTCGCGGGCTCACCCGCGAGCGTCCACCGGGGGAGCAGGGCCACAGCGTGTACACCGTCCCGCTGCCCGGAGGCGGGATCCTCAAGCTGTGGGGCTTCGGGGTGCTCTGGGATGCCGGCGCCGAGGCCGTCTACCTCGCTCGCGATGGCTTTACCCCGCGCATGGTGGACGTGGCGAGCGTGAGCTGGCCCGTCTTCCAGGTGGAGGGGCTGGGCGCCATGAACGAGCCCCGCACCTTCGAAGCGCGGCGCGACACCCGGGTCGCCGTGGTGACGATGGCCGAGTGGTTCGCCCGGCATGAGGAGTGGGTGGCGACCCACGTGGGACACGCCTGGCGGGAGGCGTGTTTCGCGGAGCGCCGCAAGGCCCCGCCCGTTCACGCGGACGAGTTGGCCGCCGCGTGGTGGCGGCTGGCGGTGCGCGTCCGCGCCCTGGAATTCGTTGTGAACGACTGCACTGCCCCCACTGTCGGGGCCTGAGAGGACACCATGCTGGCGCGACTGCTTCGAGCCGAGGAACCCTCCCTCTTCTCCCGTGGGCTCTGGGACGACGTCCCGGACTCCGCTCTCCCTACGCCTCCGCTATACGAGGGGCTGGGGCAGGCGCACCTTCCGGTGAGCACGGACCACCCTCGGGCCCAGGCGTACTTCGACCAAGGGCTGCGCCTGCTGCACATCGGTTGGGGCTCCGAGGCGCGACGGGCCTTCGCCGAGGCGGCGCGGTTGGATCCGGACCTGGCGATGGCTTGGTGGGGGTTGGCCCTCACGAGGGGGGCGGGCGCCCGGTTCGCGGGGGAGCGTGCCGAGGCCATCCAGCAGGCGCTCGCGCGATGCGAGGCCGCGACGGACCGGGAGCAGCGCTACATCGTCGCGGCGAGCCAACTGGCCGACAAGGGGCCCGCCAACGGTCGCCATGCCTTCGTGCGTGAGCTGGAGTACCTCATCGATCGCTACCCGGAGGACGCGGAGGCGCGGCTGCTGCTCGCGGGCTTTCTGATGGACGGGTATGAGTCGGATGGTCGGCCTTGCGCGGGGTTGCCCTACGCACAGTCCCTGCTGCGGGAGTTGCTGCGCACGCAGCCCCACCATGAAGGCGTCCACTACGCTTGGGTATGCGCCATGGTGGACAGCGGACGCCCCGAGGCGGCGCGGGACAGTGCGCTGCGGCTGCTGGCGCTGGCGACGCGAGCCAGCCCCTACCTGCTGAGCGCGGGGCGCCTGCTCCAGCGGATGGGGCTCACGGAGCAGGCCAGCGAGGCTTTCCAGCGGGCGGTGGAGGCCGATGACGCCTACCTGGCCCGCGAGGGGCTACCCGCGAACGCGGCGCCCTGTGCGGAGCTGGCGCTCCGGCAGTTGGTTTCCACCTGCGCCGAAGCAGGGCAGTACACCGAGGGCCAGGCCTGGGCACGACGCCTCCGGCACCGCGTGGAGCGGGTGAGCGATGGGCAGGCGATGGTGCTCGCGGCTTGCACGCTCGCGGGCCTGCACCTGCGCTTCGGCTTCTGGCGCGCGGCGGCGGATATCCACCTGGAGCTGGGCGCGGAGGCCACCGTCGCGGAGAGAGGCCTGCTCGATGGGCTGCGCTTGTACACCCAGGGGCTGAAGGCGCTAAAGGCGGGCCGGCTCACGGAGGCGCAGCGCGCGTGCGAGGGGCTCGATGCCCTGCACCCGGTGCTGGGCGAGGAGCGTCGCTCCGAGGGGCGAGTCCTCTGTCCCCGCGATGTGGCCCGAGTGGTGGAGGTGGCCTCGCACGAGCTGCTCGGGGCGCTGGAGGCACGGCGGGGAGACGCCGCACGGGCGGAGGCGGCCCTCGTCCGCGCCGTACGCCTGGAGCGCCGGGTGCGGCCCTCGGGACCCGCGCCCTACTCACGCTCCGCGCGCGAAACGCTGGCCCGCTCGCGGCTCCGCTTCGAGCGAGAGGCCAAGGCGCTGGAGCTGGCCCTGGAGCTGGCGGCGGAGCGTCCGGGCAGCGGTCACGCGCGCCTGCTCGTCGCGGAGGCACGGGTCGCGCTCGGGACCTTCCCCGAGGCGGTGCTGGACTTCTCCACCTTCCTGGAGCGCTGGCATCAGGCCGACTCGCAACTGCCCGAGCTGAAGCGGGCCCGTGCCTTCATGGCGGTGCGCGGGCGCTACCTTCGAATCGTCGGAGCCGAGCAGGTGGCCGTCGCCGAGCCCATGGCCTTCGAGGCCAGGGAGAAGGTCTCGTGTTGATCTCCGCGCGTCCCTCCGCCTCTTGGGATTGGGTAGGGCAGGCGCTCTCAGCGCTTTGCATCGTGCATTGTGTGGCGCTTCCCTTGATGTGGGGCCTGCTTCCTTCCGCTGCCGCCGAAATGCTGGAAGGGGAATGGCTTCATCAGGCCCTGATCGGGTTCGTGGGGATCACCGCCCTGGCCGCCTTCGTGCCGGGGTTCTTCCTTCACCGGCGTGTATCCGTGCCTGGGCTCGCGGTGCTGGCGCTGGTGTTGCTGTTCGGCGCGGCGTTCCTGCTCCCGGAGGAGCACGAGGGGTTCGAGGCGTTCGAGACGGGACTCACCCTCGGAGGTGGAGCGTTGATGACGTGTGCGCACTGGCGTAACCGGATGCTGTGCCGGGAGTGCTGTGCGCCGCCGGCCCCACCCACCTCTTGACGGCGGAGGGTGGGTTCGACCATGGAGGAACCCATGTCCTCCTTCCGTCTTTCCTCCAGTCAGGCCTCGCTGCTCGTCGTGGACATCCAGGAGCGCCTATGCGCGGCCATGGAGCCAGAAGCCCTCGAGCGCCTGCTCAAGCGGACGGGCGCCGCCATCGAGGGGGCCAAGGCGCTGAAGCTGCCCATCCTCGTCACCGAGCAGTACCCCAAGGGCCTGGGGCCCACGCACGCGCGGGTGCGCGAGCGGCTCGGGGAGCACAAGTCGATGGAGAAGTTGGAGTTCAGTGGCGCGGTGCCGGACGTACTCGCCGCGCTCCAGGGGCGCAAGCAGGTGCTCCTTGCTGGAATGGAGACGCACATCTGTGTCTTCCAGACGGCGCGCGATCTGGTGGAGAAGGGCTTCGAGGTCTGGCTGCTCGCGGACGCCGTGCTCTCCCGCTCAGCGGAGGATCGGCGCGTGGGCTTCGAGCTCTGCAAGGAGGTCGGCGCGCGCGTCACCACGGTGGAGTCGGCCCTCTTCGACATGCTCGGGCGCGCGGGCTCCCCCGAGTTCAAGGCGATCTCCGCCGCCGTCCGGTAGGGCTCTCAGCGCGCCGGTCGGACCAGTCCGCGCAGGGCGCGCAGGAGCACGGCCACTACCACCAGTGCGCTCGAAAGGACCGTCTGCGAGCCGCCCACGGGGAAGTCGTAGAAGAAGGCGAACAGGTAGCCGCCCACGCCGGAGATGCACCCGGCGAGGGTGGCCAGCAGGAAGGTCCAGCCCAGCCGCAGGTCCAGCACGAGCGCGGCGATGGCCGACAAGGTGGAGAAGGCGAAGACGGGCAGCGCGCCGAGCGCCCGTGCCGATACGCCCACCATCACGCCGATGGAGATCATCAGCACCGAATCCAGGAGCCGCACGGGCAGCCCCTGCACGCGGGCACCCACCCGGTCGAAGCTGGCGAAGGTGAGGCCTCGGAACCACCAGAGCTGGATGAACAGGACGGCGGCGCCGACGATGGCCACGGCGGCGAGCTGCTCCTCGGTCACCAGCACCGCGGTTCCGAAGAGGATGCCCTGGATGTCATGGGCCTCCTGCGCGATGCGGTCGCCCACCAGCACGGCCGCGCCGCCGGCGAACGCGAAGGCGAGGCCCAGCATGCTCTCCCGAGTGAGCTTCAACCGGGCCGGGTCCGCCATGAGCAACAGGGTGGCCAGCAGGGACAGGCCGGTGGCGCCCAGCATGGGGTCCACGTGCGTGCCCAGGTGGATCTCCGCGAAGAAGGCGAGCGCCACGCCGAGGCCGGCCGAGTGGGTGACCGCGGCGCTGACGAACACCATGCGCCGCAGCACCACGTAGACGCTGAGGAAGCCCAGGACGCCCCCGGCGATCAGCGCGCACAGGACGGGATCTCGGAACAGGTCGAAGCTGGCCTGGAACTGCTCCCACTTCGAGGGTTCAAGGAGGGACGGGTCCAAGTCGGGATCCTGAGGAGGCGCGAGCGCAGTACTCGTCGCCGTACTGGTGGCGGAAGGCCGGGTGGCAGAAGACGGTGGGGGCATCCCCGACGACGACGGCGGGGCCCTCGCGATCGAGGAAGAGCAGGGTGTCGGCGTGCTCGGCGGCCATCGTCAGGTCGTGGCTCACCACCACCACGGCGATGCGCCGCTCGTGCGCCAGCCCCGCCAGGCGCTGCATCGTCTCGCGCTCGGCCACCGCGTCCATGGCGGCGGTGGGCTCGTCCAGCAGCACGAGGTCCGCTTCGCTGGCGAGCACGCGGGCCAGCAGCGTGCGCTGCTTCTGGCCCTCGGACAGCTCGCGGTAGGGGCGCTGGGCGAACGCGCGCGCTCCCGCGGTGTCGAGCGCCGCCTCCGCCACCCGCCGGTCCTCCCGGCTGGGAAAGGGGTTGAGGAAGTTCCAGCCCGACATCCGGCCCCAGAGGACCATCTCCTTGGGGCGCACCGGGAGGATGGCGTCGATGCCCGCCGTCTGCGGCACGTACGCGCTCTTCATGCCCGGGCGCCCCTTGAGGATGCGGCCGGACACCGGGGACTGCAGCCCGAGCAGCGTCTTGAACCAGGTGCTCTTGCCCGAGCCATTGCGGCCCACCACCGCCACGAAGTCGCCGCGCCGGACCTGAAGGTCGATGGGCGGCAGCAGGGGCTTGCCCCCGAAGCCGATGACGAGGCGCTCGCAGGACAGGAGCAACTCCGCCGCCTCGGTCCGTGAGGAAGCGCCGACCTGTCCCGAGGCGAAGTCCTGTTCATCGGTCTTCACGCGTCACCTCCGCCGTCGGCTTCACTCCCGACAGGTATTCGAGGATCTCTGCGCGGGCCGCGGCGTTGGCCTCGGCTCCCAGATCCACGGTGCCGTCCGCGCCCGGCGTGGTGGCCGCCCAATCCACCTCGTCGAAGATTCGGGACGGGATGTCGAGCTGGAGGTGCATGAGGACGCGCGGCGCGTGCTCCCGATCGGAGGGCACGTCCAGGTCCCCTTCGAGCACCGCGACGGGCGAGGCCGTGCCCGTGGTGGCGAGTTCCAGCTGGAACAAACGGTTCCCCGGAAAGCGAGGCGTGGTGAGCGAATCACGCACGGTGCCCGCCAGTCGCAGCGTCGTCACGGCCCAGCGCGCGCGAGTGACTTCGGTGCGAGGCAGCTCGCAGTCGGGCTCGCAGCCCAGGGTGCGCGGCACGGGCGCCAGCAGGTTCAGCTCGCCCACGGGCAGGGTGGCCACTGGGGTCGCCGTGGCGCCACCTCCACTCAGCTCCGCCTCGATGTCCTCGTAGGGGATGAGCGCGCCGTCGTCGCGGTGGCAGTGGCCGCCGTGGCACAGGGTATAGCCCGGGGGAGGGTTGGCCGGATCGAAGCGCGAGGGCCCGGTGCTGGCGGCGCGGCCAATGAGCTCGATGCGCTCCAGCTGCATCGTCGCTCCGGTCACCTGGATCTGGTAGCTGGACGCGAGCTGTTGATAGCCGAGCCCTCGCTCACGAGACCCCTCGGGGGCGTACTTGGCGTTCATCGTGGCCTCGAGCGCGGCGAAGCCCGCACCGGGCTCCCAGGCGCAGCCGGCCAGCATCAGCACGGGAAGCAGCAGGGGGGCGCGCATGGCTCAGCCTCCCTTGCCCGCGAGGGCCTGCTCGAGCCGCTTCACCAGCTGCTCCATGTTCTGGAGGTACGTCTCCCCGCCGCGGAAGTCCGTGCCGCCCGGCAGGAGCACCAGCGGCGCGGGGATCTTCGAGGCCACGAGTCGCGAGGTGGCGTCCGGGTAGAAGTCCTCCTGGAGGACGAAGCGCACCTTCTGCTGTCGCCCCTGCGTCAGCACCTTGGCCACGTGCGAGGGGTTGGGAGGAATGCCCGGCTTCGGCTCGAGGAAGGCCGTCGAGGAGAAGCCCAGCCAGTCAGCCAGATAGATGGTTGTCTTGTGGTACGAGATGACCGGCACGCCGCGCAGCCCCGCCAGGCGCTTCTCCCAGTCGGCGCGGGTCTTCTCCAACTCGGTGGAGAACTTCTCCAGGTTGGCCCGGTAGGTGGCGGCGTTCTTCGGATCGAGCTGCTCCATGCGCCCGGCGATACCCTGGGCCACGGCGAGGGCCGCGCGCGGGTCATAGAGGTAGTGCGGGTTGCCCCGGGGGTGGACATCGCCCTGGCTCCGGTCCACCGCGCCGGCGGGCACATCGAGCACCTTCACGAACTGCGAGGCATCCAGGAAGCCGGGGTTGCCGGACTGGATGCGGGCATTGCGCGCGCCGAGCTGGAGCGTGGGCAGCCACCCGAGCTCCAGCTCCAGGCCCACCGCGATGAGCAGGTCGGCGCGGTTGAGCGTGAGGGCGAGGTTGGGCTTGGCGTCGACGAAGTGGGGATCCTGCGTGGGCAGGGACAGGGAGGTGACGGTGGCCTTGTCACCGCCCACGGCCTTGGCCAGGGCGGCGAGGTCCGGCACGGTGGTGACGACGTTCAGGTCGGCGCGGGCCGGCAGGGACAGGAGGCAGAGGAGGGCGGCGCTCAGCGCCGTGAAGAAGCGAAGGGTTCTCATCGGAAGGCTCCGGAGAAGAAGGGTTCAGAAGGCGTGGGCGCCGTGGGCACCCATCACTGCTTCGAGAGTGAGGAAGGCGGAGTAGTCCGGCTCCGAGCGCCAGCCGACACGGTCGGTGGCGGCCTGCAGGCGCAGCCGGGAGAACTCCGTGGGCCAGAAGGTGACGTTGGCGGAGATGCGCTGGCGCGTGGCGGTCCACTCCGGATCGAGCGGATCCTCCGCGAGGCGGCCGTCCTGGTCGCGGGCGGCGGTGCCGAACTCGTAGCGTCCGCTGGTGGCCCAGCGCCTCGAGAAGCGCCAGAGGACCTGGGCGTATCCGCCCCAGTCGGAGAGCAGATCGTCGGGCACCTGCCGGCGGCGGTAGAGCAGCTCCGCCTGCAGGGAGACCACGTTGGCGTCGGCCGCCGAGGTGGGCCGGTACTTCAGATAGAGGTCCGTGCCGTAGACATCGCTGCGGTTGCGGTAGCCCGAGGCGTTGGGGCCCGTCGCGGCGGACAGGCCCCACAGCAGCGACAGATCATCGCCGAAGGGGAAGAACTGCTTCACCGCGCCGGTGAACTGGAAGTCGAACGGAGACACCACCCGGCTGCTCTCGGCGCCGAAGAAGCTGCGCGCGGTGCTCTCGCCCGTGGCGTCGGTGCCCGAGCCCACCACCTCCAGGTACCAGGGCAGCGGCGAGAGCCAGGACACCTCCAGGCCCAGGCCCCGGTTGCCCTCGCCGCCGAAGACGCGGCTGAAGACGAAGGGCTGGTCCGCGAAGTCCCAGGCGTGGGGGTGCGTGTTGTTGAGGCGACCGAAGCGGGTGAGGAACTGGCCCGCGCGCACCTGCAGGTTGGCGGGCAGGTCCAGCGAGGTGACGTAGGCCTCTTCGACTTCCACCCCGAACTGGCTGAAGACGATGTTGCCGTTGAAGCGCAGGTACGGGTCCACCACGCTGCTGATGGACAGCTCCAACTGCTGGAAGGTGAACCCGTTGTCCAAAGGATCGTGCGCGCCGCCTTGCAGGGGTTCCTCGGCGGTGAAGGCTGCGAGCGCCACGTCGAGCACGAAGCTCAGCTCGAGGAACTGCGAGGACAGGATCTGCGGCACCGGGAGCGGAGCCGAAGCGCCAGAGGTGGGGGCGGACTCGGCGGGAGCCTGGGGCTCGGCCTTCGTGTCCTTACCGATGGCGGCCTCGATCTCCGCCTGCTCCTCGGGGCTCAGCTCCTGGCCAGAGCCCTCCTCGGCTGGCGGAGAGGCGGCGGGCTGCGTCTCCTGGGCCCGAGCGGACAGGGCGGAGAGCGAAAGAATGCTTATAAGGACAACAGGTATGCCGGTGAACCGGCGTGACGGGGATGACACTCGGGAACTCCTCGGAACCGGACGCCCGATGGACGGACGTCGACCCACGGCCTCTCGCTTCGGACGCTAGGCGCGTGCGGGTGGCGAGGACTTGGGAGCGGTCGCGAGGATGGGAATCGAGGAGAGCGGCCGAGGAGGCGCCGTCGCGGGGCGGCTGACGGCCAGGCAGGCCGACACCACCACATGCATCTCCAGGGTGAGCGCCTCATCCCGCGGGCTGGTCGTCAGCAGCGGGCAGGACTCGTGGGCCATGCGGTCCGCGCCCTGCGTGGAGGCGGGCATGGCCATGAGCCGAGACGTGGCCTCGGCGGCCAGGGACACCGTCGCCCCGCCGCTGCGCGCCATGTCCTCGAAGGTCTGATGTTCCTGGCAGTAGCGGTGCGCGTGCTCTTCGGAGTGCCCCAGCGCCACCAGCAGGGGCAAGCCCCACAGCACGACGAGCAGTGTCGCGGTGTAGCGTCGGAAGGTGGCGGCGCGATTGAGCATCGAAGGCAGGGGACTCGGGTGCTCTACTGTCGTGCTTCAGAGGTGTCAAGGCGGAGGACGGAGGTCCAACCCGTGGACGGAAGAGCCACCGAGCCATTCATTCCCGTCGCCCGGCTCTCCGACCTGGATGAGCGCGGGCGCCTCGTCGTGCGGGTGGAGGGCACCCCGGTGGCCATCCTAAGGATAGCGGGTCAGCTCTACGCCATGCAGGACACCTGCCCGCACCGGGGAGGGCCGCTCTCGGAAGGGGATGTGGACGGCTACCTCGTCCACTGCCCCCTGCACGCCTGGCCCTTCGATGTGCGGACGGGCGCCTGTCCGAGCAACGCGGGCGTGCGGCTGCGCATCTATGCGGTCCGCGTGGTGGGCGAGGAGATTCAGGTCGCTCCGTTCTCGGATAGGGTCTCGGCCCCCTGACGTCGGCCACCAAGGAGCACTCTCAGTGGGAAACCCCCGAGCCCCCCGTCGTTCCCTTCGCGGCGCCACCCCCGTTGTCCCAGACCCGGCCGCCATGGCCGCGGCGATCAAGGACTTCCTGCGCGCCGCGGGCCTGCCGCTCACGGACCCCAACCTGACCGAGACGCCGGAGCGCGTGGCCGAGGCCTGGACGAGCGAGTTCCTCGATGGCTACGGCCGCACCGCCGAGGAGGCGCTGGGGGAGACCTTCCCGGCCCCACCGGACTCCTCGGGCGAGCTGGTGGTGGTGACGGACCTGCGCTTCCACTCCATGTGTCCGCACCACCTGCTTCCTTATGAAGGCCGCGCGCACGTGGCCTATGTGCCGGGCAAGCAGGTGGTGGGCTTCGGACGCCTGTCCGCGCTGGTGGACTGCTTCGCCCACCGCCTCATCCTTCAGGAAGACCTGGCGCGCCACGTGGCCAGCTCGCTAGCGCGAGTGCTCGGCAGCCCCGCCACCGCGTGCATCCTCGAGGCGAAGCAGGCGTGTCTGCGCATGCGAGGCGACAAGCAGCGGGATGCCGTCACCCACGCGGAGGCCTACGAGGGGCGTCTGCGGCGGGATGGGCCGCTGCGCCGAGAGCTGTGGACACGGCTGGGGATGCAACGATGACGGCGCCGTTGCCGTTCGAGAAGACCTTCCCGCGCGTGGAGCCCGAGCGCCTGGAGCGTGCCTTCACCGCGCTCACCGAGGTGCTCTCCCCGGGCCAGGTGCGCCGCGACGAGGACACCCGCCAGCAATATTCCCGCGACGAGTCCGACAGCGGCGTCTTCCCGCCGGACCTGATTGTCTTTCCGGAGAGCGCCGAGCAGGTGTCCGCCGTCTTCAAGACGTGCCAGGCGCTGGGCGTGCCCTTCACCCCGTGCGGCGCGCGCAGCGGCAAGAGTGGCGGCTCGCTGCCCCTGCGAGGCGGCGTGGCGGTGAGCCTGGAGCGGATGAACCGCATCCGCTCCATCTCCGTGGAGGACCTGACGGCCGTGGTGGAGCCCGGCGTGATTACGGGCGACCTGATGAAGGCCGTGGAGGCGGTGGGCCTCTTCTATCCACCGGATCCCAACTCGTGGCAGTTCTGCACGATGGGCGGCAACATCGCCGAGAACGCGGGAGGTCCCCGAGCGCTCAAGTACGGGGTGACGCGCGACTACGTCATCGGCCTGGAGTGGGTGACGCCGACCGGGGAGATCCTCCAGGTGGGCAGGCGCACCATCAAGGGTGTGGCGGGCTACGATCTCGTCGGCCTCTTCGTGGGCTCGGAGGGCACGCTGGGGGTCGCCACGGAGATCACCCTCCAGCTCATCCCCAAACCCAAGCATGTGATGACGGCGCTCATCATCTTCGACTCGGTGCTTACCGCCGCGCGCGCCGTCTCCGCGGTGCTTGCCGCGGGCGTACTGCCCCGCACCCTGGAGCTCATCGACGACGTAGCCCTGCGCGCGGTGGACGGCAAGGCGTTCCACTTCCCGGCGGGCGCGGGCTCGGCCGTCATCCTCGAGGTGGACGGCAACGTGGAAGAGGGGCTGCTGGCCGAGCTGGCCCAGGCGGGAGAGATCTGCGAGCGGCTGGGCGCCACTCAGACGCTCGTCGCGCAGAACGAGGAGCAGCGCGAGAAGCTCTGGTCCGCTCGGCGCGGAGTCTCCACCGCCCTGCGCACGCTCAAGCCTTACAAGCTCTCCGAAGACATCGCCGTACCTCGCTCACGTATTCCCGAAATCATCGAAAAGTTGAAGGCGATGGGAACTGAGCTCGGCCTGATGGTTGCCACCTATGGCCACGCCGGAGACGGCAACCTCCACGCCAACATCCTCTACGAGGGGCCGCACCAGCGTGCCCTCGTGGAGACGGCCATCCGACGCATGCTCGAAATGACGGTGCAGATGGGTGGCACGATTACTGGCGAGCATGGAGTGGGACACGCCAAGCGTGACTACCTGGCGATGGAGCAGTCCCCGGCCGTGCTCGAATTGCAGCGCCGGTTGAAGACCTTCTTCGACCCAGCAGGTCTCCTCAATCCCGAGAAAATGTTTCCCGATCCCAAGCGTTTCTAAAGACGCAGCGGCATTGGAAACGCGCGTGCCGCTTCGCCCGTACGGCCTCTCAAGTGTTGAGAGAAACGCGGGCGTGACGGGCCTGTCACATCCCGATGCGTGGCGAAAAATTCCCCGCATCGGAATGCGAAACCCTTTGGCCCGTTGCGCGTCTTAGTAACAAGCCGGTGCGGAGAGGGTCGGAATCGCGCCGCGATTTATCTCGGAACGGAGATCAGGATCATGGCCAACACGACGAAGTATGCGGCAGAGGGCTTGTCGCACTACCTGCGTCACCTGGGTGGTCACCAGCAGCTGACGCGTGAGCAGGAGTACGAACTGGCCAAGCGGGCGCGCAAAGGCGACGAGTCCGCTCGGCAGACCCTTGCGACCTCCAACCTGGCTTTCGTGGTGGCGGTGGCCAAGAAGTTCGCCAACCGGGGCGCTCGCCTGGACGACCTCATTCAAGAGGGCAACGTCGGGCTGATGAAGGCGATCGAGCACTTCGATCCCAAGAAGAACGTGCGCTTCGCCACCTATGCCGTGTGGTGGATTCGCGCCTACATCACCCGCTACCTGAAGGACAACCGCAGCCAGGTACGCGGAGGTGAGTCCGAGCGCGGCAGCATGGTGGACTTCTCCCTGGATGCCACCATCGATGAGGAGGGCGAGACGACCTTCCTGGACCGCATCGAGGACAACGGTCCCTCGCCGGCCGAGGTGTACCTGTCACGCGAGCAGGACGACGAGGTACAGGAGGCGCTGGCCAAGGTGCGCAAGCGCATTGGCGACCTGGGCTGGGACATCCTCCAGGAGCGGCTCACCCAGGACAAGCCGCTGACGCTGGAGGAGCTGGGCCAGCGCTGGGGCGTGTCGCGCGAGCGCGTGCGGCAGGTGGAGCTGAAGACGAAGAGCTTCCTCGAGCGCTACCTCTCCGCGTTCAACCAGGACGAGGAGAACAACGAGAACGTGGCGGCGGACGCGGCCTGAAGTCGCGACGCGATCTCCTCCGAGGTCATGTAGAGCCGAGAAGGGCGGTGCGATGGGGCCAGGGCTCCGTCGGCCGCCCTTCTTGTTTTTCCCGGGTTGCTTGAGATCACCCGCGACAAAGCCTACCTGTCGGGGCTGGTCGGGTTGCTGGGGAGCGAGTGCGCGTGCTAACACCGCCCGCCATGCGCCTGATTTTGCTCGCCCTTTCGTTGCTGCTGGCCTTACCGGCCTCGGCGGCGACGCCGGAGTTGTTGGCATCGCTGGATGCACTCCACGCGCGTCGCTCGGAGGAGGCGGCGATCAAGGAGCAGGAAGAGACGCTGAAGAAGGAGCTGCAGGCCGCGCCGGAGGACTACGAGCTGCTGTGGCGGCAGGCCCGGCTGCTGGTGTGGCAGGCCGACGGGGCCAGTGACGCGCGCCAGAAGAAGGTGCTCGGCAAGCAGGCGTGGGATGTGTGCGAGCGCGGAGTGAAGCTCGCCCCCCAACGTGTGGAGTGCCAGTACTTCGCCGCGGGTGGCATCGGCACTTACTCCCAGGCGGTCGGAATCATGAAGGCGCTCAAGGATGGCTTGGAGGGCAAGTTCAACGAGCGGTTGGACGCCGCCATCAAGATCGATCCTACCTTTGACATGGGGGCTCCCTGGCTGGCGAAGGGCCGCTACCACTACGAGCTGCCGTGGCCCAAGCGCGACCTGGGTGAATCCGCGAAGCTGTACGAGAAGGCGCTGGCGAAGTTTCCGAACAACCTGCGCGCGAACTACTACCTGGCCGAGACGCTGCTGGCGGACGACGAGGCGAAGAAGGCGCGTGAGGCGATCCTCAAGGTGAAGCAGGGCAACGTTGCGTACGATCCGCCGGAAGGTCGGCGGGTCCAAGAGTGGGCCAAGAAGGTCGAAGCCGACATCGAGGAGGAGCTCAAATGAGGGCAGAGCGTCAGATGGTGGAGTCGGCCCCTGCCACGGGGGCGGGAGCCAAGAACCTGGTGGAGTTGTTGATCCAGCGGGCGCAAGAGGCCTCCAAGGTCTCCATTACCCACAAGAAGGACGGCAAGTGGCAGGAGATGACCTGGGGCCAGGTGCTCCAGGAGGTCAAGGTGCTCTCGTCGGCCCTGATCGCCCAGGGCGTGAAGCCGGGAGACCGCGTCGCCATCTTCTCCGGCACGGGCCCGCAGTGGGTGGTGTGCGATCTGGCCATCTCGGCGGCGCAGGCCGTCACCGTGCCGATCTACTCGTCCAATACGCCGGATGAGTGCCGCTACATCCTCAACCACTCGGAGACGACGCTCGTCTTCGTGGACAACGACGAGAAGGACGCCAAGCAGGCCGGGCGACTTTCCCGAATTCGCCAGCGGCTCGGCGAGTGTCCCAGCGTACAGAAGGTCGTCGTGTTCGACGGCGCCGTCTCGGGCGACAAGGAGATGTCGCTCAAGGACCTGATGGCCAAGGGCGAGGCGGAGGAGAAGGCGCATCCCCATGCCTTCGAGGAGCGCGCCCGCGCGGTGAAGCCGGACGATGTCTGGGGCTTCATCTACACCTCGGGCACCACGGGTGACCCGAAGGGCGTCATCCTCACGCACGGCAACTGGGCGTACCAGGCCGAGGCGACGCGCGCCAACGGGCTGATGGCGCCCAATGACTCGGTGATGCTGTTCCTGCCGCTGGCGCACTCGTTCGCGCAGGTGGTGAAGGCGGCGTGGCTGGGCATGAGCTTCCGGCTCATCTTCGCCGAGTCGGTGGAGAAGCTGCTGCCCAACCTGGTGGAGACCAAGCCCTCGGTGCTGCCGGCGGTGCCGCGCGTCTTCGAGAAGGTCTACAACAACGTGGTAGCCAACGGCTCGGCGGCGCCGGGCGTGAAGGGCAAGCTGTTCCGCTGGGCCTTCAAGCTCTTCGACGAGTACGCCGAGGCGAAGATGCAGGGCCGCGAGTACAACTCGCTGGGCTTCTCGGTGGCGCGCGCGCTGGTGTTCAACAAGGTACGCGCCACGCTGGACGAGAAGCTGGGCGGCAACATGCGCCTGTTCATCTCGGGCGGCGCGCCGCTGTCGCGCAAGATCGCCTACTTCTTCGATCTGCTCGGCTTCCAGGTGCTCGAGGGCTACGGCCTCACGGAGACTTCGGCGCCCTGCAACGCCAACGTGCCCAACAAGATCAAGATCGGCACGGTGGGCCCGGCCATGCCCGGCACCGAGATCAAGATCGCCCCGGACGGAGAGATTCTCGTGCGTGGCCCCTGCGTCATGAAGGGCTACTACAAGAACCCCACCGCCACCTCCGAGGCCCTGGAGCCGGACGGCTGGTTCCACACCGGTGACATCGGCGAGGTGGACGCGGACGGGTACCTGCGCATCACCGACCGCAAGAAGGACATCATCGTCACCGCGGGCGGCAAGAACGTGGCGCCGCAGAACATCGAGAACACGCTGAAGACCTTCCCGCTCATCAGCCAGGCGATGGTCTACGGCGACCAGCGGCCCTACCTCGTGGTGCTCATCGCCGTGATGGAGGACTCAGCGCGCAAGCTGCTGACGGACAAGGGTGTCCAGGTGGCCTCTTACGCGGAGCTGGGCAAGCGGCCGGAGATCCGCGCCGCCGTGCAGGACATCATCAACAAGGTGAACGAGGACCAGCCGCCCTACAGCACGCTCAAGAAGTTCGAGATCATGGACGCGGACTTCACCCAGGAGAGCGGCGAGCTGACGCCGACGCTCAAGGTGAAGCGCAAGTTCTGCAGCCAGAAGTACGCGGCCTCGATCGGCAAGCTCTACGAGGGCAAGAGCGCCGACTGAGTCACGGCGCGGGGCGCGGGGGAGGCGCCTTCCCCCCGCCCGCCGGAAATGACGACGCCCGGCCACGCCTCGAGAGCTCGGGGCGGGTCGGGCGTTTGACTTGGCGAAGAAGCGGTAAGGCTCAGCCCTGGTGGCTGGTCGCCTTGGCGGAGGCGTTCTGCTCCACCGAGGTGTTGCTGGCCAGCGAGCCCGGCTGAGCAGACTTCTTCTGCTCGGACTCCGACTCATCCTCGCCGCCGAAGCCGCGCTTGAAGTTGCGGATGGCGCTTCCCAGGGAAGAGCCGAGCTGGGGCAGCCGCGTCGCCCCGAAGAGCAGCAGCAGCACCGCCATGATCAGCAGAATCTCAGTCCACTTCAGACCCATCGCACCACTCCTGGAAGTCAGCGCGCCGAGCATACCGGCCAGAGGCGCTGGCCGCCAGTGACACGAGCACCTCCCTCACGTCTGCAAGGAGGCAGGGGGGGCAAGTTCCTGGGAAAGCTCGAGGGGGAGGGTGAAGAACAGGGTCGTCCCGGCTCGATCCGTCTCCACCCCAACACTGCCGCCGTGGACCTCGACCTCCTGGCGGGCGAGGTTGACGCGCAGCGCATCCTCCAGCTTCTTCTCCCGGAAGGCGCGCTCCTGGTGGGCGAAGACGAGGCCCGCCTCCTCCTCGGACAGGGGGACTCCCTCGCGCCGCACCTCCACGCGCAGGCCGCCCGGGACGGGCAGGGCGCGCACATGGATGACCTCGCCCGGCTGCGAGCGGGCCATCAGGTGCTGCACCAGGGCCTCCACCGCGTGCTGGATGCGCCCCGCATCCACGTTCACCAGGGGCAGGGGGATATGGCCATCGAGCATCAGCACCACGCCGGCCGTCCGGGCAGCCGCCTGGTGACGCTCCACGGCGGCGGCGAGCAGGGGCTCGAGCGCCTGTCGCTCTCGCTCGAAGGCGAGCGAGCCCAGGTCCGCGCGGGTCGAATCGAAGTAGTCCTGCGAGAAGGACAGCGCCCGGTCCGCGTTGCGCAGGATGGTCTCCAGCCCGCGCTGCACCTTGGGCTCCAGGGGGATGCGCCCATTGAGCAGCAGCGCCGCGTAGGAGCGGATGTTGGCCAGCGCGCCTCGCAGGTCATGCGAGGCCAGCCCCAGGTAGCGCACCCGGTGGTGGGTGTCCTCCGCGTCGCCGTCGTTCAGGGGCCAGGTCCACACCAGCCGGGCCCCATCCTCCAGCACGCTCTCTCCGGCGCGGACGGCCTGGCCGTCACGCTCCCAGACATCCTCCGCGTCGGCGCGGGGCTGGAAGCCCGCCAGCGCCATCAAGTCACCCACCGACTCGATGAACGGGGGGAGCGCCTCCAGCCCCAGGTGCTCGAGGAGCAGGCGACCCAACAAGCGGGGGGCTCCCTGCCTTGGCAGGAAGGCCAATCCGGGAGCGTTCGTTGCACCACCTGAGAGTTGCTCCCCCTGAGCCATCGCGCCTCCTGCCTTGTGTGCAACGGTTCCGATGGAAGGGTGGGGAGCGACTGTCCGTTTTGCAACGGGCCCCCCCGGGTAAGGGGCTACCCCCATTTTCTTGCGCCCCAAGCGCCTGGATTGGTGGAGAATCCCGGGCGCGTTTCTACAGGAGAAGATTCTGGCTTCGACCGCACAGCCCAATGGTTCGACCGTGATCCTGGTCGTGGACGACGATCCCGACATCCTGGAAGCCCTGTCGGAGATCCTGGAAGCGGAGGGCTTCGAGATCCGCAGAGCGCGCAATGGCAAGGAGGCGCTGGATCGTCTGGAGCCGGATCCGCCCCAACTCATCCTCCTGGACCTGATGATGCCGGTGATGGACGGGTGGGAGTTCGCCCAGCGCATGCGGCAGCGGCCGCCCGCGATCTCGGGCATTCCGCTGATCGTCTTGAGCGCCGATCGCAACGTGGGCAGCAAGGCGCTGGACATCGGCGCCGTGGGCCACCTGGCCAAGCCCTTCGAGCTCAATGATCTGCTGGAGATGGTGCGCCGCGCGCTCAAGGGCGGCAAGCCTCCCGAGACTCCTCGCGCTTGACCCGTCGGGGGCTGGCCACTACGGTCCGCCCGACGTTGATTCACCAATCAAACCAGGAGGGACCCATGACGTCGCAGGACATTCTCGAGAAGGAGATTCCCGCCGTCCTCGCGCAGAAGCCGGAGCTGGGCAAGGACATCAACTCGATCATCCACTTCGACATCACGGGTGATAACGGGGGGAAGTGGACGCTGGACCTGACCAAGTCCTCGGACTGGGTGTCGAAGGGCGCCACGGGCGAGCCGAAGATGACCATCACGGTGAGCAACGACGACTTCGTGAAGATCCGTCAGAAGACGCTCAACGCGCAGATGGCGGCCATGCAGGGCAAGCTCAAGTTCAAGCCGATGGACATGGGCCTGGCGATGAAGCTGGCCAAGCTGCTGTCGTAAGCGAACCCTTCTGTCGTGGCGCCCGTGAGCGGGTGCCTTTCACCGCGGCGCGTGCTCCCTTGGGGGCCGCGCCGCTGTCGTCTCCGGTGCTCTGGCTCCCATGAACACGCTGCCGCTCGCTGGTCTCAAGGTGTTGGATCTCTCCCGGTTGTTGCCGGGCCCGTACGCCACGCTCGTCCTCGCGGACCTGGGCGCCACCGTGGACAAGCTGGAGGAGCCCGAGGGCGGGGACTACATCCGGCAGATGCCGCCGATGCGCGAGGAGGAGAGCGCGCTCTTCTACGGGCTGAACCGGAACAAGCGCTCGGTGACGCTGAACCTCAAGACGCCCGAGGGGCGCGAGGCGCTCAAGCGGCTGGTGCGCGGCTATGACGTGCTGGTGGAGAGCTTCCGGCCCGGGGTGATGGACAAGCTGGGGGTGGGGGAGGCGGCGCTGCGCAAGGAGAACCCGCGCCTCATCTACTGCGCCATCTCGGGGTACGGGCAGACGGGGCCGGACCGGCTCAAGGCGGGGCATGACATCAACTACGTGGCGCGGGCGGGAGTGCTCGCGTACGGCGGTGAGGCGGGCGGAGCGCCGGCCTTTCCCGGGGTGCAGATCGGCGACATCGGCGGCGGGAGCCTGTTCGCGCTGGTGGGCATCCTGGCGGCGCTGCACGAGCGCGAGCGGACGGGGCAGGGCCGCTTCGTGGACGTGTCGATGACGGAAGGGGCGATGGCGTTCGTCCACATGCACCTGGCGGCGCGGCTGGCGATGGGCGCGCAGGGGCAGGCGCTGCAGCGCGGGCGCGAGGCGCTCAACGGCGGCTACGCGTGTTACGGGCTCTACCGCACGAAGGATGACCGGTGGCTGGCGGTGGGCTCGCTGGAGCCCAAGTTCTTCTCGGGCCTGTGTGAGCGGCTGGGGCGGATGGATCTGTTCACGGACGGCTACGACCTGAACGGAGGCGCGGAGCGGGTGAAGGCGGAGCTGGCGCGCCTGTTCGCCGTGTACCCGCTGGCGCACTGGCAGCAGCTCTTCGCGGGCACGGACCTGTGCATCGAGCCGGTGCTGGAGGGCGATGAGGTGCTGGCCGATCCGCAGCACCGGGCGCGAGGGCTCTTCGTGGAGGCGGAGGACGCGCAGCGCGGGCGCAAGGTGACGCACCTGCTCACGCCGCTGCGGATGGGTGAGACGCCGCTGCGTCCTCCTCCGGGGCTGGGGCAGCACTCCCGAGAGATTCTCCAGGAGGCGGGCTTCTCCGCCGAGGAGATCGCGCGCCTCGGAGGAGGGTGAGCGCTCAGCGTTTCTTGGCGGGCGCCCAGAGCGCGAGCCCGTGGGCCGCGTGGCACGCATCGCCCACGAGATCCAGGTAGAGCTGAGGCCGCTCGCGCGACAGCGTCTCCATCTGTTGGAAGGCGCCTGATTCCCCGAGCCGGCGGACGGTGGCTTCGAGGAGCTGGTGCGCCCGGGTCACCGCCTGTTGCTGCGCGGGCGTGGGCTGCCACCCATTCTCCTGCCGGTAGCGCCCGAGCGTCTCCAGGAAGTGACCATAGAACTTCAGGGACTGGGAGAGCAGGGGCAGCCGCTGTTGGGGTGAGGAGGCCAACGCGGCCTCGTACTGGCGGGCCTCCGAGCCCAGGCGGTAGACGAGCACCTCCACCTGCGCCTCCATCCTCCCGCCCCACGCCTTGCGCACGGTTGGGTGGCGGGCCCAGCTCGCCACGGCTTGGAAGAAGTGCAGCCCTCCGCACGGGTGCGTGTAGATGCCCTGCTTCTGCTTGGGGACCTGCGCCAGCCCGGTCTCCATGCCCTCGGCCAGCTCCGCGTGCGCGCGCTCCAGCGTGACGAGCGCCTCGTCCATCACCGCGTCGAACCGCACCGTCTCTCCTGCGCCGTTCCGGAAGCTCGCTCCGGGCGCCAGCACATGGCCCAGCGCATCCAGTGCCCAGGCACCATCAGGCGAGCGGGACAGGTCCACGCGGAAGTCGCGTTGCAGGTCCTCCACGAGCGCTCCCACCGTCACCGTCCCCCCAGCCGCCTGGAACTTTCGGCTCAGGGGAAAGCCCGCCAGCACCAGCGTCTTCACCTGCAACGCCGGGTGTGGCTCCACCGGCGTGCCGTCTTCGGCGAAGGGTTCGAAGTACAGCCCTCGGCCCTGGGGCGTGCTGTCGCGGCGCAGGAAGTCCCCCAGGATGACCTCGGCCGCCAGCCGCCCGTCCCGTGCCCGGAACCCTCGCCCCTCGAGCGTGATGCCATGGGCCAGCGCCCACGGATTCCGAGGGTCTGAGGCTTGAGCGGTACACACCGCGCGCAACTGCTCGGCGGTCGAGGGAGTGGCCGGTGGCGTCGCGGTGATGAAGCTCAGGAGGACGAGGGAGGCGGAGAGCATGGAAGTTCTGGGAGGAGGGATGCTTGTTCACTCGCGGGGCGCCTGCTATTGACTGATGAGTCAATCTCTTTTGCGAGGAGCGACGATGATCAACCCCTTCACCGCCGAGCATGAGGCCTTTCGCAAGTCGGTGCGCGCCTGGGTCGAGAAGGAGCTGACGCCGCACTCCCTGGAGTGGGATCGGGCAGGCATCTTCCCCCGGGAGGTTTTCAAGCAGGCCGGCGAGCTGGGCTTCCTGGGCATCAACCACGACCCGAAGTACGGCGGCAGCGGCCTGGACTACTGGTTCGTCACCGCGTTCAGCGAGGAGCTGACGCGCAGCCAGAACGCGGGCGTGAACATGGCCCTGCTGGTGCAGAGCCAGATGGCCACGCCCATCATCAACGAGCTGGGCACGGACGAGCAGAAGCGCGAGTTCCTCGAGCCCGCGCTCAAGGGCGAGAAGATCGCCGCCCTGGGCGTGAGCGAGCCCGGCGCCGGCTCGGACGTGGCCAACATGAAGACGACGGCGCGCCTGGACGGCGACGACTACGTCATCAACGGCTCGAAGATGTGGATCACCAACGGCACCCGGGCCGACTTCATCACCCTAGGCGTGCGCACGGGCGAGGCGGGCTACGGCGGCATCTCCCTGGTCACGTTCCCCACGGACGTGAAGGGCTTCAGCGTGTCCAAGAAGCTCGACAAGGTGGGCAACCTCGCCTCGGACACGGCCATCCTCTACTTCGAGGATTGCCGCATCCCGCGCCGCTACGTCATCGGCGAGGAGAACGAGGGCTTCTACCACATCATGACCAACTTCCAGGGCGAGCGCCTGGTGGGCGCCATCACCACGGTGGCGGGCATGGAGCGCATGGTGGAGGACTCCATTCGCTACGGCAACGAGCGCCAGGCCTTCGGCAAGCCGCTCATCAAGTTCCAGGTGTGGCGCCACAAGTTCGTCGAGCACCTCACGGCCATCGAGGCGGCCAAGCGGCTCACCTACCACGCCGTGGCGCTCTACGACGCCAAGGAGAACCCGGTGAAGGAGATCTCCATGGCGAAGCTGTTCGCCGGAGATCTCGCGCAGAAGGTGGCCTACGACTGCCAGCAGTTCTTCGGCGGCATGGGCTACATCGAGGAGACGCCGATCGCCCGCGCCTGGCGCGACGTGCGCCTCATCACCATCGGCGGCGGCACCTCCGAGATCATGAAGGAGATCATCTCGAAGCTCTACGGCTTCTGAGCCGCTCACTTCTTGCGGAACAGGGCCTCGGCGGCCGAGAGCTGTTGTTCACGGCTCTCCTTGGCCGTCAGGCCGCCCTCGCCAATCTGGAAGAACTCGCAGAAGTTGGCCGAGTCCTTGTCCGAGGGCACCTCCGCGAAGGGCTCCTTGCACTCCTTGGCCACGGAGAGGTCGAAGTGCCGGCAGTTGCGGCAGGAATGCACCTCCTCGCCGCAGTGCGGGCACGTGTCGCGCCGCCCTACCTGGTTTCCGACGATGTCGAGCGGGCGTCCGCAGTGCGCGCAGCCGGGCATGGCACCTCCGAAAGAGGGCGCCATCTTGCCAGTGTGAGACGGGATGGGGCGAGCGCTCAGCGGTGCGGGCTGGCCACGAGCCCGCGTGAAGTATCCGAGGGGGCACTGCTCGTCATGGACTCGGAAGGCGCCTCGGCGGCCGCGTCATCCAACTGCGAGTCCAGCCGCCGGAGCAGGTAGAGCATGTACGCCACCAGGGCCGAGATGGCCGCGGCCATCACCCCGAGCATTTGACCGCGCTGCCAGAGGTGCGCGCGCTCCATCACCTCGCGCCGCGCGGCGAACGTCTTGAGCTGGGCGTCGGCCACCGCGTTGTCCAGGCGCTGGGCGTACTCGACGGCCTGCGCGTTGCCGCGCTCCAGCAGCCACCGTGCCTCGCCGTGCAGGGCCTGGGAGCGGGTGTAGCAGTAGCCGGCACATCCCAACGAAAGGAGGGAGACGCTCACAGCCACAACCACGCTTCGGGTACCCATGGACCCCTCCATGCTACACCCAATCACGGGTATCCGACACCCGCTGCCGCCCAAGCCTTCCCCGGAGACAGTGCGGGATGGTAGGCACCCCCCCCGTTATGGGCAAGCCCTACCGGCCGAAAGACCACTATTTCCAGAAAGCCAAGCAAGAAGGGCTGAGAGCCCGCTCGGCGTTCAAGCTGGATGAAATCCTCAAGCGCTTCCCCATCGCCAAGAAGGGCGGGGCGGTGCTGGACCTCGGGGCGGCGCCGGGGGGCTTCCTGCAGATCCTCGCGGACTCGGTGGGCACCTCGGGCCGTGTCATCGGCGTGGACATCGTCGCCATCCGGCCCTTCACGCAGAAGCATGTCAGCACGGCGGTGCTGGACGTGCTGGCGGACGACTTCGACGCCAAGCTGCTGGCGATGTACGACGGGCCGTTCGACGCGGTCATCTCGGACATGGCGCCGAAGACCAGCGGCATCAAGGCCACGGACGAGGCGCGCAGCCTGCGGCTCGCGGGCAAGGCGCTGGAGGTGGCGGTGGCGCGGAGCCGGCCCGGCTCGAGCTTCGTGGCCAAGCTGTTCATGGGCGGCGACTTCGAGGAGTTCCGCGCCCAGGTCCGCTCGCACTACGAAGAGGTGAAGGTGGTGCGCCCCGAGGCCACGCGCGGGGCGAGCATGGAGGTGTACCTGGTGGGCCTGCGCCTCAAGGCCGCGGCGCCCGCCTCGGCGACACCCTGAGCGCTCCGGTCATCTCGGCTGATGAGGTGACTGGCAGCCTCGTTCGGGGCACGTTGCACGCTTCACAAGGAACGCCTGGCATCTCCGTCCTCCATGAGGAGGAGCACCTGCCATGGCCGACGTCTTCCTGAGGTTGTCCAAGCGCCCCCTGTTCGTGGGTTCGTATCTCAAGGTCCCCGTACGCATCGACCCGAAGTCCGGTCTCCTGATGGAGGACCTCGACTTCATCGTGCGGGAGGGGCCCCCAGGAGGCCGGGTCTCGGTCTCCCAGGAGCGGCAGACCCAGGAAAAAGCTCCGAGCATCATGCTCCTGGTCGGCTACCGGCCCGGGGACTATGCCCTGCAGGCGCTGAAGAAGGGCACCACCACCGTGGTGGGAGAGGCGCGCTTCCGCGTCGATGCGCTCTGGCCGAGTGAGGAGGTGGGGCCTCCGCGCTGGTTCGACGGGCAGGGGACCGGTTTCGCCTCGGGGGCGGCGTGGGGCGGGGGCCCCGCGGGCCCTCAGAACATCAACGTGGTCCCGGCGACGGGGACTCGCCGCATCGCCATCCTGCTGGTGGACACGAGCAGCCAGCGCTTCACCACCGACGCCGCGACGCTGCAGGCCCACCGCGATCGCTGGCTCAACGAAGTGGTCAACGGGGTGACGGACGGCGGAGTGACGCGCAGCACGCGGCAGTTCTACCAGGAGGTCTCCTACGGAGCGTTCACGCTCTCGGCGGAGGTCTTCGGCCCGGTCGAGCTCCCCGGCAGCTACGACGACTACTTCAACGCGGACAATTCACCCAAGGGCACCTACTACCAGGCCTGCTTCACGGCGGGCGATGGGCTGATCAACTACAACAACTTCGACACCCTGCTGTGCGTATCGCAGCCGGTGACGGGGGCCACGCCCCGGGCCGCCTGGCCCTATGCCTCCATCGGCAACTGGGGGCCTTACACGACGGCCGAGGGGAACAAGAACTACGGAGTCATCTCCATGCCCAACGAGTGGGGCGTGACGGATACCCGGGAGATCCACGAGACCCTGGCGCACGAGCTGGGGCACAACCTCGGGCTCGGCGATCAGTACGCGCCCTCGGTGCCCGGCAGGAACCCGGGGGCCTGGGAGATGATGGACGCCGATGACCCGCTCCCCCACTTCTCGCTCTCCCATCGGATGATGCTGGGCTGGGTGCCGGCTGCGGCGGTGCAGAGTTTCAACTTCGTCTCCATGGGCGTGCCGGTGGATCAGACCATCACCCTGCACCCAGCCGAGGCACAGACGCTGCCGGCGGGGCGCAAGCGGGGTATCGAGGTGCGCCTGGCCGATGGCTGGAACTACTACTTCGAGTACCGCGCCGGTCAGGTCACCCAGATCGCGGACCGGAACCTTCCGACCGACAGCCGGGTGCTGGGCACGGATGTGGTGTCGGGGCCCTTCTCGCCGCCCATCGCCCGCCCGGCCATCCTGCTGCTGAACAACGACGGGGACGGGGATGGCAGCGTGCTGGGCAACGGTCAGGACTACGAGGAGACGGACACGACGGACCCCGTCTTCCCCACGGACTTCCGCGTGGACGTGAGCGGCGAGGACGGCACCAAAGCCGAAGTGCGCATCCGCTACGGGGTGAACAGCCGGCCAGACCCCTCCATCCGCCCCTGGCCCGCGAGCCCGGACCGGCAGTGGCAGAGCCCGGACATCGAGGTGCGCAACGTGCGCAATCAGGCGAACCCCGCCTGGTTCAATGTTCCGTGGGAGGGCAACACCAACACGGTGATCGCCCGAGTGAAGAACAACGGCTCGCTGGATGCGCCCGGCGTGCGGGTCAACTTCTTCGTGAAGAACTACAACATCGGAGGTACTCCGGAGACCTTCCTGGGCACGGATGTGCGCGACGTGGCAGCGGGCGCCACGGTTGAGTTCTCCACCACGTGGACGCCTCCCAACCAGGGGCACTTCTGCGTCATCGCCCGCATCCCCCTGTACCAGAACCCCACCAACCCCTCCGTGGTGGAGATGACCGAGCTCAACAACCTGGCGCAGTCGAACTACGACCGGTTCATCTCCCGCACCGCCTCGCCCGCCACGCGGGAGGTGAGCTTCATGGAGGTCGGCAATCCGTACCCGCTGCGGACCCGCATCTTCATCGTCGCCGGGCAGAACAATCCCGCCTACCGCACCTACTTGGAGACGGCGTGGTTGACGTTAAATCCGGGAGAGACGCGCCGGGTGAAGGTGATGTACGAGTTCGCCTTCGATCCTCGCCAGCCATCGAAGGAGCAGCAGGAGCGCCGCATCTTCCGGGAGTTCGGGGGCAAGCCCAACAACGTGGGCCTGACGGCGTTCATCGAGGATCCCCGCGACACTCCCCGCCATGCCATCCAGGTGCTGGGCGGGGCGCAGGCGCAGGTGGCCACCGGACGCGCCACGCGGTTCGAGGACTTCGAGGTACGGGACGGAGTCGTTCGAGGCACCATCGTCACCGTCGATGACGGCAAGCCCGTGCGAGGCGGGAAGGTCATCCTCAGCGTGACCACGGGCCGCGGAAAGAAGCAGGAGAAGAAGTACCAGACCCTCGAGGTGGCCAAGGGCCGGTTCCAGGCCCAGATCCCCCAGGTGGCGGGGGGCACCGTGGAGGCCTATTACGTGCCACCGGAGGGGCTCGCGGATTGCTCCAGAGAACCCGTGCGCCTTTAACGCGGGTTCTTCGCAACACGGGAGGGCCGAGCGCATAGAGTGCCGCCCATGGCACTGCTCCACCGGTTCTTGGCCTCTGCCCTCCCGCTGTTCCTCCTCGCCTCGCTGAGCCTCGCCGTCCCCGCGCACGCGCAGGCCAAGGCGCCGCCTTCGTGGAAGGAGATCGACCAGCTCATCAACGAGCAGAAGTTCGAGGCGGCGGCGCAAGGTGCCGAGGCACGGCTGACTCAGGCCCGGGCGAAGTCGGACGAGGACGAGTGGGCGCGGGCCCTCGTCCGCACGGTGCAGATTCGCACGGCGCTGCACGGGTATGAGACGTCGGTGCGCTTCCTGCGCGAGCAGCCGTGGCCGAAGGGGAGCGTTCCCCGCACGGTGCTGCAGCTCTTCTATGCCCAGACCCTGAGCATCTACGCGAATGCCTACGGGTGGGAGATGCGTCAGCGCGAGCGCGTCGTCTCCTCGGGGCCGGTGGATCTCAAGTCGTGGACGTACGATCAGATCATCACCGAGGCCCACCGCGCCTTCGCCGAGGTGTGGAAGGACCGCGAGCGGCTGGGCAACGCGCCCGTCCAGTCCCTCTCCGAGTACATCCAGCCGAACACCTACCCGGCGGGCATCCGGAGCACGATGCGGGACGCCGTCGCCTACCTATGGGTGGGCCTGCTGGTGGACAGTTCGGCATGGCGACCGGAGCAGTCGCACGAGCTCTATCAGCTCAAACTGGACGCGCTGCTCTCGGGTATCCCCTCGGTGGAGCTGACCGATCCGGCGGTCCACCCGTTGATGAAGATGGCCGTCGTCCTCGGGGACCTGGAGGCCTGGCACCGCGGTGGCAAGCGGCGCGAGGCGGAGCTGGAGGCGCGGCTGGCGCGCTACCAGCGGCTCCACACCGCCTTCTCGGAGGAAGAGGATCGCGCGCGCATCCGTCAGCACCTCGTCGCGCACCTGGAGGGCTTCCGCAACGTGCCGTGGTGGGCGATGGGGCAGGGCCTGCTGGCGGAGCTGGAGCGAGACTCAGGCCACCTGATTCGTGCGCACACGGTGGCGAAGGCGGGAGTGGCGGCCTACCCGAACAGCCTGGGTGCGCAGCGCTGCGACTCGCTGGTGAGCATGCTGGAGGCGCCGCAGTTCTCCCTGCAGGGCATGTCCTCGGACGGCCCGCGCAAGCGTTCGCTCGAGGTGATGCACCGAAACCTGCCGACCCTGTACTTCCGCGCCTACGCCTATGACTTGGAGAAGCGCATCTCCAGCGCGGATGAGTATGACCTGATGCCCAACGGGGCCGCGCTGCAGCGGCTCGTCCGGCAGGAGAAGCCCGAGGCCTCCTGGAGCGCGGCGCTGCCGGCGACGACGGACTTCCGGGAGCACCGCACGTTCGTCACTCCGCCGCTCACGCAGCCGGGCCTCTACTTCATCGTCGCCTCCGCGCGTGAGGACTTCGCGGAGCAGGGCAACCACGTGCGCGGGGTGTTCATGACCGTGACGCCGCTGACCGCCATCGTCCGGAGCGATCAGGGCAACCGCATCGAGGTCCGGGTGGTGGGTGGCGACAAGGGCCGGCCTGTTCCCGGAGCCGAGGTCCGCCTCTTCCTGACGGACTACCAGCGTGGCCACAAGGAGGCGCAGCGCGCGAAGACCGATGCCCAGGGCATGGTGACCTTCCAGCGCCAGCAGGAGAAGGGCTACCAGGCCTTCATCGTCGTGGTGGGGCGAGGGCGCGACGCGCTGCTGCTGCCGTCGCAGGTGTCCTTCTACGAGCCCTACAAGGAGCCGGATTCGTCCCAGACGCTGGTCTTCACCGATCGGAGCATCTACCGGCCGCTGCAGAAGATCCTCTGGAAGGTGGTGGCCTTCCAGGGCAGCCGGCAGCAGGCGCGCTACAAGACGCAGGAGAACCTGCCGGTGACGGTGTCGCTGTATGACCCGAACAACCAGGTCGTCGAGCAGCGCAAGGTGCGCACCAACTCCTTCGGCACGGTGGCGGGCGAGTTCACCATCCCCCCGGGCCGGGTGCTCGGGAACTGGCGCGTGGGGACCGAGCCGCAAGGCAGCGCCGATGTGCAGGTGGAGGAGTACAAGCGGCCCACCTTCGAGGTGACGCTGAAGGATTCGGACTCCCCGCTGCGCCTCAACCGGCCGGCCACGTTCCGGGGCGAGGCCCGCTACTACTTCGGGCTGCCGGTGGTGAGTGGCTCGGTGCGCTGGCGCGTGTCCCGCGAGCCAGTGCTGCCGTGGTGGTGGTGGCATGGAGGACCGATGCGTGGACGTATCGGTGGGGCTCGGCAGGTGGTGGCCACGGGCACGTCCCCGCTGACGGAGGATGGCTCCTTCCAGCTCACCTTCACCCCCGAGGCGGACGAGCGCGCCGCGAAGACTCCCGAGGTGAGCTGGCGCTACCGCGTGGAGGCGGACGCGACGGACGAGGGCGGAGAGACGCGCTCGGCGAGCCGGGCGTTCCGCCTGGGCTTCGTCGCGGTGGAGGCGCGCGTGGAGACGGACCTGGGCTTCTTCCGCGAGGGAACGCCTGCGGAGGTCCGGCTGGTGCGCTCCAACCTGGACGGAGTGCCTCAGCCGGGCAAGGGCAGCTGGTCGCTCGTGGCGCTCCAGCAGCCCTCGCAGCCGCTGCTCCCCTCGGAGGAGCCGATCGAGCCGAGCCCGGGAGCACCGCCCCAGGAGGAGGGCGCCATCACCACGGAGGGCGACAAGCTCCGGCCGAGGTGGACCGAGGACGCCTCTCCCGACCGGAGCCTGCGCGCCTGGGGAGACGGGGCGGAGCAGGTGAAGGGCACGGCGGAGCATGACGCGCAAGGGCTGGCGCGGGTAACGCTGCCCGCGCTGAAGCCGGGCGCATACCGCCTGCGGTACGAGACGGTGGATGCCTTCGGCCAGAAGTTCACCACCACGCGCGAGTTCCTCGTGGCCGGAGCGACGGCGCCCATCGCGCTGCCCGCGATGCTGAAGCTCGAGCGGGAGCTGGTGCGGGTGGGGGAGAAGGCGCGCCTGCTCGCGTTCTCCGGCTTCGAGGGGCAGATGCTGTTCCTGGAGTTGTACCGGGGAGAGCAGCGCATCCATCGGCAGGTGCTCACGCGCGGCAAGGATTCGCCGCTCGTCGAGCTGCCGGTGACGGAGCAGATGCGCGGCGGCTTCACCGTGGTGCTGGTGGGCGTGCGCGACTACCAGTTCCTGCGCTTCGCCCAGCCGGTCCACGTGCCGTACGACGACAAGGAGCTGAGCCTCGAGTTCACGACGTTCCGGGACCGCATGCGCCCCGGCGCGAAGGAGACATGGCGGGTGACGGTGAAGGGCCCCAAGGGCGCGAAGGTGGAGGCGGGGGCCGCCGAGCTGCTCGCGTACATGTACGATCAGTCGCTGGATCTCTTCGCCCCCCATGTGCCGCCCTCGGTGGTCGGGCTCTACCCCTCCCAGGCGAGCGGCGTGGACCTGCGCTCCTCGATTGGGGTGGGCGTCATGCGCTGGGTCTACGGTCAGGGTCTGGGCGAGGTGCGCCATTGGAGCGCGCCGGTGGAAGACAGCCTCCGCTTCCAGGAGGGGTACGCCATCGGCGGTCCAGGGAGGCGTCGCGTCCTCCATCAGAATATGGCGCGTGCGGAGGCACTCCCGTCGGCAGCAGCCCCCATGGCGCCACCGCCACCGCCACCGCCCGGCAGCCCGCCGACGGAGACCCTCGCGGGGAACGTGCAGCCCATCCAGAGCGAGCTCGATTCGGCCTTCGGGTTGCTGGGGGGGAAGGCGGCTCCACCCGCCGAGAAGGCAGCCCAGGAGCCGCCGCGCTCGAACTTCGCGGAGACGGCCTTCTGGATTCCCCAGCTGCTGATGGGCAAGGACGGCTCGGCGACGCTGGAGTTCACCGTGCCGGACTCGGTGACGGCCTGGAGCTCCTGGGTCCACGCGGTGACGCGCGACTTGAAGGGCGGCGCGGTGCAGCGCACGGCGCGCAGCGTGAAGGAGCTGATGGTGCGGCCCTACGTCCCGCGCTTCCTGCGCGAGGGCGACAAGGCGGTGCTGGAGGTGGTGGTCAACAACGCCAGCGAGCAGCGGCAGCAGGGCACCCTCACGCTGGACATCCTCGACACCGTGACGGAGAAGAGCGTGCTCTCCAGCTTCGGTGTCTCCACGGCCAGCCAGTCCTTCACGGTGGAGCCGGGCAAGGGGACCTCGCTGCGCTTCCCGCTGTCGACGCCGTCGAAGGTGGGCTCGGTGGCCTTCCGCGTCACCGCGCGCGCCGGCAACCTGGGAGACGGAGAGCTGCGCCCGCTGCCCGTGCTGCCCGGACGCATGCACCTGGCGCAGTCGCGCTTCGTCACCCTGCGCGGCAAGGACCGCAAGGTGATGAGCTTCGAGGACCTCAAGCGCAATGACGACCCAAGCCGCATCAACGAGCAGCTCGTCGTCACCGTGGACGCGCAGCTCTTCTACTCGGCGCTCCAGGCGCTGCCGTACCTGGTGGACTACCCGTACGAGTGTACGGAGCAGACGCTCAACCGCTTCGTCTCCACGGGCATCGTCTCCAGCCTCTATGGCCAGTACCCGGCGGTGGCGAAGATGGCCAAGGACATGAGCGCGCGGCCCACGCGCTTCGAGACGTGGGACGCGGCCGATCCGAACCGGAAGATGAGCCTGGAGGAGACGCCCTGGCTGCAGGAGGCGCAGGGCGGGGCCGATACGGGGCTCCCGCTGGTGAAGGTGCTGGACCCGGCGGTGGCGAAGGCCGAGCGCGAGGCCTCCCTGGCGAAGCTGCGCAAGGCCCAGACGTCGAGCGGCGGCTTCCCCTGGTGGCCGGGGGGCCCTCCGTCTCCTTATATGACGCTCTACATCACCCACGGATTGGCGCGGGCGGCCGAGTACAAGGTGGAGGTGCCCACCGACATGGTGCGGCAGGCGTGGAGCTACCTCGCGCGCCACTACCGCGAGGAGTACGCCAACAAGATGATGAAGGAGGACCGGGGCTGGGAGTTCCTCACCTTCCTCAACTACGTGGCCTCCAGCTTCCCGGACAACAGCTACACGGGCGAGGCGCTCAGCACGGAGGAGCGCAAGCGCATCCTCGAGTTCTCCTTCAAGCATTGGAAGAAGCACTCGCCATACCTCAAGGGCTACCTGGCGCTGACGCTCAAGCGGGCGGGGCGCACGCAGGACGCGGAGCGGGTGTGGGAGAGCGTGATGGACTCGGCGAAGACGAGCCCGGAGCTGGGCACGTACTGGGCGGCCGAGGACCGGAGCTGGCTCTGGTACAACGACACCACGGAGACGCATGCCTTCGCGCTGCGCACGCTCACCGAGCTCAAGCCCAAGGATGCGCGGCGGGACGGGCTGGTGCAGTGGCTGCTGCTGGACAAGAAGCTCAACCACTGGAAGTCCACGCGGGCCACGGCGGAGTCCATCTACGCGCTGGTGAAGTACCTGGAGCAGGAGGGGGCGCTGGGCGTCCGCGAGGACGCGAAGGTGACAGTGGGGGACAAGTCGGTGGAGTTCGTCTTCGAGCCGGACAAGTACACGGGCAAGAAGAACCAGGTCCTCATCCCCGGACCCGAGGTGGATCCGGTGAAGAGCAGCACGGTGGTGGTGGAGAAGACGACGAAGGGCTTCGCGTTCGCCTCGGCGACGTGGCACTTCTCCACGGAGAAGCTGCCCACGGAGGACCGCGGGGACTTCTTCCAGGTGTCGCGGCGCTACTTCCTGCGCGTGCGCGAGGGGAAGGAGGCGGTGCTCCAGCCGCTGGCGGAAGGGGCGAAGCTGAGTCCGGGCGACGAGGTCGAGGTGCAACTCTCGCTGCGCACGAAGCACGCGGCCGAGTACGTGCATCTGAGAGATCCCCGCGCGGCGGGACTGGAGCCGGAGAGCGCGGTGTCCCGGCACAAGTGGGATCTGGGGATCGTCTGGTACGAGGAGACGCGGGACTCGGGGACGAACTTCTTCTTCGAGTGGCTGCCGGTGGGTGAGTACACGTTCAAGTACCGGCTGAGGGCGAACATGGCGGGCACGTTCCGCGTGGGTCCCGCGACGGTGCAGTCCATGTACGCACCGGAGTTCACCGCCTACTCGACGGGCGCGGTGCTCACCGTGGGCAGCGCCCGCTAGAAGCGAGACAGGCTCGTGGCCCACGCCGTGAGGGCAAGGGCCACGAGCCCCAGTCCTCCGAGCAGGAGTGCGCGACGTCCGGGGTGCAGGCCCTCCTTGCGAAGCAGGAGGACGCTCGCGCAGAGGGGCACGAGCACTCCGAGTTCAATCTACTCGGAGCAGGTGGGGCGATCGGTGGTGGGGTAGAGCGTGGCGATGCCGTAGGTACCGTTGCGCGTGCCGCAGTAGACCTGCCACGAAGTGCCGCCAAGGTCCTTCGCGGAGTAGACGCCGCCCTCCTTCTTGGCCCCATCCCGCGCGCAGCAGCGCACGAAGGCCCGGGTGCCGATGGCCGCGATGCTCACCGCGTCCTCGGAGCGCGGGAAGCCGCCGATCTTCTTTTCGCCGCAGGACCACGGCGCCACGCCGCGGAAGGTGATGAGGTACTGGTCACCCTTCAGCGCTTCACCGCCGCGCGCCGGGCCGTCGTAGCAAAGCTTCCCCTCGGCCTCGAGCTGCGCGTAGCGGGGCAGGAAGTGCAGCCCGCCGATGGGCCCCTTCTGCCAGTCGTCGCCGCAGAAGACGTGCGTGAAGGCGTTGCGCGGTCCCGTGCTCACCCACAGGCTCGTGAGCCACTCGATGTTGGCCTGCTTCGAGCCGGAGCCCTGGCGCGTGCGTCCGGCCGCCGCCAGCGCCCGCTGGATGCGCGCATCGTCATAGTGCTTGGAGAAGAAGCGCTGCACGTCCCCCGCGCTCACCGACACGTCCGGGCGCGCCGGGCAGAGCGCGAGGACCTCCCGGTCCAGCGCCGATAGGGCAGGGGGCTTCGAGAAGAGAGGAGGCCTGTTGCACGTCGTCGCGCAACCCGAGGCGGCGCGCGCCACCGCTGGCACCGCCTCGACCTTCACTTGCTTGTCCGCCGCCGCGAGCGCCACCGCGCTCGGCTGCGCCGACACCGCTGTCTCCTCCGCGCCGTCGCAGAGTACCCAGCCCTCGGCCGTGGTGCCTTTCAGCTTGCACCACTTGCGCCCAGGCCCGCCCTTCTTGAGGAGCGGGTAGGACGTGTCCGGCTCCACGGTGAAGACGACCTTCTTCGACTCCGGCTGGTCCACCGCCTCGACTCGGGTGGAGGAGACGAAGGCCCCTGGGCCCGCCAGCGCGGAGAGGGGAAGGGAGAGGGTCAGCAGCAGGGCAAGGAGACGCAGCATGGCGCGCGGGAGCATACCTTGGGAGGGCTGAAGCCTTGAGCCACGGGCTCGGATGCTTGGACCGCATCCGGCCTGGCTTATTCACCCGCGCGAGGCCGCGCCGCTACGCCAGCTTCACCTTCGCCGCCTTCAGCTTGCCCACTTGCACGAGGTACTCGCCCGGCCCCAGCTCTGCCTTCGGGTCCGTCACCTTCTCCCCGTTCACCCGCACGCCGCCCTGGGCCATCAGCTTGCGCGCCTCCGTCGCCGAGGCCACCAGCTTCGTCTCCGGCAGCACCTTCGTGACGAGCACCTTCGCCGCGCCCGCCATCGCCACCTCCACCAGTGACAGGCTCTCCGTGTCGAGCTGCTTGTTCGCGAAGCGCGCCTCGAAGGCCTCCGCCGCCTTCTTCCCGGCCTCCTCTCCCTGGAAGCGCGCGGCGATCTCCTGTGCGAACGCCACCTTCGCCGCCTTCGGGTGCGTCTGCCCCGACTGCACCGCCGCCTTCATCTCCTGGAGCTCCTTCAGCGGCTTGCGCGACAGCAGCTCGTAGTAGCGCCACATCAAGTCGTCCGTGATGCTCATCAGCTTGCCGAAGATCTGCTCGGCCGACTCACTGACGCCCACGTAGTTGTCCAGGCTCTTGGACATCTTGTCGCCGAAGATCTTCCCGTCGACCAGCTTCGCGTCCAGGCCCTCCAGGATCGGCCCCGTCATGATGACCTGGGGCTCCATGTTCTGCTCCTTCATCAACTGCCGACCCACCAGCAGGTTGAAGAGCTGATCCGTCGCGCCCAGCTCCACGTCCGACTTGAGCGCCACCGAGTCGTAGCCCTGCAGCAGCGGGTACAGGAACTCATGGATCGCGATGGAGCGGTTGTCCCGGAAGCGCTTCTTGAAGTCGTCGCGCTCCAGCATGCGCTGCACCGAGTAGCGCGACGCGAGCCGGATCATCCCCTCGGTGCCCAGCGTGTCGAGCCACTCGGAGTTGAAGCGCACCACCGTGCGGTGCGAGTCCAGCACCTTGAAGACCTGCTCCTTGTACGTCTCCGCGTTCACCTTCACCTCTTCGCGGGTGAGGGGAGGCCGCGTGACGTTCTTGCCCGAGGGATCACCAATCAGCGCCGTGAAGTCGCCAATCAGGAACACCACCGTGTGCCCGAAGTCCTGGAAGCGCCGCATGCGCGTGAGCAGCAGCGAGTGCCCCAGGTGCAGGTCCGGCCGGCTCGGATCGAACCCCGCCTTGATGATGAGGGGCTTGCCCTCCCGGTACGAGCGCTCGAGCTTCTTCTTCAGCTCTTCGGCCACCTGGAGATCCACGGTGCCGCGAGTCACTTCGTCGAACTGCTCTTCGGGAGTCGCCTTACGCAGCAGGTCCTGGGTCATGACGCGTCGCACCTTACCCGAAAGCCAGGTCAGGGCGGCGTCCTTCTGCCTGCCAAAAGAGAAGGGGTGAGCCGCCAGCAACACTGGCCTGCCCACCCCATCTCAGAAGACAACAGAAGCCTCTGGCTACGTGTCCAGGAAGTCCCAATCGCGGTACGTGCCGCGCAGGGACTCGGACTCCGTCACCACCAGATCCATGTCCACGTCGTCCCCGTTCGTCGGCAACCAGGAGACGATCTGATCATTGAACGCCAGGCCGATGCGCCGGCTGCGCGCCGAGGCCGCTCTCAAGGTGGCGTCGTAGTAGCCACCTCCGCGTCCCAGCCGCTTGCCGTCCCGCGTGAAGCCCAGCCCGGGCACCACGAAGAGATCGATCTGGTCGACCGGGATGAGATCCGAGGAGTTGGAGGGCTCGCGCACCCCCAGCCGTCCCGGCTCCAGCTCGGCCTCCGATTTGATGGCTCGGAAGGAGAGGATGCGCCCATGGACATGTGACAGCGGGTAGCAGACGACCTTCTCGTCTTGCAGCGCCGCTATCAGGATGTCTCGTGTAGGCACTTCTCCGCGGATGGGCGCATACAGCGCCACCGTCCTGGCCTTGTGATAGTACGGCGATGCCAGGAACCGAGACTGCACCTTCAACCCACGCCCGTCGATGAGGTCTGGCGTCATTGCCTTGCGCCGCGCGGTCAACTCTTCGCGCAGGCCCTGCTTTTTCGCCGCCTCGTCTGTCGCCACCGTCTCGCTCACCGCCTGCCGCTCCACAGAAAAAGTCCCCCGCCGCATGGCCGTGTGCCTAGCGTCCATTGAACCCTAAAAAGCCAGGTGGGGACCAAAGTCATGGCTCCGTAGGCTTCCCTCTGCCCCGCGAGGGGGAGGGCTTGCGCATGGAACCCGAAACGGACCCCGTGATGGACGTATCGGTTCGAATTTCTGCTGGGCATCACGCGCCCCGCAGGGGACAGCCTTTGTACAACCTGAAAATAAGGTCTCTTAAACCCTCGAACTTGCTGGAGAAACCCTGCAATACGCAGGAGAAATGATAAGGACGGGGCCCGGCCGGGTCAAGGTGTCCCGCGCGCGTTTACAACGCGGGTGGCTGCCACCTATGATGCGCCGGCCCTACCTCCCGATGGCGCCCGTATCATTCATAACCGCGCTCGCGGTGGTCTTTTTCCTGGCGCCTGCCCTGGCCCAAGCCGGGCCGATGCTCTCTGGAAGCCATCGTGTCGAGGCGTCCGGCTCGCTGGAGCTGGTCTCCGAGGGCGACCGGCTCACCGGCACGGCGGGAGAGGGCTGGGACTGTCGGCTTGACGCGCCGCGTCGGGTGCTGGAGGGTGACTTCCAGGGGCCGGTGCTGGTGGGGCGGCTGACGGTGTGCCAGACGGGCCCCCAGTGTCCGGAGGTGCAGACCTACCCCCTCCTGGCCTTCTACAACGAGGAGGACCGGGCGCTCGTGGCGCATGTGCGCCTGCGCGAGGGCTGCGAGTCCCCGGTGGTGAAGGAGGGGCGGTTCATCCTGCAGCCGGCGGGCAAGGCGGCCCCGGAGGAGATGGTCGCCGCCCCACCTGCGCCCAGCGCGGGCAGCACTCCCGTCGCGGTCACCAGCCCCAGCGCGGGCGGCAGCTCCGCGTCGGCGCTGGCCAACAAGCGCGGTGGGCGCAACGCCGAGGCGGCGAAGCAGGCCAGCGAGCTGGGCGAGAAGCTCTATAAGGAGAAGAACTACGTCCAGGCGGCGCAGCAGTTCGAGATCAGCCTGGCGCACGATCCCGGGGACAAGAACTGGCCGGCGTACATGGGGCGGGGCTCGAGCCGGCTCATGCTGGGCCAGGTGAAGGAGGCCATCCAGGATCTGGAGCGCTCGCGCGTGGCCAACGCGAAGGTCTCTTCCACCCGGCACGCGGGGCTGTTCTACGTGCTCGGGTGCGCCCACGCGCAGAACGGCGACAAGAAGCGGGCGATGGAGTTCATGCGTCAGGCCGTGAAGGCCAACTATCCGCTCCACGATGTCGTCGAGGTGGACCCGATCCCGAAGAAGCTCCTGGGCGAGCTGCCGGAGTTCCAGGAGCTGCTGAAGAAGTCGCGTGATAAGGCGGCCGCTCAAACCCGTGGAACGGTAGGCCCTGGAACCCAGAAGCCGTGAGCACGCCTCTGACGCCGCGTACGACTCGGGTCTTCGGTAACTACGAGCTCCTGTCGCCGCTCGGCAAGGGAGGCATGGCCGAGGTGTTCCGGGCGCGCGTGCTCTCCGGGAAGTACGAGGGCTGGGACGTGGCCGTGAAGCGGCTGCTGCCCTCGCTCACGGGGGACCCCGCCTCGGTCGAGTGCTTCATCCGCGAGGCGGACCTGTCCACGCAGCTGGACCACCCCAACATCGTCAAGGTGTTGGACGTGGGCATCGCCGAGGGCACCTACTACATCGTGATGGAGCTGGTGGACGGCAAGGACCTGGCGCAGATCCTCCGCCGCTGCAAGCAGCGGGGCATCCCCCTGCCCATCGACTTCGCCGTGTACCTGGCCAAGGTGTTGTTGGAGTCGCTGGCGTACGCGCACACCGCCTCCGGCTCGAGCGGAGACGCGCTGGGCATCGTCCACTGTGATGTGTCGCCCTCCAACCTGTTCATCTCCCGGCTCGGGGAGATCAAGCTGGGCGACTTTGGCGTGGCGCGGGTGTTCTTCGATGGCTCGCGCGATGGCGGCGAGGTGCTCGGCAAGCCGTACTACCTGTCGCCCGAGTCGCTCCGGGGCATCGTCACGCCGGAGGCGGACCTGTGGGCCGCCACGGTGGTGCTCTACGAGCTGCTGACGCTGGAGCGCCCCTTCACCGGGAACACGCCGGAGGAGGTGTTCTTCAACATCCGCCACCGCCGCTACCGGCCCATCCACGCGCTGCGTCCCGAGGTCCCCGAGTTGCTGGAGGAGCTCGTGGCGCGGGGCTTCGCCGCGCACATCAAGGATCGCTTCCCCACGGCGGAGTCCTACGCCCAGTCGCTCACGCCGCACTACGACGAGCTGGTGGGCACGCCGTTGGCCATCGCTGCTGTCGTCCGCGGGCTCTTCGGCACCAGCGACTGACGCTCCGTTGGCTGCCTGGCGGGGAGGAGATGGAGCCCCTTGCCGGTAGCGCCTCCTGCCGTCGGGCGTGGAGGACCGCGAGCCTGCCCCGCACCGGGTGCCGAGCTTTCTTCGTGGCTGTCCCACACGCGAACGGAGGATGCGATGGCGACCGACCCGAAGGAGCGCAAGCAGGAGCAGGAGCGGCCCCGTGAGGCCGGCGCGGAGCGCGAGAAGCCCGCTGAAAACGCGGACAAGGCCAAGGAGGGGATGCCGGGGTACGGCCAGCCTCCCGGCGAGGTCCGCAAGCCCCTGCCGGACCAGGGCTGGTAGCTCAGGGCGGATCCGGGAGCAGGTCGCGCACCTCGAGGGTGACGGTGCGCGTCTGCCCGGCTCGCTCCAGCGTCACCTGCACCGAGGTTCCCGGTGGTGCCCACGGAGAGGGCGCCTGGGCGATGGGTGTGTCATCCACCGCCACCAAGATGTCTCCGGCCTCGATGCCTGCCTCTCGGGCGGGGGAGGGGGACAGGAAGCCCTCGACGCGCAGTCCTAGGGGCGAGTCGCTCGGCTGGAAGACCAGGCCAACGCCCACGTAGTCGCGCTGCCAGTGGTCCTGTGCTTCCAGGCGGGACAGGCCCAGCGTGCGGGCCTCGCTCGCGGAAGCGCCTCCCGTGAGCCCTACCCGGAACTCGCGCAGGAAGCTCCAGCCCAGGAAACCGTCCAGCGCGCGAGGCTTGCAGCCCTCGCCACACGCGGCGGTCATCTCGGCCTCCAGCCGGTCCAATTGCGCGTCCACGGCCGAGGCGAACAGCAGGGGCGTGCCGTGTGTCTCGGCCGCGCCGACCGACAGCGAGCGCGCGCGCACAGCGGAGGCCTGGGTCAGCCCCGCGAAGCCCGTCTGCAGGCGGATTCCCTCCAGGCGGGCACGGGAGGACAAGGCCTCCGTTCGCGAGGAGCGAAGGAAGGTCCCCGTCGCCCCCGTGTCGAGCACGAAGGTGGCCGCTTCGCCTTCCACCGTCCCGCTCACGAGCAGGAGCGGCAGGCTCTTGTCCTGGCAGCGCGGGGGCGTGACGACATCCAGCGGGGTTCCGGCGGCGTCGGGCGCGAAGGCCGGGTGCAGCACCACCTCGCGGCGGCGCGGCTCGAAGGAGAGGGGGAGCCGGGAGAGCACATCCGCGCCCACGATGCCCTGGAGCCCGAGCGGCGCGAGCAGTGGCTCCACCCTGAAGGGACCGGCTCGCACGGGGCCAAGCTCCAGTCTGGCGCGGGTGTTGTCCTGCCCCGCCAGCGTGGAGATCGAGAGGGAGGTGCGAGGAAACCCCGTGTCCAGCAGCAGCGGCACCTCACGCTCGCCCACGCGCGTCAACACCGTACCCGGAGGCGCGTCGGCCACCCAGGGCAGGGAAGTGGAGGCCGAAGGCAACGTCACCGGTACGGCAGGACACTCGGGATCGCCGCACGCCCCCATCGCCAGCGCGGCGAGCAGGGCGGCGGCACGCCTCACGCCAGCTCCTGCGCCGCGAGCGCCCGGGCGCGAGGCACGTGGGTACAGAGCGCCTCCACGACGCGCTCTACCTCGGCCTCGGTGGTGCCCGGGCCCAGCGAGAAGCGCAGCGAGCCGTGGGCCTGCGCGGGCGTGAGCCCCATGGCGGTGAGCACATGCGACGGCGTCAGGGTGCCCGAGGCACACGCCGAGCCTGAGGAGACGCAGATGCCCTCCAGATCCAGCGCGATGAGGAGCGCCTCGCCATCGGCGCCCTGGAAGCGCAGGTTGCTGGTGTTCGGCACACGGAGCACGCCACCGCCATTCACGGTGACATCCGGGATGCGCGAGAGGACCGCGCGCTCGAACGCGTCGCGGAGCGCGCCCACCCGGGCGGAGGAGGCCTCCTGTTCCGCCTGGGCCAGCTCCAGCGCCAGGGCAAAGGCCTCCGCGTAGGGGACGTTCTGCGTTCCCCCTCGGCGCCCGGCCTCCTGATGCCCCGGGGTGAGCGCCAACACGTCCACGCCCTTGCGCACCACCAGCACGCCCACGCCCGTGGGACCGCCGAACTTGTATGCCGAGAGCGCCAGCAGGTCCGCGTCCACCTCGCGCAGGCTCAGCGACAGCTTCCCCGCTGCCTGCACCGCGTCCGTGTGGAAGAGGATGCCGCGCTGGCGGCAGGCCCGCGCCACCTCCGCCGCCGGCTGCACCACGCCCGTCTCGTTGTTGGCCCACATCAGCGAGCAGAGCGCCGTGGCCGGCGTGAGCGCGTCCAGCACGGCCTCCGCGCGCACGCGCCCGTCCTCACCGGGGCGCACCCGCACCACCTCCGCGCCCTGCTTCTCCAACTGCGTCAGCGCGGCGAGCACCGCTGGGTGCTCGATGGACGAGGAGACGATGCGCCGTCGGTTCGGATCCGGCCGCGCGAGGAAGGCGCCCTTGAGCGCCAGCGCGTCCGCCTCGGAGCCGGAGCCGGTGAAGCACACCTCCTTCGGCTCGCAGCCCAGCACTCGCGCCACCCGGGCCCGCGCCGCATCCAGCCGCCCGCGGGCCTCACGGCCGGCGCGGTGGACGCTGGACGGGTTGCCGAAGCCGCCCTCCGTCAGCGCGCGGGCCAGCGCCTGCGCCACCTCCGGACGCAGCGGCGTGGCCGCGTTGTAGTCCCAGTAGATCACGCGTCCTGCGCGGTCAGCAGCGAGACCGGCCGCTCATCCTCGACGCCGAACGCCTCCAGGAACCGGTTCACCAGCTCGCGCTTGAGCGCCTTGCGCTGGTTGGCTCGGCCCGACAGCGGCAGCCGAGCGCCCGCCATGCTGCCATGGCCGCCCGAGGAGCCGCCGAAGTCCTCGCAGATGTCCCGGATCAGTTTGCCTGCGTTCATCCGGCGGTCCTTCACCCGCAGGGACACGAAGAGCTGATTGCGGTACGTGGCATACGCCAGCGACCACTTCATGCCCTCGAGGAACATCATCCGCTCGGCCACCTCGGCCACCATGTCCGGGGTGTAGACCTCTTCCAGGTCCGTGACGATGGCGGTGCCGTACACCTTGGCCCGCTCGATCGCCGTGTGGTGCAACTGGAAGTAGCGCGCGGGCAGCTCCGGGTGCTCGATCTGCCCCAGCAGATGCTTGTCACAGCGCGGGAAGAGCCACAGGTAGCTGTCGATGTCCGTCTGCGTCGTCTCGCGGCCGAGATCTCTCGTGTCCGCCTTGATGCCGTAGAAGAGCGCCGTGGCCACCTCCACCGAGGGCTCCAGGCGCGCGGCGCGCAGGTACTCCACCACCATCGTCGAGGTGGCGCCGAAGTCACCGCCCACGTCCGCGAACGGCGCCTGCAGGCTCTCGTCGCGCAGCGGGTGGTGGTCGATCACGATGTCCGCGGGCAACCGTGATGGCAGCGAGTGGTTGCCCACGGGAGGCTGTGTGTCCACCAGTCCGAAGAGATCGAAGTCGTCGAAGTCCAGCTGCGAGACGTGGGAGACGGGCAGCCGCAGCACCTTCACGAAGGCGATGTTCTCCGCGCGGCCGACGATGCCCCCGTACCCTACCCGGGCCTCCATGCCCACCCGACGCTCCAGGATGTGAGCGAGCGTGACCGCGGCGGCGAGGGAGTCGGGATCCGGGTTGTCGTGGGTGAGAATGAGCGCCTTCTTCTTCCCTCGGGCCACACGCAGCAGGCGCTCGAGCTTGTCGCGAGCGGGCAGCTGGGCGATGCGTGGTGCAGGAGGTTCCGCGGACTCCCCGGTAGATGAGGCTCGTCGGGTGTGGGCGGAGGGTGTGCCTGGCATGGGGTCTCTTCTTTACCGAGTCCGGCGGAGGGATTCGAGGAGCCGGATGCTCTCCCCATAACGTTCCGGAAACGGCGTCTCCAGTACTCCAATGGTGTTGACGAAGCGCGGATCGTTCACGAGGCAGCGGAAGGCCGTACGCCCGATTGTCCCCTTGCCCACCTCCTCGTGCCGGTCCACCCGGCAGCCGAGCGGCTTCTTACAGTCATTGAGGTGGAAGCAGCCTACCCGCTCCAGGCCCACGGTGGTGTCGCATTCGGCCATCACCGCCTCGTAGCCCTGCTCCGTGGACACGTCATACCCGGCGGCGAACAGGTGACAGGTGTCCAGGCAAATGCTGATCCGGTCCTCCCGCTTCACCTGGGAGAGGATCTCCGCCAGGTGCCAGAAGCGCCAGCCGAGGCAGTTGCCCTGGCCCGCGGTGATCTCCAGGCACAGGCGAGCGCGGAAGCGCGGGGTGCGTTGGTGGATCTCGTCGATGCCGGCGGCGATCAGCGAGAGCCCCTTCCGCTCGTCCGGATGCGCGCCCGGGTGGATGACGAGGTAGGTGATGCCCAGCCGCTCGCAGCGCGTGAGCTCCTCCGTCACGCACGCCAGCGACTTCTCGCGCAGCGTCGCGTCTTCAGAGCCCAGGTTCACCAGGTAGCTGCCATGGGCGACGGAGGGGAGGCCGGTGCGCCGGGCCTCGGCGCGGAAGGCGCGGCGCTCCTGCTCGGTGAGCGCCGGCGCGCTCCAGCCGCGCGCGTTCTTCGTGAAGATCTGCAGGCTGCGAGCGCCGTGCTCCTCGGCGCGCGCGAAGGCGTGGCTCACGCCTCCGGCGATGGACTCGTGAGCTCCAATCAACACGGCGGCGCTAGTTGATGGCCTTGTACCGCCGGTTGAGGTCCTTGAAGTACTTGATGCCGTTGTCGAGCGAGTTCTCGATGGCGTCCATCAGCAGCGTGCGGAAGCCCGACACCGGGCCGCGGAAGGACTCGTAGTACTTCTGCCGATCGATCGAGTGGATGACCGCCGGCATGTAGTTGTTGCGCAGCAGAATCAGGTTCGTACACATCCTGCCCACCTTCCCGCTGTGCTCGGTGAAGGGGAAGATCTGCAGGAACATGTGCTGCACCGTGGCCGCCTGCTTGATCGGGTGGAACTCCCGGAACTCGGCGCTCGCGGTGTAGTCCACCAGCTTCTCCAGCGCGGGCTGGATCTTCGCCGGCTGGGAGATGTCGTGGAAGTACGTGCGGTGCAGCGGCATGTCCTTGCGGAAGCCGGCGCGCTCGCGCTCCTTGGCCAGCTCCTTCTCCGTGCGCTCCCGACGCTCGGTGGCCGCACGCGCCTGCTGTGCCTCGGGCGTGTTGCCGATGAACAGGTCGTGCATGCGCTTGATCTGCGTGAGCGTGATCTGCGCGTTCTTCTTGCTGGAGGCGGCCTCCTCGCGGATGTATTCGCAGACCGCCTTGTGGTTTCGAACCTCGAGCACCACCGGCATCATCGAGGCCTCGGCAGGCAGGCGGCCCGGATACAGCGCCGCCGTCAGCTCCTGCTGCGTGTACACCACGCCCTCGAGCGCTGCGTCGTGGTAGATCCACGACATCTCGAAGCGGTCGATGAACTCGCGCGCCTTCTCCTTGAAGATGCCAAGGTAGTCACGCAGCGTCTCGTTCTTCTCGTCGATCTCTTGGTAGCGTTCCTTCACGGACCTACGGCTCCTTCGTACCCGCTCCTGAAGCGCCAGGGTGGACCGGGTGGTCGGCCGACGTCTGCAACTCGGCCGTGATTCTAGAAATTCCGAGCGCTTAGGACAACGAAAAGCCCGCTCTACAAATCGACGAGGAAGACCTCGCACGCCTGGTCGAGCAGATCCTTCGACAAAGCCGGGGGGATTTGCCGGTAGCGCGCCGCGTCCTTGATGAGGGCCACCAGGTCTCGGGGGTGGCAGGCGCGCAGTTGCATGTTTCGCGGCTTGTAATAGCCCTCAATCAGGTACGTGACAGCCTGATCCACATAGGGAATTCCCGCTGCCTCGCACACTCTCTCGAAGATTTCCCGGAAGGTGTCTTGTTCCGGGTTCTTCACTTCAATCTTGTACTTGATGCGCCGCAGGAAGGCCTCGTCCACCAGCTCCTTGGGGTCGAGGTTGGTGGAGAACACCAGCAGCTGCTCGAAGGGGATCTCGAACTTCTTGCCCGTGTGCAGGGTGAGGAAGTCGATGCGCTTCTCCAGCGGGACGATCCACCGGTTGAGCAGGTCCGTGGGGTGGACCTTCTGCCGGCCGAAGTCGTCGATGAGGAGCATGCCGCCGTTGGCCTTCACCTGGAACGGGGCCTCGTAGAAGCGGGCGCTCTCCGAGTAGATGAGGTCCAACGTCTCCAGCGTCAGCTCACCGCCGACGATGACCGCGGGCCGGCGGCAGAGCTGCCAGCGGTTGTCCATTTCGAAGGTCTGCCGACGGCCCGAGCTGTCGCGGCCGATCTCCAGCGGGACAGGGGCGTGGTTGAGGTTGTCGAAGACCTTGATGATCTGATTGTCGATCTCGAGGCAGTAGGGGATGTACGCCTCGCCGCCGAACATGCGCGAGATGGCCTCGGCGAGGCTCGTCTTCCCGTTGCCCGGAGGCCCGTGGAGGAACAGCGAGCGGCCCGAGTTCACCGCCGGGCCCAGCTTGTCGAGCAGATCCTCGGTGACGGTGAGGTGCGAGAGCCCCATCAGCAGCTCTTCGCGGCTGACAACGGGGTTCTCTTCGATCTGGCTGGTGATGAGCGCGTTGTACTGCTCGATGGGCACCGGGGCCGGGCCCACGTAGGTGGTGCGCGTGAGCGCGTCACGCGCGTACTCGCGCCCCTTCTCCGTGAGCACGAACTCCACCGAGGCGCGGCCGAAGCCCTTGCCGCCGCGCAGGTCCACCAGCTTCTCCGCGGCGACGAAGTCCACCACGCGCTCGATGACGCCGGTCCACGGCAGGCACAGCTCGTCCGCGATCGACATGCCCGTGCCCGTACCCGAGTAGTACAGGTACTTCAGGGCGATGTCCGAGAGCAGGCCCATCTTGAGACCCGTCTCCTCCAGCGACTTCGGCTCCGGCGGAGCGATGTCGAGGATGGACGGGTTCTCGAGATTGAAGGGGTTGTTGTCCGCGTAGCCGGGCTGGCGCATCTCCGGGAGGTTTTAACCCATCTGGAGAAACCCGGCATGAATGTGCCGGGCGGCCAGGCAACCCGGGCCTTGTCCCACTAGATGTAGGTCAACCACTCCGCGTAGCGCGGCTCCTGGCCCCGGACCGTGCGGAAGTACGTCTCCTGCACGAACTGCGTCACCGGGCCGGGCTTGCCGTCGCCGACCATCCGGTTGTCCACCTCGCGCACCGGGGTGATCTCCGCCGCCGTGCCGGTGAAGAAGATCTCGTTGCCGATGTAGAGCGCGTCACGGGTGAACGTCACCTCTTCCACGTAGCGCCCGCTGTCGCGCAGGAGCTTCAGCACCGTGTCGCGGGTGATGCCATCCAGGATGGGCGAGGAGAGGGGAGGGGTCTTGATGACGCCCTTCTTGTTCACCATGAAGATGTTCTCGCCGGAGGCCTCGGCCACGAAGCCGCTGATGTCCAGCAGGATGGCCTCGTCATAGCCGGCGAGCACCGCCTCGCGCTTGGCGAGGATGGAGTTCACGTACTGGCCGGAGATCTTCCCGCGCACCATGTTCACGTTCACGTGCATGCGGGTAAAGGAGCTGACCTTGCCGCGGATGCCCTCGCGGATGCCCTTCTCGCCCAGGTATGCGCCCCAGTCCCAGGCGGTGATCGCCACGCGCGTGGGGTTCACCGCGCCCAGGCCCATGGCGCCGTCGCCCATGAAGGCGATGGGCCGCAGGTAGGCGCCGTTGGCGAAGATGTCCTTCTGCTTGCGCAGCAACTCGACGCACGCCTCCACCAGCTCATCGGTGGTGTACGGCAGCTTCAGCATGCAGATGTGCGCCGAGTCCACCAGCCGCTGGATGTGCTCGCGCAGGCGGAAGACGGCGATGCGCCCGTCATGGGTGCGGTAGGCGCGGATTCCCTCGAAGACGCCCAGGCCGTAGTGCAGCGCGTGCGTCATCACGTGCATCTGGCCCTCGTCCCATTTCATGAACTGGCCATCCATCCAGATCTGATTGGCGCGCAGCGTGGCGGACGAGGTGGAGCTCATGGTCGTTCCTTATTCGGAATGGGGGAGAGTCGCGCGGGTCTTCTTTCACATGCCGCTGGACCCGTCAAAGCGGCAATTCTCGACTTTTCTCAGGCCTGGGCGATCTGCGAGAGGTTGGCCTTCGCCTTCTCGATATCGCCCTCGTACTTGAGGACCAGGTTCAGTGTGGAGGCGACCAGATCCGCCGTCAGCGACTCCGCGTTGAGCAGCGCCAGGCTCTGCGCCCAGTCCAGCGTCTCGCTGATGGAGGGGGCCTTCTTCAGATCCAGCTTGCGGATGGCCGCCACCGCTTCGACCACCTGCTCGGCCAGCGTCTGGGCCACCTGGGGCAGCCGCGAGCGGACGATGCGCAGCTCGCGCTCGCGGTCCGGGAAATCGATGTGCAGGTGCAGGCAGCGCCGCTTGAGCGCGTCCGACAGCTCGCGCGCGTTGTTCGAGGTGAGGATCACCCGAGGCACGTGCTTCGCCTTGAACGTCCCCAGCTCCGGAATCGTCACCGCGTTGTCCGAGAGCACCTCCAGCAGGAAGGCCTCGAACTCGGGATCCGCCTTGTCGATCTCGTCCACGAGCAGCACCGACGGCTGCGCGGACAGCAGCGCCTTGAGAATGGGCCGCGGCAGCAGGAAGCGCTCGGAGAAGAACACCGCGTCGCCCGAGGCCAGCCGGTCGGCGGCCTCCGCCAGCGAGCGCGCATCGCCCACCATCTCGCCGATCTTGTCCTGGAGGAGCTGGGTGTAGAGCAGCTGCTTGGCGTACTCCCACTCGTAGAGCGCCTTGGCCTCGTCCAGCCCCTCGTAGCACTGCAGGCGGATGAACTCCCGGCCCAGCGCCTGCGCCAGCGCCTTGGACAGCTCCGTCTTGCCCACCCCCGCCGGGCCCTCCACCAGGATGGGCTTGTCCATCCGGTCCGCCAGGAAGCACGCCGTGGCGATCTCCGGCGAGGACAGGTAGCCGACCTGCTCCAGGCGGGTCTCCGCGTCCTCCACGCTGGCGAAGGGACGGCCCTGCGGGGATGTCGTAGGTGCGCTCACGAACGGAACTTAACCGATGCGATCGGTGCCGACTGCGGCAAAAATGCCAGGGTTCCCGACGTGTCGGCGACGCGTCGACAGCCTGCTCCGTATGCAACCTGCTGGAAACACGGTGGGAAGTTTTCTGCGCACCCTGGGCATGCGACGTGCATCCAAAACGGGCATTCCGGTCTTCGTTGAGGTGCGTCGTCATGTGGGTGTGGTTGAGGATGGTTCTGGCGCTGGTGGTGTTCCTCCTCCCGGGTGGGTTCCCGATGGTGCTCGGTTATGTGACCGCGCGGACCCTGCTGGCGCGGTGGCGGCAGGCCCAGGCGCAGGCCAACGGTAGGGTAGTGGCCCTGCGGGACGTGGTGGCCACGCTGCACTTCCGGGATCTGGTGAGAGAGGCCCGAGCCGCTTTCTGAGGCATCCACAGACCCTGAAAACACGAGGAGCGCGGCCCGAGAGGACCGCGCTCCTTGTTTTTGGGCGCTAGCCGCGCCGACTACTTGTCCAGCTCATCCACGAGGGCGGACCAGGGGTCGTCCTCCTTCTTCATGGTGGCGAGCGGCACCATCACGGTGCGGTCGGCCGGGTCCATGTCGTCGCCCAACGCGGGCGCGGCGGCCGGAGCGGGTGCGGCCTGGACCGGCGCCGGAGGGGCCTTCTTCCCCATGGTCTGGACCGCGGCCGGGCGCGCGCCCGTCGCGGGCTTGGCCGCAGCGGGCTTGGCCGGTGCGGCGGGAGCCGCGGGAGCGGCCACCGTGTTGACCTGGGTCTTCACGGCGTCCTCTTCCTCGTCTCCGACGGGAGTCTTGGCGGCGGCGGGCTTGGCGGCCCCGGCGGCGGCGGGAGACTTGCTCTTGTAGCGAGCCAGCTCCAGCTCGGCGACCTTGAGCGCCTTGCTCTTCTCCTGCACGGACTGCTGCAGGCGCGCCACCTCCTGGGCCTTGATGGCGTCGCGGCGCTCCAGCTCCGCCTTCTGCTTGGCGTTGAGGTCCTCGATCTCCTTGAGCTGCTTGCCCTCCAGCTCCTTGCGCTCGCGCTGGGCGGCGGCCAGCTTGGTGGCGGCCTCGTTGGCCTTGGTCTCGGCGGCGGCGACCTTGGCGTTCAGCTCCTTCTCCGCGCGGCCCTTGGCGCTGGCGGCGTTCTCCAACGCCAGCTCCAGCTCCTGGATCTTCCGGGTGCGGGTGGTGAGCTGGCCCTGGACCTCCTTGACCTTGGCTTCGGCCTCGGCGGCGCGCTGCTGGGCCTCCTGGGTGAGCTGGGCGATGCGCGCCTCGGCGGCGGCCACCTTCTTGGCGAGATCGTCCGAGGTGCGCTTGGCTTCGGCGCGCTCGGCCGTCTGGACCTGGGTGAGCTGCTGCAGCCGGCCCTCGGCCTGCTGGAGCTGACCGGCCACGGCATCGCGGTCGGCCATGAGCTTCGCCTGGGCGTTGCCCGCCTGGCGCAGCTGATCGTCGCGGCCGGCGATCTCCTTGCGTGCCCCGTCCAGGTCCCCGGTGAGCCCCGCGACCTGCTGCTGGAGCGCCTGGGCCTGCTTCTGGGCATCGGCCTGCTGCTGCTGCAGCTTGGCCTCGAGCGCCTTGAGCTGCTCGGTCTTGGCGGTGACGTCGCGGGTGAGGGCCTCGGCCTGGCGCTGCTTCTCCTGGGTGACGGTGGTGAGCTTGCGGAGCGTGTCGGACAGCTCCTTGCTCTTGCCGGCCAGGTCGTTCTGCAGCAGCTCCTCGCGGCGCTGGGACTCCTCGGTGAGCGTGTGGAGCTTGTCCTCGAGGATGTGGCGGGTGTTCTCGGCGTCCGCCAGCTGCGAGGTGAGCTGCGTTAGCTCGGCCACGCGCTCGCCCAGCTCCTGCTTGGTGGCGGCCAGCTGCTCGGCCAGATCCTGGCCATGGTCGCGCGCGTCGTTGAGCTGCGCTTCCAGGTTCGCCTGAGTCTGCGCGGCCTGCTGCTGGGTGGCCTCGTGCGCGGCCTGCTCGCGCGCGAGCGTGTCCCGCGTCTGCGCCAGCGTGCCCTGCGTGGAGGTCAGGTCCTCGATGGTGCTGTCCAGCTCGCGGCGCAGCCCCTCGCGCTCGCCCGTGAGGGCCTGGATCTGCGCGGTGGTCTCCTCGGCGAGCTTGTGGTGGGCGGCGCGCTCGGCCTCGTAGTTGCCCTGCGTCTCGGACAGCTCCGCGCGCAGCTCGCCGATCTGACCGGTGAGCTCCGCTTCCTGGGCAGCCTTGGCCTGCTCGGTGTCACGCAGCTCGCCGGTGAGCCGGTCGATGTCCCCGCGCGCCGTCTTCAGCTCGCCCTCACGCGTGGAGAGCGTCTGCGCGGTGCGGGACAGCTCGCCCTGCGTGTGCTCCAGCGTGGCCTTCGTGTCGGACAGCTCGCTGTCCAGCTCGTCGCGGATGGCCGTGGTGGAGGCCAGCTGCGCCTTGGTCTGCTCCAGCGTGTTCTGCGTCTCGGAGAGCGTCTGGGAGGTGGCCTCCAGCTCGCCCCGGGTGCTGGCCAGCGTCTCCTCGGTGCGGGCCAGCGTGCCCTGCGTCTCGGAGAGCGTCTGGGAGGTGGCCTCCAGCTCGCCACGCGTGGTGGCCAGCGTCTCCTCGGTGCGGGTGAGCGTGCCCTGCGTCTCGGAGAGCGTCTGGGAGGTGGCCTCCAGCTCGCCGGTCACGTCGGCGATGCGGCTGTCACGCTCGGACACGTCCGTGCGCAGGCCCTCGATGGTCTGGTCGCGCTGGGCGACGGTGTCCTCGAGGGAGACGATGTTCGCCTGGAGCTTCTCGCCGTGGGCCTGCGACGCCTCGAGCTGGCCGTTGAGGTCCGCCTCCATGGCGGCCTTGGCCTGCTCCAGCGCCTGGATCTGACCGGTGAGGTCCGCCTCCAGGGTGTTCTTGGCGATGTTGAGCGCCTGGAGCTGGCCGGTGAGGTCGGCTTCCAGGGTGTCCTTGGCCTGGTTGAGCGCCTCGAGCTGGCCCTTGAGGTCCGCCTCCAGGGTGTCCTTGGCCGTCTGCAGCGCGTGGAGCCGGTCGGTGAGGTCCGTCTCCAGCGCATCCTTGGCCTGGTTGAGGGCCTCCAGCTCGCCAGTGAGCTCGTTCTCACGGTCGGCCAGGTGTGCCTTGAGGGCCTCGACTTCGCCCTCCAGCTCGCCGATGCGCTCCAGGTGCTGCTGGATGGAGGAGTTGAGCTCCGCCTCGTGCTGCTCGTTGCGCGCGATGGTCTCGGCCAGCTCGCGCTCGAGGCCGGAGATCTTCGTGTCGCGCTCTTCGATGCGCTGGGTGAGGTCCTGCTCCTGCGCGTCCTTGTCGGAGCTGAGCTGGTCGCGCTCGCCGATGGTCCGGGCAAGGTCCGCTTCCAGGTCGGCGATCTGCTGGTTGAGCCGGGCTTCGAGCGCCACGCGCTCGGCCTTCAGCCGCTCGATCTCCGCGTCGGACTGGGCGCCGTGCTCCTCGGCGGCGGTGGCGCGCTGCTCCAGGGCGCGCACCGTGGCGTCGCGCTCCTGCTCGGTCTGCTGCAGCCGCTCCTGGAGGGCCTGAATCTCGCCGTCCAGCTCCGCGTAGCGCTGGTCGCGATCGCTGACCGTCTGCGCCAGGGTGGCGTCCAGCTCGTCGCCGCGGCGGCGCAGCTGGGAGATCTCCGTCTCGTGCCCGCGGATGGTGTCGTGGAGCTTCTGCTCGCGGACCTCGGACTCCAGCGTGGAGGTGTTGAACTGCTTCTCCAGCTTGTCGTACTCGTTCCGGGCGTTCTCCAGCTCCGAGGCGCGGCGGCTCAGGTCCTCGTCGCGGTTCTTGACCTCCTTCTTGAGGACATTGATGTCCTTTTCCTTGGAGGCGACGACCTCGATGAGGTCCTTCTCGGCCGAGAACTTCTGCAGGAGCAGGTCGTCGACCGTGGCGCCGTGCTCACGCTCCTTCTGGAGCATGGCCGTCTGCGCCTCGTTGAAGCGGCGCAGCAGGTCGTCCACCTGCATCTTCAGGCCCTGCAGCTCCACGTCCTTCTCGTGGAGCCGGTCCTCGACGGACAGGAGCTCGCGCTCGCGCACGCTCCAGATCTCGGAGATGCGGGCCAGCTGCGCCTCGCGCACCTTCAGCTCGTCTCGGAGGACCTGGATCTTGCCCTCGGGCGTGCCCATCAGCTCGCGCTTGGGCGGGGTGCGCTTGACCTGACGCGACTCGGCCAGCAGCTCCGCCTTGCGGTCCGCGATGGACTGGAAGGCGCGATCGAGGAAGGTACGGTCCTCGTCGTTGATGGCGCTGCGGCGCTCACGCTTGGGCAGCTTGGGCGGACCTCCCGCGGGGGCGGTGCGCAGCGGCGGCGGAATGGCCGGCGGCGCCTCGCGCGGGTTTCCGGCCAGCGCCGAGTCGAGCGACGCGTCCGTCTCCGAGTCCTCCGGGGTGCCGGGCGGCACGATGTTGGAGCTGAGCGAGGCCAGCTCCCCCATCTCGAAGGGGATGACCAGGTAGCCATCCGCGGCGGCCGGCGTCTGCCGGTGCTGGTTGAGCCCATCCACCCCTGTGTCCGAAGAGAGGAGCAGAACCTTCAGGTTCTGGCCCCACTTTCCCTTCTTGATTTGACCACAGAGGGTGAAGCCGGATTGGTCTGGAAGCTCCGCCCGGAGGACCACGAGGTCCGGCCGGCGCTTCTCCATCTCCCGTTGTGCTTCAACGGAGGAGTTGGCCATGGCCGTGGTGTACCCCGCGCTGCGGAGGACAGTGGCCATGCTGAGGGCGAATTCGTTCTGGCTTTCGACGATGAGGACCCGACGCTCCATGAAGTCCTTCGGTAGTCGCGATGGCTCGCGAAAAGTGCAGTGAAAACCGGAGCATCCTATTCCACCGGCCGCAAGGCAGGAAAGTTTCCGGGGCGTGCTCGGTTGGCTGGTCTACGACGATTTGCCGCGCGGCGCTCCCTGGGCCAGCGAGGGAGGAGGCGGGACCCGAGACGGATCCGTCGTGTCCTCGTCCCGGCCCGGGAAGGTGGTGGGCGGGGTGTGCCGGGCGAACTGTGCTCCCTCGGGGGGGCAGTAGCCGTGGGCCAGCTGCGCAAACCATGGATCCAAGGCCGAGTTAGGCGGCGCGGGCTCCGGGGTGTCCTCGGGCTCGGCCTCGGCTTCCGGCACGGCGGCCTCGGCCGCTTTGATCGGATCAGCCTCGGCCTCCGGGACGGCGTCTTCGACCGGCTCGACGTGATCATCCACCGCCTCGACGGCGTCCGCGTCCCCGGTCTCCTGGACCTCGTCGCTGCTGATCTCCTCGGGCTCCTCCAGCCGTGGGTGGGGGTGGGGAGGGGTGGGTGCCGCGTCCAGCTCGGCCTCGTCGGAGATATCCTGGGCCTCGTCGGAGATGTCCTCGGGCTCGTCGGACACGTCCTCGGCGACATCTTCCGGCAGCTCCTCGGGCTCTTCCTCGACGACGGCGACCACGGGAGGCGGAGCGGGGCGCGGGGGCGGAGGGCTCGCGGGCGTCGTGAGGGGCGGCGGGGTCCGGGTGCCCGTGGGAGGCGTCTTCGGGAGCGCGGGCGGAAGCGAGCGGCTCTTCTCGGCGGGCTCCTGCTGCGCGCGCACGGGCTCGGGCGGTGCCTTGACGGGTTCGGGAGGTGACTTGATGAGCTCGGGCGGTGCCTTGACGGGCTCCGGCGGCGGCTTGATTGGGGTCAGCACGGGAGGGCGGCTGGGAGGGGGCTCTGGCCGGGAGGAGCGGCTCGGGCCAAGCGTCTTCATCTGAACGATTGGCGTGGGCGCGGGAGGCTCCTCGCGCACGGGCTCTGGCGGCAGGCGGACCACCGGAGTGGGCGTCGGGGGCGTGGCCTCGCGACGAGGGACCGGAGGAGGGGAGAGGACCGGGGTCGGCGGCTCCTCCTCGGGGGGCTCCTCGCGCAGCCCCGCTGGCGGCTTCACGATGGGCGTGGGCGCCGGGGGCTCCTCGCGCAATGAGGCGGGCGGTCGGACGATGGGCGTGGGCGCCGGGGGCTCTTCGACCGACAGGCTGGAGACGCTCGGAGCCGCCTTCTCGCGCAGCGGCAGGCCCATCACCACCGGAGGCTCGTTGGGGCGCACGTCGGGCTCGGTCTTGATGAGGCGCGTGTCGACGTTCTCGTCGAGCACCTGGCCCACCACCAGCGGCAGGTCCTCGCGGGACGGCTCCTTGTGAGGAGGGACGGGGGCGGAGGCCGCGGGTTTGGCCGGCTCGGAGGCGGCGAGCGCGGAGTTCTTCCGATTCTCGGACGACGTGAGCTGGGGAATCCGGTTGGTCGGCGTGCCCGTCATCGTCGGCATGGGCAGCTCGGTCGGAGCGCTCACGGGCGCCTGCGGCCCGAGCAGCTCATCATAGAGGTCCAGCAGCTTGCCGCGGACGATGCCCGCGTCGAGCTCCTGCTCGGCGAAGGCCCGGGCCTCCTGCCCCATCGCCACCCGCCGAGGCACGTCCCTCGCCAGCTCGATGATTCGCTCGGCCAGGGCCCGCGCATCCCCCGGCGGATGGAAGAGGACGGTGGACTCGGGGATGAGCTCGCGCGTCACCGGGAGGTCCGCGGCGATCACCGGTCGGCCGGCGGCCAGGTACTCGGAGACCTTGGCGAGCGGGCCTCCCTGGAGCCGGTTGCGGTCCACGTCATCCAGAGGAATGACGCCCACGTCCGCCAGCGCCAGCACCTTCACGAGATCGTCGTGGAGGACCGGGGGCTGGAACTCCACGTGCGCCTGGATGCCCAGCTCCTTGGACAGATCCTCCAGGTGCGGCTGCCAGTCCGGGTGACGCGCGCCCACCAGCGTGAGCTTCGCCTCGGCGCCCTTCTCCAGGGCGATGGCGAGCGCACGGAACAGGGTGGGCAGGCCCTGCCAGCCGGACTGACTGCCCAGGTACATCAGCCGCATGGGGCGGCTGTCGGGCGCTCCCAGCACGTCCGGCGTGTAGGGCGTCAGGTCCACCGGCGCTCGCAGCAGCCGGATCTGCTCCGTGCTGGCACCGAGCGATTGAATGTACGACTGGGTGGCCTGCGAGCCGGTGACGACCCTGTCGGCGTTCATCAGGCAGAACAGCTCCTGCCGCCGTATCTTGGCCAGGAAGCGCTTGTCGCCCTCCGTCTGAGGGTGGGTGTAGCGCAGCTCTTGCGAGGGGAAGGTCTGCGCCTCATAGATGAGGCGGTAGCCGTAGTCGCCCTTCAGCTCGCACAGGGCATAGCCGCCGAACGGATCGGTGAAGTGGGCGAGGGCGTATTCCTCACTCTCGAGCTGGCGCCGCACGGCGCGCTCGAAGGCCTGGATTCGGGAGGCCAGATCGCCCGAGCCCACGGGGACGCGCAGCAGGCGTGCGCCCTGGTACTTCTCGATGTGGGAATGGTCCGGCGTCTTCGCGGACAACACCACCACATGGAACCGATCGGGTAGCGCCTTGAGGTACTCGGTCAGACGGCGCGACGAACCCGACGGGCCGGGGATGACGTCGAAGCTGCACAGCAGGAGTCTGGGCAGGTCGCTCAAGCGGGAGCAGGATAACCGTTCCATTTCCAAGGTGTCATCGGCTGTGACATGGGGAGTGCGGTCGTGCGACGAACAGAAAAAAACACAGCCTCGTTGACCCTCGGGGGCCGGCGGCCTAAAGGCGACCCGGGTATGGACGAACTCAAGAGCGTCACCGTGAGCTATCTGCGTGACCTGGCGCGCAAGTACCTGGGCCCCGGCCACAGCAAGCTGAACAAGCAGCAGCTCATCGCCGCGCTCGCCCAGTTCGTCCCCGCGCTGAAGAAGCTGGCGAAGCTCGCCGGCATCGCGCTGCCCACCCCCGCCAAGGCCGCGCCCAAGGGCGCCGCCACCGCGTCCCGGACGTTCCGCGGTGTCCAGGCCATGGACAAGAAGCCCAAGGGCAAGAAGGCCTCCTCCGAGAAGAAGGGGGCCGAGCGGACGAAGGAGCCCGAGCGCAAGAAGGCTCCGGAGAAGAAGGCGGAGGCGAAGAAGGCCCCGGAGAAGAAAGCGGAGGCGAAGAAGGCCCCGGAGAAGAAGGCGGAGGCGAAGAAGGCCCCGGAGAAGAAGGAGCCGGAGAAGAAGGCCTCCCCGGCTCCGGCGCGCAAGAGCGCCCCTTCACGCGCCGCCCCGGCGCAGCCCGAGGACACGGCTCCGCTGCCCCAGCCCGCACAAGTAGTGAACTTCCCCCCTCGCCCACGGTCCTACAGGTCCGCCGAGAGGGCAGGGCGGGAGGCCGCGTCCGAGGCGTCCAGCGCGCCGCCCGAGACTGTCCACGCGCGCCCCGCGGAGCCGCTGCTGGAGGGCTTCTTCGTGGCCCGGGTGGTGGGGGAGCGCGAGCTACGGCGCCACCATATGACCGAGGACCAGGCTCCGCGCGCGGTGCAGGTCCAGGCGACCGGCGACGACGAGAACCTGGGCGAGCTGCCGCTGGACTACGGAAACGATCTCGCGATGGCGCTGGCCCGGGATCCGCACACCCTCTTCATCTCCTGGGACTTCAGCCCCGCCGCCCGCGCCCGGGCCATCGAGGGGCTCGACGATCCCCGGGCCGTGTTGCGCGTGTACGACGGCGACAAGCTGGTCCGCATGGAGGAGTTCGTCCTCGAGTCGCGCAGCTTCTACATCCACGGCCTGCCGCCGGGACGCGCCTATCGGGTGGAGGCGCACTTCGTGGGCCGCGATGGCCGCTCGCGCCGGATCGGTTACTCCTCCCATCCGGTGAACCTGCCGCAGTCGGGGCTGTCGCATGACACCTCGGTGCGCTTCATGCGGATGCCCCCGCCGCCGCCTCCCACCGTGAGCGCGGTGCCGCAGCCCGTGCCCACGCCCGAGCTGGTGCCCGCCCCGCCCGTGCTGGAGGCGCCCCTGGACGAGCGCGAGTACTTCACCTGGGAGCGCGTGGCGCTGCCGGGCAGCGCGGACATGGCGGATGTGCTTCAGATTCGTCGGGAGCTCATCGCCCGCGAGGCCGGCGGCCCCGAGCTGACCCTGGGCGCCGTGCCCGAGCACATGCTGGTTCCCTCGCGTCCGCCCGGCTCCTCCGAGCAGTCCGCCGCGATGGGTGGCCGCGCGCCCAAGGGCGTCTTCGAGCCGCTGTTCCGAGGGGGCATTCGGGGCGGGTCCTCCGAGCTGTCCCTGGGAGGCGGGGCGCGGGGAGGATCCTCCGAGCAGATCCACTGGACACCGCCGCATTCGGGGCGGGGACGATAGGGCACGTCACCTATGAGTCAGGGCTCGCTGGCGCTGGTACTCCACGCGCACCTGCCGTTCGTGCGCCATCCGGAGCACGAGGACTTCCTGGAGGAGGACTGGCTCTACGAGGCCATCTCCGAGACGTACCTGCCGCTGCTGCTCGTGTTCGACCGGTTGGCGGAGGAGGGCGTGCCCTTCCGGGTGACGATGTCGCTCACCCCCACGCTCGTCACCATGCTGCGCGACGAGCTGCTGATGGGACGCTACGCGCGCAAGCTGGACCGGCTCTGCGAGCTGGGCGCGCTCGAGGTCCATCGCACCCGGAATGACGCCACCTTCGGTCCGCTGGCGCGCTTCTATCGCGAGCACTTCGAGTCGCTGCGCGAGGCCTGGCACGGGCGCTACCGGGGCGATCTGGTGAGCGCGTTCCGGCGCCTGCAGGACGCGGGGCACCTGGAGATCGTCACCTGCTGTGCCACCCATGGCTTCCTGCCGCTGATGCAGGAGACGCCCGAGGCGGTGCGGGCGCAGATCACCGTGGCGGCCAACCACTACCGGCTGACGTTCGGCCGGGACGCGCCGGGCATCTGGCTGGCCGAGTGTGGCTACTACCCCGGGGTGGAGCGCTTCCTGGCCTCCGAGCGCATCCGCTACTTCTTCGTGGACACGCACGGGCTGACGGACGCCACGCCGCGCCCGCTGTACGGCCCCTTCGCGCCCATCTACACGGAGGCGGGCGTGGCGGTGTATGCGCGCGATCCGGAGAGCTCGCAGCAGGTGTGGAGCTCCGAGAGCGGCTACCCGGGAGACCCGCTGTACCGCGAGTTCTACCGGGACATCGGGTGGGATCTGGACCTGGACTACATCCGGCCCTTCATCCAGCCCACCGGAGACCGGAAGAACACCGGCTACAAGTACTTCCGCATCACCGGCAAGACGCAGGAGAAGCAGCCCTACGATCCCGAGGCCGCGCGCGCCCGGGCCATCGAGCACGCGGGCAACTTCCTGTTCAACCGCGAGAAGCAGATCGAATACCTGGCCACCCGCATGGGCGGCCGCAAGCCGGTGGTGGTGGCCCCGTACGACGCGGAGCTCTTCGGGCACTGGTGGTTCGAGGGCCCGTTGTTCCTCGAGGCCCTCATCCGCCAGGTGGCCCGCGACCAGGAGACGTTCCGGCTGGTGTCGCCGTTCGATGATCTGCGCGAGCACCCGGAGAACCAGGTGTCCACGCCGCCGCTGAGTTCGTGGGGCTCGGGGGGCTACGCCCATATGTGGCTGGATGGCTCCAACGATTGGATCTACCGGCACCTGCACCACTGTGCCCAGCAGATGGTGGCGCTGGCGCGGGACTTCCCCGAGACGTCGGATCTACAGCGCCGGGCCCTCAACCAGGCCGCGCGCGAGCTGCTGCTCGCCCAGTCCTCCGATTGGGCCTTCATCATGAAGACGGGCACCATGGTGGACTACGCCGTGCGTCGCACGAAGGAGCACGTCCTGCGCTTCCTGCGCCTGCACGACCAGGTGCGGGGAGGGAATATCGACGAGCCCTGGTTGTCCCAGATCGAATCGCGCAACAACATCTTCCCGGAGATCGACTACCGAGTTTACCGCCCTGCCTGAGGCCGCTGGAAGCCTGTCCTGCTGTTGAGGTGCGGACAACAGAACAGCGGGCGGGCCTCCCGGCGAAAGCTCGGGAAGAGGAAGGGCGGCGCAGTGTTCTCCCCAGGCGCCCGGGACGTGGTTTCGCTTGCCGACCCCGGATACCGCTTTAGCTTGGGGTAACTATGAGACAGCCAAAATTCGTTCTTCGGAGCACCGCGGTAGCAGGGCTCGTCGCTGTGCTCTCCGTTCCAGCGCTGGCCCAGCAGCCGGCTCCGGCTCAGCCGCCCACCACGGGCAACGTTCAGCCCGCCACGCGAGAGGCGCAGGCGCTGCCCTCGCTTGCTCCCCTGGTCGACTCCGTGAAGTCCGCCGTCGTGAACGTGGACGTGACGGCCAAGATGGGAGGCCAGCGCGGCATGGGGCAGGGCCCCCTGGACCGCTTCTTCGGGGGCGGCCGCATGGATGGGCGTGAGCCCGTTCGCCAGGGCGCCGGCTCCGGTTTCATCATCGACCCCAAGGGCGTGGTGGTCACCAACAACCACGTCGTCGAGGACGCGGTCTCCATCATGATCCGCATGGACGACGGGCGCTCCTTCCCCGCCGAGGTGGTGGGGCGGGACCCACTCACGGACGTGGCCGTGCTCAAGCTCAAGAGCAAGGTGGCCAACCTGCCCTCGGTGGGGCTGGGCGACTCGGACGACACGCGCGTGGGGGACTGGGTGCTGGCCATCGGCAACCCGTTCGGTCTGGCCTCCAGCGTGAGCCTGGGCATCCTCTCGGCCAAGGCGCGTGACATCCAGGCGGGCCCCTATGACGACTTCCTTCAGACCGACGCGGCCATCAACCCGGGCAACTCCGGCGGTCCGCTCTTCAACATGAAGGGCGAGGTGATCGGCATGAACACCGCCATCGTGGGTGGGGGCACGGGCATTGGCTTCTCGGTGCCCAGCAACCTCATCCGCGCGCTGCTGCCCCAACTCGAGAAGGAGGGTGTCGTCACCCGTGGCTTCCTGGGCATTGGAATCCAGGATCTGAAGCCGGAGATCGCCAAGGCGCTCAGCCTCCCCGTCAACGAGGGCGCCATCGTGAACGACGTGCGCCCGGGGGCTCCTGGGGCGAAGGCGGGCCTGAAGCTGGATGACGTGATTATCGCCCTGGACGGGCAGAAGATCGGCTCCGGCAGCGCGCTGACCCGCACGGTGGCGCTCAAGCGGCCGGGCAGCACCTCCACCCTCACCATCTACCGCAACGGGAAGAAGGAAGATGTGAAGGTGACGCTGGGCACGCGGCCGGACCTCGAGGGCATCGGCAAGAACACGCCGCGCGAGGAGGAGGAGAGCTCCAAGGCGCGCGTGGGTGTGTCGCTGAGCGACATGGACTCGCGCATCGCGCGGCAGGCGGGCTTCAAGCAGGACCAGGGGGCGCTGATCACCGACGTGGTGCCCGGCTCTCCCGCGGAGCGCGCGGAGCTGTCGCCCGGCATGCTGGTGGTGGAGGCCAACCGCAAGCCCGTGCGCAACGCGGAGCAGCTGGCCGAGGCCATCCGCGCCACGCCCGCGGGTGGCACCTTGCTGCTGCGCGTGGTGATGCCCGGCGGTAGCAGCCGGCTGCTGCGCGCGCTCCAGATGCCCTGAGCATCCCTGTACGCGATGTGAGGAGACAGGCTTGAGCGTCAGCTACGTGGCTCTCGGGGATAGCTCGGCGGTGGGGGTGGGGGCGAGTCGTGGTGGGGGCTATCCCGAGCGCCTCGCCTCGCGCCTGCGACAGGGCGGGCTTCCGGTGGGGCTCACCAACCTCGGTATGAGCGGCGCGGTCATCCGGGATGTGGTGAGCTCCCAGCTCAAGCGTGCCGTGTCCACGCAGCCGACGCTGGTGACGATCGGCATCGGCATCAACGACTTGTGGCGCGGCACCTCGGTGGAGGACTTCCGGGACGATCTCGATCGGGTCGCCCGGAGGCTGAAGCCGACGGGGGCCTCGCTGGTGGTGGTGAACCTGCCGGACATGGCGCTGGCGCCGGTGGCGCGCCTGGTGCCCAGCCACCTCTACGAGGGCCGCATCGAGCCCTTCAATGAGGCCATCTCCACCGTGGCCCGCGCGCACGGGGTCCACGTGGTGGACATGTACTCGGCCAGCCGCGAGTTCATCCCCGCGCGCCCGGACTTCTTCAGCGGAGACGGCTTCCACCCCTCGGACGCTGGCTACGAGCAGTGGGCGGATCTGATGCTGCCCACGGTACGGCCGCTGGTCGGCGGGCGCTGAGCGCGCGGGACGCTCAGGCCTTGGCCACGCCTGGAGGGGGCAGGGGACGAGCGGGCTCGTTCGCCGGCCGAGAGGAATGGGGTCCGCGCTCACGGCCCGGGTGGATCTCCATGCCAGGCTCGTACGGCGTCACCTTGTTGCGGCCGCCGCGCTTGCTGCCGTAGAGCGCCGAGTCCGCGCAGTCCACCAGGGTGTCCTGATCGGTGGCGTCCACCGGGAAGCTGGACACGCCGATGGAGATGGTGATGTGGCCGCCCGGCTGGGTGGCGGAGGCCAGGCTGGTCGCCTCCAGCACCGCGCGCCGCAGCTTCTCGCCCACCTCCACCGCGGCCGCCTTGTCCGTCTGTGGCAGCAGGACCATGAACTCCTCGCCGCCGTAGCGCGCCAGCGTGTCCACCTTGCGCACACGCGAGCGCAGCACATCGCACACCTTGCGCAGCGCCTCGTCGCCAGTGCGGTGGCCCGCCCCGTCGTTGAGCTTCTTGAAGTGGTCCACGTCCACCATGAGGACGGACAGCGGGTTGCCGTAGCGCTCGGCGCGCGCCAGCTCGAGCTCCAGCCGGCTGAAGAGGTGGCGACGGTTGGGCGCCCCGGTGAGCGGATCCGTCATGGTGAGCTGCACCGTCTCCGCGTGCAGCCGGGCGTTCTTTACCGCCGTGGCCGCTTGATCCGCCACCGCCGTGAGCAGCTCCAGCTCCTCCGGGGAGAAGCCGGCCACCTCCGGGCGCTGGAAGTTCATCACCCCCAGCAGCGTGTCCATGTGAACCATGGGCACCGCCAGCAGCGAGCCATGGTCGGTGCCACCCACGAGGTTGCGCCGGGCGAACCCGCTGCCGCGATCCTCCACGTCCGGTAGGTACACCGCCCGGAGGCTCTCGGCGGCGCGGCCGCACGCGCCCTCGCCCATGGCGAAGGTGAGCCCCTCGTTGCCCCGGTGTTGCGGCCAGGCGCTCTTGATCTCTAGCAGCCCGTCCGCGTTGACCAGCATGACGGAGAAGTTGGGGATCTTCAGCCGCTCCACCACCAGCCGGGTGACACGCTCGAACAGCTCCGACAGCTCCAGCGTGGAGTTGAGCGAGTGGGCGATGTCGAAGAGCAGCGACAGCTCGGTGATGCGCTCCTCGAGCTTCTCCTTGAGGGCGAGCTTGTCCTTGGTGATCGCCAGGTCGCGGTGGGTGTCGATCTCCTCCACCTTCATGGAGGTGAGGCGCGCCAGCATCTGGTTGAAGGCCGCGCTCAGCCGCGAGAGCTCATCGGTGCCGCGTGTCTCCGCGCGCACCAGGAACTCTCCCTCCTCCGCGCGCCGCATGAGGTTGGTGAGCCGGCGCAGCGGGCGGGTGAGGAAGAAGTGGAGCGCGAACGCAGTGGCCAGCGTCAGCAGGCCTCCAAACAGCAGCGTGGCCACCAGCGTGACGTGGAAGACGCCCGAGAGCTGGCGGCTGAGCAGCGGCTCGGACAGGCGCACCTGAAGCGTCCCCATCCGATAGGCCGCCTCGCCGGTATGGCACCCCGTACACTCGGCGCCTCCCAGGGGGCGCACCACCTCGGTGCCCTCTCGGCCCGAGCGGGCCCGCTCCGGCGTGGGCGTCGTCAGCCGCGCGCTCTCCGGGTGGACCGAGCCCTCCTCGCCGCGCCGCCGAGACCAGCGGATGCGCCCATCCGGCGTCAGCACCCGAAGCTCCGCCACCGAGCGCAGCAGCCGGCTGTCCTGCGCGAGCACCTCCGCCACCGCGCCATGCGGGTGGGCGCGATCGGCCTGGGGCAGGGTGAAGGTGGAGGCGACGAACTCGGCCAGCGCCAGCGCCTCTCGGTGGGCCGCGTCCTGTACGGCGCGCCGCATCTCCCGGAAGAAGTAGCCCGCACCCAACAACGCGATGATGAGGCCGGGCAGGGCAATGCTCCACAGGAGCTTCCTGCCGACGGTGTGAGGACCCAGGGCCATGTTCTCGGAGGTGGGTCCGTCGGAATCTTTTCCGCCGGACCTGCAGGGTTGGAATTGTCAGGTGGACGACTTGGGGCTGTCAAACGTTCCCGGAAGAAAATTCCTCCTGGGATGAGGATCCCTCAGACGGGTGCCGTTCGGGGGTGGGGTGGGCTAGCGTGGAGGGCGATATGAGCCCGCCGTTCATCACATCCGCACTGCTGCCCGTGCCTCATGGCTTCGCCACGCGCGCGGGAGGCGTGTCCGAGGGACGCTTCGCCTCGCTCAACCTGGGCTTCACCGTGGGAGACGTGCGCGAGCGCGTGGAGGAGAACTACCGCCGCCTGGCCGCCGCCGCCGCCGCTCCGCTCGGGGCCCTGCACCTCGTGAAGCAGGTGCATGGGGACCGCGTGCTGCACGTCACCGGAGGCCAGGCCACCGCCATGTTGCAGCCGCACCGGGGCGAGGCCGACGCGCTGTGGACGGATCAACCCGGCGAGTGGGTGGGCGTGTCCACGGCCGACTGCGTGCCGGTGCTGCTGGTGGATCCGGACGGCAAGCGCGTGGCGGCGGTGCATTCGGGGTGGCGTGGCACGGACGCGGACGTCTCCGCGCGCGCGGTGGAAACGCTGGTGGCCAGCGGCGCTAAACCGGAGCGGCTGTTGGTAGCGGTGGGGCCGGCGATCCAGCAGTGCTGCTATGTCGTCTCCGAGGAGCTCGCGAGGCACTTCGCCACGCGCTTCGGGCCGGACGTGGTGGTGGCGCGCGGCGACGAGTTCCGGTTGGATCTCTCTCGCGCGGTGGTGCTGACGCTGCGGCGCACCGGCGTGAAGGTCGCCAACATGGACGTGCTACAGGACTGTACGTCCTGTGACTCCACGCGCTTCTTCTCCCACCGGAGGGACCATGGGCGCACTGGGCGTCACATCAACTTCGTGGTCCACCGCTTCTGAGTCCGGGCCGTTTTCTTGACCGGTTCCAGAGCCGCTCCCTATCCTCCGGGAGGATACCCGTGCTGAAGCGCCTCCCCATTCTTCGACGGCTGCTGGCCGTCGCACCTCTGTGTACGCTCGCCGCGTGCGCCACCGACTCCGCCATGCAGACGGAGATGGCCGCGCTGCGCTCCGAGCTGCGCACCATGCGCGAGCAGCAGAGCCGCCTGGGCGATCGCCTGGAGCGCCTGGAGCGCAGCACCTCGGTGATCCGCGCCCGCTCCGCGCCGCAGGGGGCTCAGGCTTCCTCGGGCAAGGCCGCTCCGGCACCCACCCCCGCGGCGCCCGCGCCGGCTCCGCAGCTCGAGGTGCCGGATCTCACGGTGGTGAAGCTCAAGCCGAAGAACGAGCCCGCGCCGTCGCTGTCCACCCGCGTGGCCGTGGTGGAGCCGGACGAGGAGCAGGCGGAGGTATTCGTCAGTGGCTCGTCCGAGTCCGACTCGGGCAGCGCCCCCGCCGCCAGCGCGCCGGTGAACACGGCCGCCCTGGACTCGGAGTTCGAGCAGGCGCTGTCGGTGCTGCGCACCGGCAACACGGAGCTGGGGGTGGTGAAGCTGCGGGCCTTCGCCGAGCAGAACCCCCGCCACTCGCGCGCCGACAACGCGCTGTACTTCAGCGGGCTGGGGATGATCGGCCTGAACGATCATTCCAGCGCGGCCTCGCTCTTCGAGCGCCTGATCCAGACCTACCCCGCCGGGGACGCCGTGCTCGACGGCATGCTCCGGCTCGCCGAGTGCCGGCTGAAGCTCAAGCAGCCGGAGGACGCTCGCGCCCTCTACACCCGCGTCATTACCCAGTTCCCGGGAACGGCCGCCGCGACACAAGCGGAGCAGCGGCTCGCGTCCCTGTCGCCCTAGTAGCCCGAAAGGAAGTCTCCCGATGCGCTCGCGGATCCTCACCTCGTTCCTCATGACCCTTGCCGTCGCTCCGGCGGGGGTGGCCCGCGCCCAGGCGATTGACATCACGGGTGGCAATGAAGAGGAGGCGCAGCAGGGCGGCGAGACGGAAGGCGCCGAGGTGGCCGACGAGGGCGGGCAGCCCAGCGGCTCTCCCAATGTGCCCAACGTCCAGGGCGCCCGCGAGACGGCGCCGGGCGAGGTCCACACCGTCAACCGGGGCGACACGCTGTGGGACCTGTCCCAGCAGTACCTGGGCAGCCCGTGGTACTGGCCCAAGGTCTGGTCCTACAACCCGGAGATCGCCAACCCGCACTGGATCTACCCGGGCAACCGGGTGCGCTTCTTCCCGGCGGGTGAGGAGGTTCCCTCGCGCGTGGAGACGGGCACCGGGCCCGCCGAGCCGATGGGAGACGAGGGTGGGCTCGAGGCCGCCACCGAGATCGGTCCCGCCAACGGCGCGGACCTGGTGTCGGTGACCGGGAAGATCGGCTTCCAGCCCCAGGGCAACACGCTGGTGATGACGCAGGGCTTCGTCACCTCGAAGGAAGTGGACGAGGCGGGCAAGATCGACAGCTCCTTCTCCGAGGCGGAGATGATGTCCTTCCCGGACACCGTCTACGTGCGCTTCAAGCGCAAGATCGAGGCGAAGGTGGGCGAGCGCTTCCTGGTCTTCCGCACCGTGCAGGAGGTGAAGCACCCGACGAAGCAGAACTCGCGGGTGGGCTATCTCACGGAGCTGGCGGGCACCCTGCGCGTGCTGAACGTGAGCGACAAGTACGTCACCGCGCAGATCACCGAGACCTGGCAGCCCATCGTGCGCGGTGACCTGGTGGGCCCCTATGGCGAGCGCTTGATGGACCGCATCGCCGTCAAGCCCAACACCAAGGAGCTCAAGGGCAACGTCGTCATCCCCATGGTGCCGTACCTGACCATGACCGGCGAGCACAGCATGCTCATCGTCGACAAGGGCAGCAGCGAAGGGGTGGAGGTGGGCAACACCTTCACCGTGCTGCGCAAGGGCGACACCACGGGCGACAAGTTGCTGAGCACCGAAGTCACGGCGAAGGACCGGGCGCTGCCGGATGAGGCCATCGGCGTGTGCCTCGTGACGGAGGTCAAGGAGCGCACCTCCAACTGCCTCCTGACCCAGTCCCTGCGCGAGATTCTCCCCGGCGACCGCATCGAAATGCGTGTAGGGAACAAGCCTACCGCAAGCCGCTGAACGGCTCGAAACGTGCATTCCGCCTGCCGGCGGAGGGACTGGCCGCTTGACCGCTGCCAGTCCGGTGTTTATGTGTCGCGCCCCCTTCCGTCGGGCCCATCATCTATATAGGTGGGCAGCCAACGGGGGGGGATGGGTATGGCGGACACCTTTGCGCACACTCTAACGCCGGAACAGCGCGCCACCCTGGCGCTGTGGGCGGTTCCTGGCCTGGGGCCGAAGACCCTGGAGGCGCTGCGTGCCTTCGCGGGCGGCCACCTGGAGTCGCTGGCCGCCCGTCCGGTGCGGGAGTGGCTGGCCCAGGCCCCCATGTCGCCCCAGGTGCGCAAGCGCCTGGCGATGGTGACGGAGCTGGGGCTGGTGGCGGACCGTGTCCTGGAGCGCTGCGAGGCCTCGGGCATGGAGCTGGCCTTCGCTGGGGGGCAGGCCTTCCCCGAGCGCCTGGCCGGGGTGCCGGACGCGCCGCCGCTGCTCTTCTACAAGGGCCACGTGGGCCCGCCGCGACGCCGGGTGGCCATGGTGGGCAGCCGGCACCCGGATCAGGGCTTCCTTCCTTTTGCCCGCACCTTCGCGCGGCAGGTGGCCGAGGGCGGGGTGGGGGTGGTGTCCGGGGCGGCCATGGGCGTGGACCGGGCATGCCACTGGGGCGCCATGGACGCGGGCGGAGAAACGTGGGCCTTCCTGGGCTCGGCGCTGGACGAGCTGGATGAGCCCCAGGCCCGCATGCTGCCCTCCTTTCTGGAGCGGGGCGGGGTGTACTTCAGCGAGCTGCCGCCAGGGGTTCGGGCGAGCCGCTCCACCTTCCCCCGGCGAAACAGACTCATCGCTGGCGCGTCGGATGCCGTGCTGGTGCTGCGGGCCGGGGTGAAGTCCGGCGCGCTGTACACGGCCGAGGCCGGGCAGGCGATGGGGCGCCCGGTGCTCGCCCTGCCGGGCGACGTGCGCAACGAGGCCGCGGCGGGCTGCAATGCCTGGATTCGGAGCGGGCTGGCGCGTGCCTGCCTGTCCGTGGACGAGGTCTGGGAGAACGTGGGGGCGCGCCCGGTGCTGGCGGTGCCTCCCGGCGCGGGAGAGCCGTGGCGGGCGCTCTCGACGGAAGCGCGGGGCACCTACCGGGTGTTGGATCGGGTCCCCCGCACATTTGAAGAGGTGCTGGCTGGCAGCCAGCTCTCACCCGCGACCCTCACGGGCGCGCTGGTGGAGTTGGAACTATCGGGGCTGGTGATCCAGCACCCGGGCAAGCTGTACGAGCGGATTTGAGCAGGAGCGGAGAGGTCATGGCCACGCGGAAGAAGAAGGAAGACGTCGAGGTGGAGGCCGAGGAGAAGAAGGCCCCCAAGAAGACGGCGGCCAAGAAGCCGGCGGCGAAGAAGGCCGCCGCGAAGAAGAAGACGGCCACGAAGGCCAAGGCCAAGAAGGCCAAGGGCGAGCTGGCCTCGGTCGAGGTGTCCGCCGAGGAGGAGGAGGAGGCCACTCCGCGCGGCAAGGGGCCGCACTTCCTGGTGGTCGTCGAGTCGCCCGCCAAGGCGAAGACGATCAAGAAGTACCTGGGCTCGGGCTACACGGTGAAGGCCTCGGTGGGCCACATCAAGGATCTGCCCAAGAGCAAGATCGGCGTGGACGTCGAGCACGACTTCCAGCCCGAGTACTCGGTCATCAAGGGCAAGGAGAAGGTCCTCAACGAGCTGAAGAAGGTGGCCAAGAACGTGGACCGGGTCTTCCTGGCCACGGACCCCGACCGCGAGGGCGAGGCCATCGCCTGGCACATCTTCGAGGAGCTGGGCCACAAGGACGCCCAGCGGGTGCTCTTCAACGAGATCACCAAGAAGGCCATCCAGGAGGCCATCGCCCACCCGCGCCAGCTCAACCAGGAGAGCTACGACTCGCAGCAGACGCGGCGAATCCTCGACCGGCTGGTGGGCTATCAAATCTCTCCGCTGCTCTGGAAGAAGATACGCCGGGGCCTGTCCGCCGGCCGCGTGCAGTCGGTGGCGGTGCGGCTGATCTGCGAGCGCGAGGCGGAGATCAAGGCCTTCCTGCCGCAGGAGTACTGGACCGTCGACGCGCTGCTCGAGGGGCCCAGCGGCCCGCCGCCCTTCAAGTCCAAGCTGTCCAAGGTGGACGGCAAGAAGGCGGACCTGAAGGACCGCGCCACCTCCGAGGGGCTGGTGGCCGAGCTGCAGGCCGCCGACTACGTCGTCTCCAAGGTGGACCGCCGCGAGCGCCGCCGCAACGCGCCCGCGCCGTTCATCACCTCCAAGCTGCAGCAGGAGTCGGCCAACCGGCTGGGCTTCACCGCCAAGAAGACGATGACGCTGGCCCAGCGCCTCTACGAAGGCGTGATGCTGGGTGAGGAGGGCCAGACGGCGCTCATCACCTATATGCGTACGGACTCCACGCGTCTTTCGGACGACGCGGTGAAGCAGGTGCGCGAGTTCATCGGCACCCAGTACGGCGGCGAGTTCCTGCCGGAAGAGGCGCTGGTGTACCGCAGCAAGAAGAGCGCCCAGGACGCGCACGAGGCCATCCGCCCCGTGTCGCTGGAGTACCCGCCCGAGCGCGTGCGGCCCTTCTTCGAGCAGATCGGCGAGCAGGACATGTACCGGCTCTACGAGCTGATCTGGAACCGCTTCGTTGCGTGCCAGATGAAGCCGGCCGTGTATGACCAGACGAGCGCGGACATCACCGCGGGCCGGGCCACGTTCCGGGCCTCGGGCTCCACGCTGAAGTTCGCTGGCTACCTCAAGGTGTACGGCGCGGGCCTCACCCCGGAGGAGGAGGCCGAGAAGGAGAAGGCCAAGGCCGCCGGCGAGGATGGCGCCGAGGCGGAGGACGGCACGGGCGAGCTGCCCCTGCTCAACGAGGGTGACAAGGTGCGCCTGCAGAAGTTGCTGCCCGAGCAGCACTTCACCCAGCCGCCGCCGCGCTTCTCCGAAGCCACCCTGGTGAAGGAGCTGGAGGAGCAGGGCATCGGCCGGCCCTCCACCTACGCGGCGATTCTCTCCACCATCCAGGACAAGAAGTACGTGGAGAAGCTCGAGGGACGCTTCCGCCCCACGGACCTGGGCGGCATGACCAACGAGATGCTGGTCAAGCACTTCCCCAAGGAGATGGACGTCGCCTTCACCGCCAACCTCGAGGAGAAGCTGGACCAGATCTCCGAGGGCGGGGCCAACTGGAAGACCGTGCTGCACGACTTCTACGGGCCCTTCAAGGAGACGCTCGAGAAGGCCGAAGCGGAGATGCGCGACGTCAAGCGCGAGGAGATCAAGACCGACATCGCCTGCGAGAAGTGCGGCAACCCGCTGGTGATCAAGTTCGGGAAGATGGGCCACTTCCTGGCCTGCTCCAACTACCCCGACTGCAAGAACACCAAGGACTTCAAGCGCGACGCCGAGGGCAAGATCGTCATCGTGGAGGAGGAGACCACGGACGAGAAGTGCGAGAACTGCGGCAAGCCCATGGTGATTAAACGCGGCCGGTTCGGGCGCTTCATGGCGTGCTCGGGCTACCCGGAGTGCAAGACGTCCAAGCCCATCTCCATCGGGGTGAACTGCCCGGACTGCAAGCAGGGCTATCTCACCGAGCGCCGCAGCGGGCGGGGGAAGATCTTCTTCGGCTGCAACCGCTACCCGGACTGCAAGTTCGCCGCGTGGGACCGGCCTCTGGCGGAGACGTGCCCCCACTGCCAGTCGCCCTACCTGCTGCAGAAGTTCTCCAAGCGGGATGGCGCCTACATCGCCTGCCCGAACAAGGAGTGCGACTACCGGCGGGAGCTGCAGCAGCCAGGCGAAGTAGGCGCCCCCTCGGCTGCCTGAAACCCCTAACGATTCCGCGAGGGTAGCCTGCCGGTGCCTTGACACCCCTGGCAGGCGCCCTCTAAAAATCGACGGCCCGTCGCTCCTTTCTGGGAGCGCCCCGCCCGCTCTGACGGGTGAGCCTGGCCGCGGGCGTCGAAAGGATTCGCAGCGCAATGATGCCCATGGTGAGCGAACTGCTGGACGGGGTGCTGCTGGCTGCCACTCCCGAAAAGCTGGGCCTGATTGATTCCACCGTGAAGTTCTTCAAGGACGGTGGCCCCTTCATGTTCGTGAACCTGTTCTGGTTCGCCGCCTCGCTGGCGGTGGCCTTCGAGCGGATCTTCACGCTGATGTTCCGCTACAACCTCAACGCCCCGCCCTTCATGGAGCAGATCTCCAAGCTGGTGATGACGGGCAACGTGGACCGCGCCGTGAAGCTGTGCAGCGCCGCCCCGCACGCGCCGCTGGCCAAGGTGATTCGCGCCGGGCTCACCCGCGCCAACCGCGGTGAGATCGAAGTGGCCAAGGCCGTGGAAGAGGCCATCGTCGAGCAGACGCCCCCGGTGAGCGCGCGCATCCCCTGGCTGTGGTCCTTGGCCAACATCGCCACCCTGGTCGGGCTGGTCGGTACCATCTTCGGCCTCATCGGCACGTTCCAGGCGCTCGGCAACGTGCCCGCGGAGCAGAAGCAGACCCTGCTCTCGGACGGTATCTCCAAGGCCATGAACAACACCGCGTTCGCGCTCTCGATCGCGGTGATGTGCATCGTCTTCCACCTGATCCTCACCTCGTACTCCAAGCACATGGTGGAGAGCGTGGAGCTCAACGCGCTCAAGCTGGAGAACCTGCTGTCGCGGCGCCACGCGGGTGACACCCACGTGGATTCCGAGTCTCGCGCGGCCTGAGAGGCGCCACATGGCGTTCTATTTCTCGCGGCGGAAGCTGAAGCCTCGTGAGGAAGAGGAGATGGGGGAACTGAACATCGTTCCCTATCTCGACATCCTCATGAACCTCATCATCTTCATGCTGCTGTCGATCACGGGCCTGGCCTCGTTCGGCATCCTCAACGTGAGCGCGCCTAACTACGGCGGGCCCTCGGCTGGGGTGCAGCAGGACAACGCGGATCAGCCCAAGCTGACGCTCAGCGTGCTGATCTCCAAGAAGGGCCACTTCGTCAACAGCGAGAACGCGATCCTCGGCGAGGGCAGCGCGCCCACCATCCCCCTCAAGGCGGATGGCACCTACAACTACGCCGAGCTCAACGCGCAGATGATGAAGATCAAGGGCGCGTTCCCCTCCGAGACCAAGGTCATCATCGCCGCCGACGCGGACGTGCAGTACGACGCGCTCATCCAGACGATGGATGCGTGCCGCGAGACGCAAGGAAGCGGTGAGCGGCGCATCCTCTTCCCGGACGTCACCCTGGGAGCCATCTAGCCATGACCGAGGAGACGATCCCCGCGCCGCTGTCGCCCGCGGAGGAGGAGCAGGTCCAGCGGATGCGCTTCCGCAAGGCGCTGGCGCGCAAGAAGCGCAAGGAGCGCGAGGCGGCCGGCGAGATCAAGGAGCTGAACATCACCGCGATGATGGACATGATGACCATCCTCCTGGTGTTCCTGCTCAAGTCCTTCGCCTCGTCCTCGGCGGCCATCACCGCCTCGGAGGATGTGCGGCCTCCCGTGTCCTCCACGCGGGCCTCTCCCAAGGACACCGTGGCCGTCACCGTCACCCCCAAGAACATCATGGTGGGAGACAAGGAAGTGGTGCGGCTGGAGAACGGGCAGGTGCCGGCCGCGCAGCTCCAGGGGCGGCTGGTGCTGGGGCTGGACGCTCAGCTCAAGAAGGAAGTGGAGAAGCTGAAGTACATCGCCGACCGCAACCCGGCGGCCCCCTTCAGCAAGGAGCTGTCCGTCATCGGCGACAAGAAGGTCCCGTATGACTTGCTGCTCACCGTCCTCTACACCGCGGGCCAGAACGAGCTGGAGAACTACCGCTTCGTGGTCCTCCAGAAAGAGGGCGGGGAGTAGGCGGGGCGCCAGCCGGGCTGGCGCTCCCAGGGTACGGCGAAGCTAGAGGGACGGCGTGGCGGCATGCCCCCCGCGCGTCTCCAGCTCGTGGCGGGTGGCGTCCTCCTCGCAGCGGATGGCGAAGGGCAGGGCCTCCAGGCGGTCGAGGGGAATCTCGAAGCCGCAGTCCACGCACTCCCCGAAGACGCCCATGTCCATGCGACGCAGCGCGGCGTCGATGAGCATGATCTCCCGCCGCTGGGCCTCCATCAGGCTGGAGAGGGTGTAGTCGGCCAGCTCGGTCTGGGCATTCTCCTCGTACTCCGGATCGCGCTCCTGATTCTTGAGGGCGGAGAGCTCACGGTGAGCGCCCATGTTGGCGTGGAGGATGTCCCGGCGGCGCTTCTGGAGGAGCTCCCGGATCTTCAGAAGGTCGGTGGATCGATTCATGGCCTGGTGTGGCTCCGGCATAGGTGGGACTGCGCTCGCCCGGGCTCAGCTTTCCGAGCGGATGACGCGAGAAACGTAGGGGTGCCCCCCAGGTAGGGAAACCGGAGCCCCTTTGTGACGGCTCAACTGGGCTGTAGGGCAGGCGGCCAGGCACGTTCAGGCAGCCAACGGGCTGGCTCCCCGTCCCTCTTTCCTTTCTGGGAAAGGGCCGGCCAGTCCTGCTAACAGTTTTCGCGACAGGCCCCGGTGGGCCCATGGAGCGTGTGATGGCGGACGAAAAGCCGCGAGTGACGGTGGTGGGAGGAGGGCTGGCGGGCAGTGAGTGCGCCTGGCAGCTCGCCCGGCGGGGCGTGCCGGTGACGCTGCGGGAGATGAAGCCCGTCAAGCGCTCGCCCGCGCACAAGTCGGACCAGCTCGCGGAGCTGGTGTGCTCCAACTCGATGCGCTCGGACAACCCGGAGAGTGCCATCGGGTTGCTGCACGCCGAGCTGCGCGCCGTGGGCTCGTTGATTCTGGGGACCGCGGACACGCACCGGGTGCCGGCCGGCGACGCGCTGGCGGTGGACCGGGAGAAGTTCTCCGATGGGGTGACGCAGGCGGTGCGCGAGCACCCGCTGGTGCAGGTGGTCCCCGGCGAGGTGGAGGCGCTGCCGGAGGAGGGCCTGGTGGTGGTGGCCACGGGGCCGCTCACCTCGGAGGCGCTCACCCGGGAGCTCGAGCGGCACGTGGGGCAGAAGCTCTATTTCTATGACTCCATCGCGCCCATCGTCTCGGGGGACTCCATCGACATGGAGATCGCCTTCCGCCAGAGCCGCTACGGCAAGGGCGAGGGGGACGACTACCTCAACCTGCCGATGAACCGGGAGGAGTACTACCGCTTCATCGCCGAGGTGAAGGCGGGGCAGAAGCTCACGCCGCACGCTTTCGAGGAACCTAAGTACTTCGAGGGCTGTCTGCCGATTGAAGTCATGGCGGAGCGCGGAGACGACACGCTGGCCTTCGGGCCGATGAAGCCGGTGGGGCTGATGGATCCCCGGACGGGGCAGTCGCCGCACGCGGTGGTGCAGCTGCGCATGGAGGACCGCGCGGGCACCTCGTGGAACATGGTGGGCTTCCAGACGCGGCTCACCTGGGGCGAGCAGAAGCGCATCTTCACCACTTGCATCCCCGGCCTGCAGAACGCGGAGTTCCTGCGGATGGGGCAGATCCACCGCAACACCTTCATCGACTCGCCGCGCCTCTTGGACAAGGACCTGTCGCTCAAGGCCGAGCGGCGGCTGTTCTTCGCCGGGCAGATCACCGGGGTGGAGGGCTACGTGGAGTCCACGGCGTGCGGCTACCTGGTGGCGCTCGCGGCGTACGCGCGGCTGACGGGCGGCGAGTTCGTCCCGCCTCCGGCGACCACGGCCATGGGCTCGCTGTACCGGCACGTGACGGGAGAGGCCCATCCGCCGGACTACCCGCACCAGCCCTCGAACGTCATCTTCGGCCTGTTCCCGCCGCTGCCCGGGCGAGTGAAGAAGGCCGACAAGCGGGCGCGCTATTCGGCGCGGGCCCAGGAAGAATTCGCCGCGTGGCTGCCCTCGGTGGCCGTCCCGCAGTCCCTTCAGAGGAGCGCATGATGCAGCTTCGGCGACTCGTGGTGGTGGGCGCGCTGGTGGCGCTCGGTGTGGTGGGGTGCAAGCGCGAGGAGTCCAAGGGGGGCGGGGCAGGGGGCAGCGGCAAGGGCGCGCTGGTGGGCGGCATGGGGACGTTGCTGGCCGCGGGCCAGGCGGCGGACCTACGGGTGACTCCGGATGGCCAGTTCGTCACCTACCTGCTCGAGGCGAAGAAGCCGCGGCTGGACGGGGTGCCGCCGCAGATGGTGCTGGGCGAGCTGTACTTCGTCCCGGTGGCGGGCGGCGCGCCGCGCAAGGTGGGCGAGGGCGTCACCAACGTGCCGGGCGGCCAGCTCATCAGCAAGGACTCGCGCTACCTGCTCTTCCTCAACGGCTACAACCCGGCGAGCCAGTCCGGGGCGCTGCAGGTGGTGTCGCTGACGGAGCCCTCGGCGGACCCGGTGCGGCTGGGCGAGGCGGTGACGTACATGCTGCCCAGCCCCGACGGGAAGCTGCTGGCCTTCGTGGAGGGTGGGGTGCTGAAGCTGGGCGCGCTGCCGGCGGGGCCGTTCCGGGACGTGGGCGGCGAGGTGTCCACGGTGCAGTTCACCCCGGACAGCAAGCTGCTGCTCTTCAAGCGCAAGCTGGCGGCCGCGGGCGGCCTGGCGGCGGTGGCCGTGGACAAGCCCGAGGCCCCGCGCAAGCTGGGCGACTACGTGGGGGACTACGAGGTGGCCCCGGACGGCCAGCGCGTGGCGTGGCAGGCGCGCAGCGAGGCCGAGCGCGGCATGTATGACTTGTTCATCGCCGACCTGGCGGACCTGAAGCCTCGCAAGGTGTCCACGGGCACCAAGTCCTTCGACTTCTCGCCCGACGGCAAGTGGCTGGCGCGCACGGAGAACGGCAAGCCCGAGGTGCTGGGAGACCTCTACGTGGGCCCCGGAGACGGCAGCCCCGGGCGCAAGGTGGGCGAGCGGGTGGAGGAGTTCGCTTTCTCTCCGGACTCGCAGGCGCTGGGCTTCCTGGAGAAGTACGACCCGTCGGCGCGCGCGGGGTTGATGAGCGTGGTGCAACTGCCGGACGGCGAGACGCGGCGGGTGGGGGACCGGGTGCCCAACTTCACCTGGGGCGCGGATGGGCGGTACGTGGCGTTCCTCTCGCGCTTCCTCAAGCCCATCTACTCGGTGGACCTGATGCTCTACCCGCTGGGCGCCGAGAAGGCCGAGAAGGTCCACGCGGGCGTCTTCGGCTACGGCTTCACCCCCGGCAACTCCGAGGTCATCTTCCGCGCCAACTGCATCCGCGAGGGCCGCGCCTGTGACTTCAAGGCCCTGCCGCTGCCCAAGGCCCAGCCCGAGCCGGCCACCTGGGTGCAGGGCATCTTCAGCTACAAGCTCTCCGGCGACGGCCAGCGCGTCCTCGTCACCTACGCCCGCATGGACTCGGACACCTATGACGTCGGCGTCTACAACCCGAAGACCCAGGCGCGGAAGACGCTCGACCAGCGCGTGCAGATCCCCGCCTACTTCGCGGGACCCGGCGACTCGCACGTCGTCTACCTCGTCGCCCAGGGCGCCAAGCCCGGTGTCTACATCGCTCCCGCGAATCCGTAGGGAATTGTGGGTGCATGTACTCCAGATTTCTTCCCTCCTAAAAAGTGGGGTGGGAGGAAACCTTGGAATACATGGTGCGATAATGTGGATGTAAGCCCGTCACGAAGCGACGAGCGGGCTTGCAGGACGCTGGTACCCGAGGTGATGGCGATGAGCCCGCGAACGATGCAGTACGGCAACCTTCGGATGACGCTTCCCGAGGGCTGGTCGGACGGGACGCAGATCGTCGCCACGGGTCCGGCGGAGCAGGGTTTTCGCAGCAGCCTGGCGGTGTCGTCCGAGCCGGCGCGTCCCCGTGAGACGGTGACGGAGTACGCCGCGCGGGTGGCGGGGATGCTGAGCAAGGTGACGGAGCAGTTCGAGCTCGTCTCCGAGCGCCCGGCCACCTACGGCAGCGTGAGCGGCTTCATGCGCGAGTACACCCACGTCGCACGTGGCGTGAAGCTGGCGCAGATCCAGTTCTACGTGCTGCGCGAGGGTGTGGTGCACACGTTCACGTATACGCAGCGCGCCGAGCGCATCAACGTCAGCCGCCACGTGGCGGAGCGGCTGTTTGCCTCGGTGAACCTGGCGCCGGTCTCGGCTCCGGGGGCGAGCGCGGCGCCGGTGATGCGGGCTCGGGCGCGCTACGTCGAGCCGCGCTTCCGCCGCATCATCGCCGCTTGAGACACACAACCCGTTGAATCCCTGGTGCCTACCCCCCCCTCATAGGTCATTTTCCGAAGCGGGGTGTCTGGCAATGGAGCCGTCAGTTCAGTGACAATGCGCCCCACGCAGAGGGGTGCGCCATGGGGATGCAGCGAAGAGAGGCGAAGGCTTTTGGTCAACATGCCGTGGTGATTGGTGCCAGCATGGCGGGGCTTTTGAGTGCCCGCGCGTTGGCCGATCACTTCACGTCCGTGACGATCATCGAACGGGATCAACTGCCCGACGCACCCGGACCTCGCAAAGGGGTGCCCCAGAGCCGCCAGACGCACGCGATCCTGGAGCGAGGAGCTCAAATCATCGCCGGCTTCTTCCCGGGCTTCTGGGAGGAGATGTTGGTGGAGGGCTCCGTGCCCCTGGACTCCGGGCAGGACATGGCCTGGTTCCACCATGGCGCGTGGAAGGCCCGGTTGGCGGGGGGGCCCACGACGTACGGGCAGAGCCGGACCCTGCTCGAGTTCCACGTGCGCCGGCGGCTCCTGAAGGACTGTGCCCACGTGCGGGTGCTTCGCGGCGATGTGGCGGGCCTGCTGCACGACGCGACGAACCAGCAGATCACCGGCGTGCGGGTGAACGGCGAGGACGGCAACGTCGCGCCCCTGGAGGCGGAGCTGGTGGTGGATGCCAGCGGCCGTGGCACGCGCGCCCCCCGCTGGCTGGAGGAGCTGGGCTATGGCCGCCCTCCGATGGCGCAGGTGCGCATCGACGTCTGCTATGCCAGCCGGATCGTCGAGCCCCCGCCGGGGGCGCGCGACTGGAAGGCCATGATGGTCTACGGCAAGGCCCCGCACGAGAAGCGCATGGGCTTCATCTTCCCCATCGAGGGGGGACGCTGGAACCTCACCGTGGCCGGCTACCACGGCGACCACCCGACGGCGGACGAAGAGGGCTTCCTGGAGTTCGCGCGCTCCGTCCATCACCCGGACTACTTCGCGGCGATGCAGGACGCTCGCCCCATCTCGCCCATCGCCATGCACAAGGTCCCCACGGACCAGCGCTACTACTACGAGCGCATGGCGCGCTTCCCGGACGGGTTCATCACGGTGGGGGATGCCATCTGCAGCTTCAACCCGCTCTTTGGCCAGGGGATGACCACGGCCTCCCTGGGGGCGCTGACCCTCAGCGAGTGCCTGGCCGAGCGCGCCCCGGGGCAGGGCAAGGGGCTCTCGCGCGACTTCCAGAAGCGCACCACCCGCTACAACGACGCGGCCTGGGCCCAGGTGACCGGCGAGGACTTCCGCTTCTCCGAGACGGAGGGGGAGCGGCCCCCGATGATCAAGGTCCTCCACTGGTACACGCGGCAGATCATGGAGCTGTGCTCGGTGGATGCCAGCGTCCAGCGGCGCATGCTGCCGGTGACCCACATGCAGGCCGGCATGGAGGTGATCCTCAGCCCCAGCATGATGGTCAAAGCCCTGATGTGGGGAGTGGGCCTACGGGGCAACCGCGCCCTCGTCGTCTCCCATCCCCCCCCCATCCGGTTCCAATCGCCCCCCAACGAGGTCCGAGTGGCCGGGGCCTAAGGGGAAGGTCCCCCGTCCCTGCGCACACCGACACCTGGGTCAGGGATGTCCCAGTTAAATGAGGGCCCGTGCCCCGTTCGCCCTCTCAGGTTGGGCTTTCTGCCCCACCCGGACGGGTCACCCACGACCCGTAGTGCCAGAAAGACCCCCCACGAGAAAGTAGGTTAAACGGGGATAACGACGTTCATCTGCCTTCCGTTGAGGTCTAGCTGTGCCGGAAATTCTATTTTCCCAATGGAATTGGATCTTTCCGGCTCACGGAACCGCCTGAAGGGAGGCCCCTTCCGGGGGGCGTGCAGTCTGCCTGTATCGGAAAATTCGAAGGAAACGAGCAAGCAGTAGGGGGAAATGTACCCCGTGTGTCGCATCCGGGGGGTAGGGCATAACCGTTGCAAAGTCTCCGGCTCAGGCGCGCAAGCCGCATCCGCCACTCTTCCCCGAGCCAGCATCTCCCCTAGGAGGGCAACATGCGCAGCATTGCCATTATCGGTTCCGGTCAGGCTGGGCTTCTCGCTGCACATGCGCTGTTGAAGTGGGGTTACCAGGTCACGCTGTACTCGGACCGGACTCCGGAGCAGTGGCTCAACGAGAGCCGGCCCACGGGGACGGCGCAGCGCTTCGATATCGCGCTCCAGTTCGAGTACGAGCTGGGCCTCAACTCCTGGGAGAACGACGCGCCCTGGGGCGAGGGTGCCCACATCACGATGTGCCCGGTGCCCGGCAACCGCATGCTCACCCTGGCGGGGCGCCTTCGCCGGCCGTTCCTCGGCATCGACCTGCGGCTGCAGAGCCACGCGTGGATGCACGAGCTGACCAAGCGCGGTGGCCGTATCGTCATCGAGTCGGTGGACGTCGCGCGGCTGGATCAGATCGCCGCCGAGAACGACTTGACCATCGTCGCCACGGGCCGCGCGGACCTGTGCAAGCTCTTCGAGCGGGACGCGGCGCGCAGCATCTACGACAAGCCGCAGCGCCACCTGGCCATGGTGTGCATCAAGGGCATCCCCTACGGCTTCGACGGCATCCCGTTCACGCCGGTGAAGCAGAACATCATCGGCCCCGCGGGTGAGATCTTCTTCGGGCCCTACTACCACAAGGATGCGGGCCCGAGCTGGGCGGCCGTCCTCGAGGCCAAGCCGGGCGGCCCGATGGATCGCTTCGAGGGCATGAAGCAGGGCGATCAGGTGCTGGAGACCGCCAAGAAGGTCGTCCAGGAGTTCGCCCCCTGGGACTACGAGTGGATCAAGAACGCCGAGCTGTCGGACCCCCTGGGCTGGCTGGTGGGCAAGTTCGCCCCCACCGTGCGCAACCCCGTGGGGAAGCTGCCCTCGGGCCGGCTGGTGACGTGCGTGGGTGACACGGCCATGGCGCTGGACCCCATCGGCGGCCAGGGCGCCAACAACGGCAACAAGATGGTGCGCAACCTCGTCGAGTGCGTCCTCTCCCAGGAGGATCGCCCCTTCGACGCCCAGTGGATGACGGAGACGTTCGAGCGCTTCTACGCGCGGCACGGGCGCGACACGTACGCCTTCAACCACAGCCTGCTGGAGCCGCCGACCCCGGCGGCGTTCGACTTCCTCCTCGCGCAGTACGGCAGCGACGGGCGCTTCGACAACAGCAGCGGCCCGCAGCTGCTGGCCAACGCCTTCGTCGAGAACGCCAATGATCCGGGGCTGCTCACGCCGCTGCTCACGGACCGGCGCCGGATGCACCAGTTCATCGAGAAGGTGACGGGCCGCTCGTGGATGCGCGCGGTGGCCGGTGGCGCGATGGGCGTGGCCCGCGAGGAGTTCCGCCAGCTGCGCGGGCAGCAGCCGCGTCACCCGGTGGTGGCCGAGTACAAGATCGCCGCCTGATGATGCTGGAGCGGGGCCTTGGCCCCGCTCCTTTCGCTTCGGGGACTAGCCCGCCTTGGGCGGGTTGAGGGGCCAGAAGGGCCCGGCCTCGCGCGCCTTGAGCAGGTAGGCCAGCAGCTCGGCGCCCATGGCGGTGAAGCAGGCGCTGACCTGGTCCACGTGGCGCAGGGCCACCTTCTCTTCCTCGGGCGTCCACGTGTGGGCGGTGATGAGCCCGCGGATGCTCTTGGCGCCCATGGCCTCGTGCTCATCCTCGACGTCCTGGTGGCTCTGGCCGAAGTAGATGAGCTTCTTGCCCGTCTTGGCGGCGATCTCCTGGCCCACCTGGCGGAACTTGCTGAAGCCCACGTCCGCGGCCACCTCGATGGCCTCCAGGGTGACCAGGCGGATGATGGGCGTGGCGCCGCGCGCCAGCGCCATGGTGGTGTAGATGAGGTTGCGCGTCTGCCCGCAGTGCTTGCCCCAGAGCTGCTCCAAGGCCCCCGAGAAGTTCATGGGCGCGTTCATGCCCAGCGTCTCCAGGTCCTGCAGCAGGTAGCGCCAGTGCTGGTCGTCCACGACGGTGTGCGCGTTGAGCGTCTGCTGATCGGGATCCTTCGAATCGACGTCGCGCAGGCCGTAGACCATGAGGTCCGCGAAGCCCATGGTCATGGGCGCCAGGCACGGCGCGAAGCTCAGGCGCTGCCACGGATCAATGGAGCGGTCCTGAACGAAGAGGATGAAGGGCAGCTGCTCCAGCTCCTGCCGTTTCTGCTCGAGGTACTCCAGAACTCGGTTCATGCGGGCAGTCTAGTCGCTCGCGCTCCTGGTTTTCATCTCTCCCGGGGCTCGATCGCGGCCAGGAGGCAGCCAGGCGTGACGGGCGCGAAATGACACAACCTTGATACCTTCGACCCTACGTGCTGGAGTAACCGAAGGCCGCGCAGTGTGACGACCTGATACAAGGCCGCCGCGGAGAGGAAGCCAATGTGGAACAGGGATGATCTCAAGCAGTTTCAGGTACTGGGCGCGAACCTGCAGAACATCATGGGTGGCTTTGGTTCGTTCACCCTGATCGCCAGCAAGTTCCTTCTGGAGGGTGGGATTGGGACTCCGGATGACACGATGATGGCGCAGTTCGAGCCGGCCAGGTGGTACCCGCTCGACCGCTTCCTGCGCATCTTCGATCGCATCCACGCGGAGTTCGGCAACTTCACGTTGCGCCAGGTGGGTCTGCACGTCATCAAGGCCGCGCAGCTGCCGCCGCACATCAACGACATCAACGCCATGTTCGGCAGCATGGACGTGGCCTATCACCTCAACCACGCCCTGAACGAACAGTCCATGTTCGACCTGGCGACCATGAAGATGTCGGAGGGCATTGGCCACTACAAGCCCCTCATCACCCCGGGGACCAACAAGATCACCGTGGTGGCCGACACTCCCTACCCGTGCCCCTTCGATGAGGGCGTGGTGGCGGGCGCGGCGCAGAAGTTCAAGCCCGCGGCCACCATCGTGCATGACCGGGCCGCGTGCCGCGCCCGCAATGCCCCGAGCTGCACGTATCACGTGAGCTGGAAGTAGCGCGCTCGTTGGGCTTGAAGGCCGGTGGGAGGTGAGCCGGCGCCGCGAGGCGCGCTCCCTCCTACCAGCCGGCGAAGCGGCGCAGCAGGAAGCCGGCGAACAGCACCCCGAAGCCCCCCACCTCGGCGACGATCAGCATGGGCATCACCACCCGCGTCGCGTCGAGGGGGAGCTTGTACTGGTTGTCCGTCTCGTTGCTCCGCGCGAGTGACAGGTAGCGACCGATCGCCACCGCGAAGAAGAGCAGCGGCGCCGCGGCAGCCGTCGTGTTCACCCACGAGGGGAACGGGCTGAACTCGATGAACTTCAGCAGCACCAGCGAGGCGAACGCGTAGAGCAGCGAGGCGCGGTGGGCGATGTCCACGTAAGTGGGCGCCATGCGGGACGCGTTCGTCATCATCGCGCTGTGCTTCCAGATGCCGGTCAGCAGGCCCGTGAGGAAGAAGAGGCCGCAGGCAACGAGGGTAAGCGTGGTGGCGGTTTCCATTCGCTTCGACAGTCCCGCGAACCGCTTGCCGCGTCAATCCGTTGTGCGCGTCCGCTCCCGGGGCATTCAGGCGGCGCTGCTGAGCTGGAAGACCTGGGCGCCTGGCACCTCGGAGGCGTACTCCCAGCTGGTCGCCTGGTTGCGCGGGGCCACGAAGCCGTAGGCCTCGGCGGCCAGGTAGAAGGTGGCGCGCACGGCACCGCCCTCGCGGCGCATCGAGGCCCACTGGATCAGCCCCACGCCCTCGTCGAGCCGCCGGCCGGTCTGGTTGGCCAGCGCCCAGGCGGTCCGGTCCAGCACCGCGTGGCTCTTGGGGTCCAGCACCGTGCGGATGCGGCGCAGCGCGTCCCGGTCGTTGTCGGCGTAGCAGCGGATGGGGCAGTGCAGCGTCACGCTGTAGGGCTTGTCGTCGTCGTCCGAGGTGAAGGCCCAGCACGTCAGCGTCGAGCGCTGCGCGGTGAACTCGCCCTGGATGGACTCGCAGAAGGCGCGCGCCTCGCCCTGCTTGTACTCCTTGGCCAGGGACATGGCGGCCTCGATGTCCTCGAAGGCCGCGTCGCGGTGGGCCACGTAGATCTTCACGCGGGAGACGGCCTGGCCCGAGAGGTCCAACGAGAAGTAGAGCGGCTGATCCAAGGCGCCCCGGCGCATGACGACCTCGGAGAGGAAGCGCCAGGCGTTGGCGAAGCCCAGGCGCGCCAGCGCCTCCTTCACCAGGGTGTTGGCGTGCTCCGGGCCGCGCGCCAGCGGGTTGAGGTAGACCTTGATCTCCGCGCGCCCGTCCGGCTTGAGGCAGAAGGCGTGCCAGAGCGAGAAGCGCGCCTCGGGGTTCTTCGGCTCGAACAGGTCCTTGACCGTGTTGAAGCTGTCGAGCGGAACGCCGAGCTCCTTGTTCAGGCGCTCGTTGATGGCCAGGCCATCATCCCAGCTCGTCTGCAGGGAGGTGGGGCTGTTCTGCGCCTCGATCAGGAAGCGGATCTCGGGGCGGTCGGCCTCCAGCGCGATGGAGAGCTCGAACGGGGTGTGGTCATCCGAGATGTCGGACTTCCAGGGCGAGGCCTCGCCGATGAGGCGCGTGTTCCACGACTTCGTCATGAAGTCGAAGTAGCGCTGCACCTTCTCGGTGTCGGCGGAGCTGAAGCCCGAGGAGCGGCACAGGGCCTCGATGCGCGCGAAGCCGAACTCCTGGAAGCTCTGCGCGGCGATCCAGTCGGAGATGGAGGGCGGCCGCGAGGGCTTCTCCTGGTTCTCGAACCAGCGCATGACGTAGTCGAGCAGGTGGTCGGCCACGTGGCCCGTCATGGCGAAGACTTCATCGATGATGGCCAGCGACTCCTGCTCCATCTCCGGCAGCAGATCCATCTCGACGGTGGCGTCGCGCAGGGGACGCAGGTCGAAGAGAGAGCGCATCGAGCGGATGCAGGACAGCTGCTTGCGGGTGCTGGCCTCGAACTCGCGCGCTACCTGCTCCAGCGCGCCCAGACACTCGTTGCCGACGGCCTCCAGGGCCAGCAGCAGCACCTGGCGGCGTACGGGGTTGGCGTCCGTGGCCAGCGAGATGATGTCGTAGAGCGTCTCGCGGACGGGGCCACAGTCCTCGCCCCACAGGAGCTGCAGCATCGAGTTGACGTTGGCCACCGAGTGCAGGTCCAACGCCTGCAGGTCCTTGAGGAACGGCGCCCAGTGCGGGCTCTCGAGGAAGGACTGCTGCGGGGCGGGCTCCTCGCCGCGGAGGCTGGCGCCCAGCTCGCTGGAGCCCATGACCAGCGGTGCCACCGAGGGCAGGAAGCGCAGGCGGACCTGCGGAGAGAACGATGAGTCTCGGAGGAAGGTCACGAAGGGCGATACGGCGAAGGTCTCTTTCTGCGCCTTCAGATGCTCCATGACCCGTGTCATCTTGCTTCCTCTCAATCGTTCTTGGCGTCGGCCTGAGTGGTGTCGGTTACTTCCCCCCGGCTGCGCGGCTCTTGTCAGGGGGACTTGCGATCCCTGACAGCCCTCAACAGATTCAACCCGTACCGCAATTATTCGATGATCCTGAGCGGGAGTTCAACGCCCGCGATTACTGAATTCTTACTTTTCGGAAAGCTGACTGATGGAAGGCTCGTCGGCCATCATCGCGTCGAAGCACGTGGCCACCATGAAGCCGGTGGGCGTCGGCTCGCTGCGGAGCACCTTGAGGCGGGCGCGGGGCAGCATCATCTCGGGGATGCTCACCTCGAGCAGCTCGCCGGCGTCCAGCGGCGCGGCCATCAACAACAGGCAGCCACTCACCGAGGCGTTGATGATGTCGGCGCTCAGCTCATCGCTGCCGCGGTGAACCTTGATGGCCAGGCGCAGGGGGTAGCGTCGGTGACGGCGCCGTTCGTGTTCAGACACGGTGTGCTCTCCTGGGTTGCCCACGGCCCTGGGCAACGGCCGGTGCTGGAGAGGCAGTGTACTGTGTCTGTTAAGAACCGTCACTCCTGGAAATTCGAATTAAAGCTGAATTCCACGGGTCCTACCTGAACGTCACAGGTGGGGAAAGTTGGTAGGGTGGACGGGGACGTCTACGCTGAGGGGCCATGGAGGAGCTCTCACCGCTGCTACAGAAGTTCCGCTCCCACCTCGAGGACGAGAAGGGGGCGTCGCCGCACACGGTGCGTAACTACCTGATCGATCTGCTCGACTTCGAGCGGTACCTGGTGGGGACGATGAAGCTGACGCTGCTTGCGGGCACGCACGCGGCGATTCGAGGCTACCTGGGCACGTTGGCGGTGGATCACGCCGCGTCGAGCCGGGGGCGGCGGCTGGCGAGCATCAAGTCCTTCTACAAGTACCTGGTGCGGCAGAAGCTGCTGTCGGCGAGCCCCGCCAAGCTGGTGAAGAGCCCCAAGCTGCCCAAGAGCCTGCCCAAGGTGCTGCCGGTGGATGAGGTGTTCGCCATCCTGGAGATGCCGTCGCTCAAGACGGTGCTGGGGCTGAGGGACCGGGCCATCCTGGAGATGCTGTACGGCGGCGGCCTGCGCATCAGCGAGCTGTGCGGGCTGAACCTGCTGGAGGTGGACCGGAGCGGGCGCATCGTCCGGGTGATGGGCAAGGGGAGCAAGGAGCGACTCGTTCCGGTGAACGCGCAGGCCATCCGCGCGCTGGAGGCGTACCTGGTGCGGCGCGGGGAGCTGCTGGCCACGCAGAGGGCGGGGCAGGACCCGGATGCGCTGTTCCTCAACTACAAGGGCGGGCGACTGACTCCGCGCAGCATCGCGCGGCACCTGGACGCGTACGTGGTGCGGCTCGCGCTGGCGCGCAAGGTGAGCCCGCACGCGCTTCGCCACTCGTTCGCCACGCACCTGCTGGGAGGCGGGGCGGACATCCGCAGCATCCAGGAGCTGCTGGGGCACGCGAGCCTGTCCACCACGCAGCGCTATACGCACGTGACGGTGGAGCAGCTGCAGCAGATCTACGACGCGGCCCACCCGAGGGCGTAGGCCGCCGCGCTCAGTAGGGCTTCTGCTTCACGAAGTTGCCCGGTGGCGCGTAGTTGCAGACCCAGAACTCCCAGGTGGGGAACTCCTTGCCGAACGGCGAGTTCTTCGTGCAGGTCTTCTTGGCGCAGCCCACGTGGGTGGTGTTGCGCCACACCAGCTGCGTGTAGTGGCCGCACACCTTGCCGGGCGCGCAGCTGTTCTTGGAGAGGTTGTAGTGGGCGGCCTCGGCGTTCCAGTCCTTCACCACGTCCTGCGTCTTCCAGGCGCCCGGGCTGGCGGCGGCCAGGTTCTCGCCCAGGGTGCCCCGGTGGGGGTTGTGCTCGAAGGTGCATTGGGCGGCATAGGCCTCCGCCGTCTTCGCGGCCTCCGCGGACCACTGGAGCGGGGGGAGGGCGGGCTTGGGCGTGGGCTTCGCGGCGGCGCGCGCCTGGTTGTGCGCCTCGATCATGTCCCGCGCGAACGCATCGGGAGGCGGCGTGCTCCGGGGAGGGGCGGCGGTCTTGGCGGGGGTGGAGGGTGCCGGGGGGCGCTTCTCCTTGGCTCCGGCGGTACATGCGACGAGGCATCCGGTGAGGCAGGCCAGGGCCAGATGGCGGTACGAGGAGACAGACATGGAGCCATCATTTCCACGGGCCGGCCGGAATTCAGCGCAATCGTCAAAGGTAGGAGGGCGGACAACCGGGCGCTCTCCCTTGGAAACCCGCTCTCCGCCTTGTTAAACCCCCGGAACCATGTTCCACGGAACCACCATCCTCTGTGTGCGTCGCGAGGGAAAAGTCGTCATCGCTGGCGACGGGCAGGTCAGCCTCGACAAGACGATCATGAAGAACACGGCCAAGAAGGTGCGCCGTATCGGCGATGGCAACGTGCTCGCCGGCTTCGCGGGTAGCACCGCCGACGCCTTCACCCTCTTCGAGCGCTTCGAGGCCAAGCTCAAGGAGCACCAGAAGAACCTCGCTCGCGCCTGCGTCGAGCTGGGGAAGGACTGGCGCACCGATCGCTTCCTGCGCCGCCTGGAGGCCCTGCTCATCGTCGCCGACCGGGACAAGACCTTCATCCTCTCGGGAGCGGGTGACGTGATCGAGCCCGATCACGGCATTGCCTCCGTGGGCAGCGGCGGCCACTACGCGCTGGCCGCGGCCCGGGCCCTCATGTCCCACACGAACCTGTCCGCCCGCGAGGTCGCCACGCACGCCATGGGCATCGCCGCGGACATCTGCGTCTACACCAACTCCCACGTCACCTTCGAAGAGCTCTAGGAGCCCCGCCCCGTGGCCGAGACCCGAAAGATGCCCGCCTTCACGCCCCGAGAGGTGGTCAGCGAACTGGACCGCTACATCGTCGGGCAGAACGCCGCCAAGCGCGCGGTGGCCATCGCCCTGCGCAACCGCTGGCGCCGCCATCGCGTCGCCGACGATCTGCGCGAGGAGATCCACCCGAAGAACATCATCATGATCGGCCCCACCGGCGTGGGGAAGACGGAGATCGCCCGCCGGCTGGCGAAGCTGGCCCAGGCGCCGTTCGTGAAGGTGGAGGCCTCCAAGTTCACCGAGGTGGGCTACGTGGGCCGCGACGTCGAGTCCATGGTGCGCGACCTGGTCGAGGCCGCCATCGCCCTGGTGCGCGAGGAGGAGACGGAGAAGGTCAAGCCCCGCGCCTTGGAGCAGGCCGAGGACCGGCTGATGGAGCTGCTCTCCGGCAACGCGCCCAAGCAGCCCTCTTCGCCGCCGCCATTTGGCTTCGCTCCGCCCCCGGCGCAGCAGCCCTCGCGGCTGGGGGACCACGAGCGCGAGAAGCTGCGCGCCCAGCTGCGCGCCGGCACGCTGGATGACCAGTACGTGGAGGTGGAGATGAGCGACAGCAACCCCACCTTCCTGCGCAACTTCACCGGCCATGGCATGGAGGAGGTCGGCGTCAACCTGCAGGACCTCTTCAAGAACCTGCCGGGCATGAACCGCACCAAGCGGCGCAAGGTGCGGGTGCCCGAGGCGCTGCAGCTGCTCCAGCAGGAGGAGGCCGGCAAGCTGGTGGACAACGAGCGGGTGACGCGCGAGGCGCTGGTCCGCGCCGAGTCCGCGGGCATCATCTTCATCGACGAGATCGACAAGATCGCCAGCCGCGAGGGTGGTAAGGGGCAGGGGCCGGATGTGTCCCGCGAGGGCGTGCAGCGCGACATCCTGCCCATCGTCGAGGGCTCCACCATCAACACCAAGTACGGCCAGGTGAAGACGGACCACATGCTCTTCATCGCCGCGGGCGCCTTCCACGTCTCCAAGCCCAGCGATCTCATCCCCGAGCTGCAGGGCCGCTTCCCCATCCGCGTGGAGCTGGAGCCGCTGAGCGGGCAGGACCTGGTGCGCATCCTTCGCGAGCCGAAGAACTCGCTCATCCGCCAGTACACGGCGCTCCTGTCCACCGAGGGCGTGGAGCTGAACTTCACCGAGGATGCGACGGCGGAGATCGCCCGCATCGCCCAGGTGGCCAACGAGCGCACGCAGAACATCGGCGCCCGGCGGCTGCACACGGTGCTGGAGCGCTTGCTGGACGAGGTGTCCTTCACCGCCAGCGAGATGGGGCCCAAAACCCTGAACATCGACGCCGCCTACGTGCGCGAGCGGCTGTCCGCCATCGTTCAGGACGAAGACCTGTCCCGCTACATCTTGTAGCCTGCCGACTTTCCCCGAGAGGTAAGAGCCTTGCAGACGCCCACCACGCCCATGAGCCCGACCCAGACCGAGGCCGCCCCCGCCACCCCGCGCACGCAGACCGAGGCCTGGATCGAGAAGGCCAAGGCGCACCTGCTGCAGAACTACAAGCAGCAGCCGATCGTCCTGGTGCGCGGCAAGGGCTGCCGCGTCTGGGACGCCGACGGGCGTGAGTACCTGGATCTGCTGGGCGGCATCGCCACGTGCGCGCTCGGCCACTGTCACCCCGAGGTGGTGGCCGCCGCCAAGGCGCAGCTCGAGACGCTCTGGCATGTCTCCAACGTCTTCTACTCGGAGCCGCAGATCGAGCTGGCCGCGCAGCTCACCGCGCTCTCCGGCCTGCCGCGCGCCTTCTTCTGCAACTCGGGCGCGGAGGCCAACGAGGCCCTGCTCAAGCTGGCCCGCAAGGTGATGAAGGACCGGGGCACCCCCGAGCGCTTCGAGGTCATCACCTTCGAGAACTCGTTCCACGGCCGCACCCTGGCCACCGTCACCGCCACCGGTCAGCCGAAGTACCACAAGGGCTTCGAGCCGCTGCCCGCGGGCTTCCTCCACGTTCCCTATGGAGACCTGGAGGCGGTACGCAAGGCGGTAGGCCCCAGCACCGCCGCCATCCTGGTGGAGCCCATCCAGGGCGAGGGCGGGGTGCGCACGGCGCCCGCGGGCTTCCTCAAGGGCCTGCGCGAGCTGTGTGACGCCAACGGGCTGCTGCTGCTCGTGGACGAGGTGCAGACGGGCATGGGTCGCACCGGCAAGCCCTTCGCCTTCCAGCACGAGGGCATCCAGCCGGACGCCATCAGCCTGGCCAAGGCGCTCGGCAACGGCCTGCCCATCGGCGCCATGCTGTGCTCGGAGGCGGCCGGCAAGAGCCTGACCTCGGGCACCCACGGCTCCACCTTCGGAGGCAACCTCGTGTCCGCCACCGCCGCCAACGTCGTGGTCCGCTACATCCGCGACCCGCAGGTGCTGCGCGACATCCAGGAGAAGGGCGAGTACTTCAGCGCCCGCGCCCGCGAGCTCCAGGCGCGGCTGCCCACCCTCATCAAAGACGTGCGCGGCCGGGGCCTGCTCATGGGCATCGAGCTGCAGCAGGACGCGGCGCCGATCATCGCCCGCTGCCGTGAGCAGGGCCTGCTGGTCAACTCCGCCGGAGAGAAGACCGTGCGCTTCGCGCCCGCTTACGTCGTCACCCGCGAGGAGCTGGACGAGGGCCTGCGTATTCTGGAGCGCGTCCTCACCCCCGCGTGAGCGGCACTTCGTGAGCAAGGATGATTTCGCATGCCTGAGTTGGTTGACCTCACGCCCGAGCAACAGAAGGAAATCATCGAGCTGGAGCGAGTGCAGGAAGGGCAGGATCACTTCGCCCTGCTCGGGGTACGGCCGGGGGCGTCCGCCGAGGAGGTGAAGCAGGCGTTCCACGACTTCTCCAAGCGCTACCACCCGGATCGCTTCGCCGACAGGAACCTGGGCACCTTCCGGGCGCGGATCGAGCGCATCTACCGGCGCGTGTCGGAGGCCTACTCCGTCCTATCCAATCCCGAGCGCCGCGAGGCGTACCTCAAGGCCCATGCCGCCAAGCGGCCTCCCACGCCGGCGCCGGGCGTGTCCCAGGCTCCGATTCCGGACGTGCCGCTGAAGGGGGACGAGGAGCGGCGGCCCGAGCGGCAGGCGCGGCTCGCTCGCCACCCGTACCTGGCGCACACCCATCGGCTCACCGACCTGCTGGCGCGAGGCAAGGCGGCCATGTCCAAGGGAGACTTCGAGCGCGCCTACGCGGATCTGAACCAGGTGGTGAACCTGGATCCGAAGAACCGCGAGGCCACCACGATGCTCGCCGAGGTCCGCAGGAAGCACGACGAGCAGCGCGGCAAGCTGGAGTTCGAGCGCGGCCTGGAGCTCGAGAAGCAGCACGACATCGCCAAGGCCCTGGAGTCGTACCGGAAGGCCTGCACGCTGGATCCGCAGAACGGGGAGGCGGCCTTCCGGGCGGCGCGGGCCGCCAAGGTGCTCGGCCTGGACTGGAACGAGGTGCGCATGCACGCGCAGCGCGCCGTGGACCTTGCGCCGGACAAGGTGCCGCAGCGCCTGTTCCTTGCTCAGGTGCTCCTGGATGGGAAGGCCGGCAACCTCGCCAAGCGCCACCTGCAGGAGGTGCTGAAGCTGGATCCGAAGAACGTCGAGGCCAACGCGCTGCTGCGCAAGTCGCGCTGGCCCTTCTGAGCCGGCGGCTCAGTCCGTGAAGAAGTTGAAGGCGTAGCTGCCCTCGTTGCCTTGAGGGGAGTACACGACGAGGAAGGCGGTGCCGTCGGCGGGCAGGTTGAAGTCGACGGTGGCGTTCTGTGCGGTGAAGAGCGGCTGGCGCAGATCGTTGCCCATGTAGACGGCCACGGCGGGCAGCGAGCGGTTGGGATCGAAGGAGAGGCGGTAGTTGCGGCTCCGGCTCCCCGAGAAGGTGAACCAGTCATCGTCGCGCGGGTACTCGAAGCGCCCGTTGTTGCTGGTCGGGGTGGTGGCGTTGAAGGGGTCGGCGTAGATGCGGGTCGCGTCCTCGGCGAAGTCGCCGTGGTCCTCCTGTCCCAGCGAGGCGAAGGTGAGCGAATAGCCCCCGGTGGCCACGGAGGGATCCACAGGGGAGTGGCTCACGCGGGCGAAGTAGTTCGCGGTGCTGTGCGCCTTGAAGTAGAGGTCCGTCCGGTTCGGGGCCTCGGAGGCGGCGAGCCACACACCGCCCTGGTCGAACACGTCCACTCGGGGCATCAGCGAGCCTTCCGCGCGCACGATGAGCGAGTAGACGTGGCCGGAGGTGCCGGCGAACTGGAAGAAGTCGTAGTCGCCGATGGGATCGATCGTCTGCTGGCGGGCAGGCCCGCTGTCGATGATCCGGGCACGCACCTGGCAATCATCCGGCTCGGCCAGGTCGCCCCCGTGCTCGGCGCAGTTGGTGGCGCTCACGGGCTCGCAGGCGCCATTGGGCCGCGCCAGGAAGCCCGCGTCACACAGGCAGCGGGCCTCACCGGCCTCCTCCACGCAGACGCTCTTGTTGGCGTCCTTGCACGGGCTGGGATCGCAAGGGTTGTCATCCCTCGAATTGACGGTACACGCGACCCCGTAGAGGGCCGAGGCGAGGACGAGCAGGGACGAGAGCGGGCGTTTCATGGCTGGCGCGAGGGACGGGTGTGGGAGGAGGTTTCTTCACTGCTGTGCGCGGGGGCGTGGTCGAGCGGATCCTCCACCTCGGTGCTCTCGCGCCGCTTGCGGTACTGCTCGCGCACGTACGCCACGAGCTGGTCCAGGTACGAGGACAGGGGAGGGCAGCGGATGCCCGTGCCGTCCAGCAGCTCCAGCGTGTTGTAGCAATTGTAGATGGCCAGGTGGTTGACGTAGCTGATGGCGGCGCGCTGGGGCCGGGCGAGCTTCTCCAGCACCGGCAGGCGCAGCATGACGTCCGCCGCCCGGGCCGAGAGGTTGAAGCGGGGCAGCTTCCGGTTGGCCTTCTCGGCGATGAGCTCGTACACCCGGCGGGCGCTCATCGGGTTGGGGTCCACGAGGTGGAAGGTGCGGCCCGCGCCGCGCGGATCCCTCGACAGGCTCCACACGGCGGCGACGAGGTAGTCCACCGGCACCACGTTGAGCGGCGCCACGCCGTTGCCCGGCAGCGGCAGCGGCACTCCCATGGGAGACGTGACGAGGAGGATGCCCAGGTAGTAGGGGCCCTCGAAGCGATCGATCTCCCCCGTGCGCGAGTCGCCCACCACCGAGCAGGGGCGGTAGATGGTGACGGGCATGGAGGCGCCCGCGCGCTGGACGATCTTCTCCGCCTGGTACTTCGTCTCCTCGTAGGGGTTGCGGAAGCCCTGGCCGCGGTCCAGCTCGTCCTCGGCGATGACGCCCACGCGGTCGCCCGAGACGTAGCAGGAGGAGAAGTAGTTGAAGCGACGCAGCCTGGTGCAGTCGCGCGCCAACTCCAGCATGTTGCGCGTGCCGTCCACGTTCACCCGCCACGCCGTCTCCTTCGGCGCGCTCAGGTGAGAGATGGCCGCCAGGTGGAAGACGTCCGTCACCCGCTCACAGAGCTGCTGGTACTCCTCGCCGGACAGGCCCAGGTGCATGTCCACCACGTCGCCGGTGAGCAGCTCCAGCTTCGCGCCCTTCACCCGCGCCGAGTGCTTCTGCGCCTCCTTGAGCATCTTGGGCTGCACCAGGGCGTAGATGTGGCCCTGGGGATCCTCGCGGGCGATGTGCTCCACCAGCCGCTTGCCGATGAACCCCGGGTACCCGGTGATGAAGTACGTGCCGGGGCTGGCGCCCTCCGCCTTCTTGCGCTTCTCGCTCATGGGCGGCGGAGCATACCCGGCAGTCAGCCGCGCGCGAGCATGGCCCGCCAGACTTCCTCCACCTGGGCCCGGGTGGAGGCCAGCTCCCCGGTGTTGTCGACAATCCAGGTGGCGTGCTTCCGCTTCTCCTCCAGGGGGAGCTGGGCAGCCAGCCGGGCTTCCGCCGCCTGGGCCTCCAGCCCATCCCGGACCATCAGCCGCTCCTTCTGGAGGGCGCGGGGCACCCACACCAGCACCACCCCGTCCATGCCGGCGTGCAGCCCGTTCTCGATGAGCAGCGGTGCGTCATAGAGGGCGCGCTCCACGCCCTGCTCCATGAGGGCCTGGGTCTTCTGGAGGAAGGCCTGGCCGATACGGGGGTGGAGCAGGGCGTTGAGGGCGGCGCGCTCGGTGGGGTCCGCGAACACACGCGCCCCCAGCTTCGCCCGGTCCAACCGGCCATCGGGGCCCAGGACGCCGGGGAAGCGGGAGGCCACCTCGGCCAGCCCGGGGGTGCCGGGCTCGACCACCTCGCGGGCGATGACGTCCGCGTCCAGCACGTGAGCGCCCAGCTCCCGGAACATCCGGCTCACGGTGCTCTTGCCGGAGGCAATGCCGCCGGTCAGCCCATAGAGGCGCACGGGCGGGCTACTTCGCCGCCTTCAGCGTGGTGAAGATGAACGAATGCACCGTCTTGCCATCCTCGTTGAAGAAGATGGCCAGCCCCAGCTTCTGGTAGAGGAAGTAGGTGCGGAACTCGTCCGTCATCTTCTTCACGTAGCAGGGGTTGGCGGGCTGGGGGCCGGAGGGGCAGGCCGGCCCGTAGCTGTTCTCGATGGTCTCCTTGTCGATGACCGGACCGGGGAACACATCGATGCGCTCGACGAGCTTGGTGGTCGGGTCCACCCGGAACTGGGCCTGGGTGGTGCCCTTGATGGCGCCCACGCCGAAGTAGGCGATGACCTCCTTGTTGTCCGTGGTGACGACACGGGAGGGCTCTTTGAACTTCTGGATCACCTCATCTCGCTTGGAGACTCCAGGCTCGATGCCCTGCCACGGCTTGGCGGCGGCAGGAATGGCGGTGACGAGCACGGCGAAGATGGCGAGGTTACGCAGCAGCACGATACGGCCTCCTACCTACCTGTCGGTTCCCTGACTCACGAATGGAGCTCGCGGTGGGGGCTCAAGCTACCTCATATAGGACGCTGGCAGGAGGGCTGCATTCAAGATGCCTTGCCCCGCCTGGGGGCCTCTGCTAGTTCCGCTCTCGATGCGCGCCCTTGGCTTCTGGCTCCTGCCCCTCCTGGTCGTGTCCGGCGTGGCCGGGGCCGCTGACTTCGTCGGCCCCGAGAGCTGTAAGGGCTGCCACCCCGCGGCCTACACCGCCTGGCAGCAGTCCAAGCATGCTCGCGCCGCCGACTCGCTCACCGAGTCGCAGAAGAAGGACGCGCGCTGCCTGTCCTGCCACGCGCCCGACCAGGCCCAGCAGAACGTGGCCAGTGTCACCTGTGAGACGTGCCACGGTGGTGGCCAGTACTACTCGCCCGGGTATGTGATGAAGGACCCGGAGCTCTCGCGCCTGGTGGGCCTCGTGGACCCCTCCGAGAAGATGTGCCGCACCTGCCACGACGCCTCCTCTCCCTCCCTGCGCCCGTTCAACTTCGTGGAGTCGCTCAAGGCCATCGACCACTGGTCGGCCGAGCGCGCCAAGAAGTCCACGCGCGCGGAGGCTCCCTCGCCGCCTCCGGCGAAGAAATAGTCGCGTGATCAAGTTCATCGACGCCCAGTTCGTCATCACCGCCGTCGAGCCCAAGGGCTATCCCCCCGGGCACTCCGCCGAGGTGGCCTTCGTTGGTCGCTCCAACGTGGGCAAGTCCTCGATGATCAACGCCCTCACCGGGCGGCGGAAACTGGTGCGCGTCTCCAACACCCCCGGGCGCACGCGCACGCTCAACTTCTTCGACGTGGACCTGGAGCGCGACGGCGAGCGCCACCGCGTGCGGCTGGCGGACCTGCCCGGTTACGGCTTCGCCAAGGCGAGCAAGGGCGAGCGCGCCTCGTGGGAGAAGATGATTACCACCTACCTCGAGAAGCGCGACCGGCTCGAGGCCGTGGTGAGCATCATCGACGCGGAGGTGGGACCCACCCCCGAGGATCTCCTCACGCTCGACTACCTGCAGGATAAGAAGCGGCGCGTGCTCGTCGTCGCCACCAAGATCGACCGGTTGACCAAGGCCAAGCGCAAGCCTCGCCTCCAGGCCCTCGCGCAGCAGCTGTCCCTGCCCCTCGAGGCAGTGCTGCCGTTCTCCGCCACCGAGAAGATCGGCGTGGAGGAAGTGTGGGAGACGCTGCTGAAGACTTTTAAGGGCGTCACCCGGCTGGGAGTTGACCCCGTCCGGTGATCCGCTGTTTCCTGGGTTCCGCGAGGGGATTGCCCACGCGGGCTGTCCGGGCGTTGGAGATATGCGTATGCGTCAGTACCTGCTCTTTGTGGCCTTTGCCGCGACCATCTACAGCGGCTGCAAGTGCTCGGATCCTCCGGGCGTGAAGCCGCCGTGGCAAGAGGGTCTCGGAAGCACTGACGGCGGGACGGACGGTGGCGGTGGCGGCGGCGGCAGGGATGGCGGTGGCGGCGGCGGTGAGCCGTACAACCCGGATTCCGGCACGAGCGTGGGGGTGGACCCCGGCGACTTCAACCTGGATGGCGACGGCGGCCTGCCCGGTGGAGGCAGCGAGAACGTCCAGACCGATCCCGAGGGCAACATCGTGCTGGGCGGTGGCCGCACGGAGCTGTCCTTCGCGTGGATCGCCAACAACGACAACAACACCGTGTCCAAGTTCGACACGCGCCCGTTCACGCTGTCCGATGGCGGCGTCATCCTCCGCGAGGTGGGGCGCTACCACGCGGCCATTCCCCTCGACGGCCGCCCGCGAGATGACGGCGGCGTCGGCTACCCCAACGGCCTGCGCGGCAATGACGGCAACAACCCGAGCCGCACCGCCGTGGACCTCTTCGGCGACGTGTGGGTGGCCAACCGCGCCCAGACGACCACGGGCTCGGTGACGAAGATCGCCAACAGCAAGCTCTTCTGCACGGAGCGCAATGGGGTTCCGGGCATCCAGACGAGCGAGGACAAGAACGGCGACGGCGTCATCAGCACCAATCCGGCCCAGGGGGAGATGATCATCCCCACGGACTGGAACGATCCGACGCAGTACGACGAGTGCATCAGCTTCAGCACGCCGGTGGGGCCGCCGGGCACGGGTGACGTCAAGGCGCGCGCCATGGCCATCTCCGAGGGCATCGAGGGCAGCGCCGGCGACATCTGGGTGGGCGTCCACATCGACCGCTCCATCATCAAGCTGGATGCGATCACCGGGCAGCAGGTGCCGCTGAACAGCTCCGGGTTGTTGAAGCTCACCCTGCCTTTCGGCCCCTATGGCGCGGCCATCGACAGCCAGCAGCGGCTGTGGGTGGTGTCCTCCAGCCTGGGGCAGGCGCGCCTGGCGCTCATCGATACGACCACGGGCTCGCTGGTGCGGGCCGACATCATTCCCCCGGGAACCTCCGGCTCCTACGGCATCGCCGTGGACGGCAGTGACCGCGTGTGGGTGGCCGGGTGGACCGCGGGCGTGAAGGCCTTCCGGTACACGCACCCGGTGGGAGTGGGCGCCACGCTGGGCACGTGGACGGAGTTCGACTTCACCAACGCCGTCAGCCAGATCAACACGAAGATGAAGCGCCCCCGCGGCATCGCCGCCGACGACCAGGGCTTCGTCTGGATGAGCTCGGACGTCAACAGCGCCAACGGCAGCGCCGCCCAGATCCTCGCCTTCAACGGCAACACCGGCGAGCTCAAGCGGTTCAACTACCCGGGTATGCCCACCCCGGTGGACTTCATCGACGCGACGCTGCCCTCGGGCGCCAACCGGACCCAGGAGGCCATCGGCGTGGGGCTCGACACGGACGGCCACGTGCTGATGAACAACCGCTCCGGCAACATGGTGCGCATCCACCGCGAGACCGGAGAGATCCTCCGCACGGGCCAGCAGAACGCGGGCCTCTATACGTACTCGGACTTCACCGGCTACCAGCTGCGCAACTTCACCGCGCCCCAGGGCAGCTACCGGCAGGTGTTCAGTGCGCCCGACTGCGGCATCGACGCCATCTGGCGCTACGTGGTGTGGGATGCCGTCGTTCCGCCCAGCACGTCGATCCAGCTCTTCGTCTCCGCCAGCAACGACATCAACGAGCTGACCAACCCGGCGCTGCGCAAGGGGCCGTTCACCACCTCTCCGGCGGACCTGCGCGCCGCGGGCGTGCCCAAGGGCCGCTACCTGCGCGTCGAGTTCGTCCTCAAGTCGGATGACCGCCAGTCCCAGGCCACGCCGAAGCTCAAGTCGTTCGACGTGAACTACGAGTGCGAGATCATCATCCAGTAGCCATCCATGCCGGGCGCGTTCCCCTCCCTGCCCGGGAGGGGGTGTGGTAGGCACGCGCCGTGTCCGAGAACGGCAAGGCAGAAGGCAAGGGTAACGGTAAGGACGCGCAGCTCGCCCGCAAGGAGCTGCGCCAGCGCCTCTCTCCGCTTCCACCCCGGAAGCGGATGGATGCGCTCATCGAGTCCCCCGAGGCACGCGCCCTGGTGCGCTCGCTGCCTCCCGAGGAGCTCTACACGACGATCCAGGAGGTGGGGCTGGCCGATGCCACCGAGCTCGTCCAGCTCGCCTCGCCCTCCCAGTTCCGCACCTTCGTGGACCTCGGGGGCTGGAAGCGGGACCGGATCGAGCCCCACGCGGTGCTCACCTGGATTCGCGCCGCGCGCGGGGACGAGCCCGAGGAGTTCATGCGCAAGGTCCACGGCATGGATCTCGAGGTGCTCGAGTTCATGCTGCGCGAGTTCACCCAGGTCTATGACCGAGAGGAGAACCCGGACGTCAACCCGGAGGGGGTGACGCTGGAGACGCCCGAGGGGCGCTACCTCGTGGAGCTCAAGGTGGAGGGGGTGGAGCAGGCCGCGCTGAGGGCGCTGCTCAACGACTTGATCGCCGAGAACCCCTTCGAGTCGGTGCGCCTGCTGGAGGCGGTGCGCTGGGAGATCCCCAGCGAGATGGAGGAGACCGCCCACCAGTTCCGCATGGCCCGGCTGCAGGACCTGGGCTTCCCCACGCTCGACTCCGCGATGAGCCTGTTCAGCCGCGTGGACACGGGGCCCGCGCCGGCGCGCGGCGCGCAGACGGCCCTGGCTCCCACCACGGGCCACGTGGACTACCTGGAGGCCGCCTTCCGCGCGCTGTCCGACGTGGAGCGGGAGAACGCCGAAGACGAGCTGCGAGGGGTGGCCAACGCCGCCCTGGTGGTCGAGCTGGCGGACCCCGGAGACCTGGACGCCGTGCGCCGGGTGGGGGAGATGGTGCGCGACTACCTGTCGCTCGGCCTGGAGCACCTCTCCGGAGGCGAGCCGGCTCGCGCCGCGGAGGTGGTGCGCGACACGCCTCTGAGGCGCGTCTTCCAGGTGGGCTTCTCGCTGACGCTGGCGCTGAAGTTCCGCGCCGATCGGCTGGTGAAGGCGCCGCTGCTCCGGCTGGATGACACGCTCCTGCTGCTGCCGGAGGAGGCGAGCGCCCTCGAGGCGCTGCGCCTCAAGCGTCCCCGCCGGGCGCTGCGAGTCCAGGGCGCCGAGCCGGTGCCGTTCCGCTCGCTTCGGGAGATCGCCGTCAGCGAGGCCCAGCTCGCGCGGGCGGAGGCGCAAGGCGAAGTCTTCCGAGGGCTGCTGGGGGGCACCGAGGCGACGGCGCGCGAGGTGTTGGCGCGCTTCGGCGTGGCGCTGCCCATGCTCGGAGTGGAGCGCCTCTTCACCGCCGCGGTGGCCATGGCCGTCCTCGAGGGCCGCGTGGACGTGCGTCCCGTGCCCCAGGGGCGCACGGTGGAGCTGGGCGAGCGGCTCTTCGAGGGCACCGCCCAGGCCCCGCGCCTGCGCTCCAGCGCCGCCGAGCGCGCCCTGGCCGCGCTGGAGCCCGGGGTGGCGCCTCAGGCTCACCCAGAGCTGCGTCGCATGGTGAACGCCGCCCTGGAGCGGCTGCTGGCCGAGCTCGGCGCGCCGTACCTCCAGGAGGGGCGCTTCGATCCCACCCTCGCGGTGATCCTGCCCATGGAGGGAGTTCCCACACCGTAAATTTTCCAGCCTCCCGCCCCTGAAAGGGCCCGGGGGTCCTCTGCAAAGCAGCGGATTTCCGGGCTTTTGCCCACGAGGATGACTGGCATGTCACCTGCTACGGCCCTAGGCGCACGCGTCTGTTTCGACGCGGAAGGATCCGGGAGGAAGGTATGGGTGTGGGCGAGCAGGGGGAGCAGCGGGACATCCTGGCGTTCTACGCGCTGACGGCCTTCGCGGCGGTGATGTACGCGGTGCCGGGCGAGTGGATCCCCGTGTTTGAACCGCTGCGGCTCGCGCTGCTGACGTCGGGGGTGGCTGCGGGGTTGATGGCGCTGCGCAGGCTGGGGCGCGCCGAGCCGCTTTACTTCGATGGCGCGCGAGGCCTGGCGCTGCTGATCTTCTCGGGGCTCGCGTTCGCCTCCATCGCTTGGTCCGTCCATCCCGATGTGACGCGCACCACGGGCATGGAGCTGCTCAAGCTCACCGCCATCTACCTGACCATCATCAACGTCATCACCACCGGCAGGCGTCTGGCGGTGATGTGCATCGCGATGGTGCTCGCCTCGATCGTGACGTCCATCGGCGTCATCGACTGGTACCGGGAAGGCGTGGATCTGGTGGAGGGCTTCCGCTCGCGCTGGGTGGGCGTCTACGCGGACCCCAACCACATGGCGATGAACATGGCGATGGTGGTGCCGCTGGCGGTGGCGTTCCTCGCGCGCAAGGAGTCCGGCTGGGTGCTGCGCGCCGCGTGCGGCCTGGCGGCCATCCTGGCGGTGGTGTCCATTGTTCTGAGCCACTCGCGCGGCGGCTTCATCGGCCTGTCGGTGGCGATGGCGGTGTGGGCCATCCGCGAGAAGCGGCGGCTGCAGGCCATCGTGGTGGGCGCCATGCTGGTGCTGGGCCTGGTGATGTTCGCACCCGAGAGCTTCTGGAAGCGCAATGAGACGGTGACCTCGTTCCACGAGGACGCCTCGGCCATGGGCCGCGTCTACGCGTGGCAGGTGGCTTCGCGCATCAGCCTGGACAAGCCGCTCCTGGGCGTGGGCGCTGGCAGCTTCCGCTTCGCGTGGCCGCTCTATGCGCCGCCCGAGGCGACGCGCGCCTACGTGGCGCACAACGTTTTCTTGGACGTCATCGGTGAGCTGGGCTTCGTGGGCCTGCTCCTGTTCCTCGTGTTCGCCGGAGGTGCCACGGGTGGCGCCTTCGAGGCCTCGAAGGACAAGGAGATGGGGTGGCTGGCGAGAGCCTTGGCGGCGTCGATGGCGGGTTACCTCGTGTGTGATCTCTTCTCGGGCTACATCCTGTCTGCGCACCTCTACGTGCTGTTCGGCCTGGCGGCGAGCGCGCATCGGATCGCCCGGGCACGAGTGGAGACGTCGATGGTGGTGCAACGGATGCCGACGACGGGCAAGGGCCCGACGACGGCTTGGGAGGGGTCAGGGCATGCGGCGTGAGGCGGAGGTAATGGGCGAGGCGCCCATTCGCCTGGTGCAGTTCACCCGGTCGTTCCACATTGGGGGCACTGAGGTTCAGGTGCTGGAGTTGTTGAGAGGCCTGCCGTCGAACTATCGGCTTCAGGTCTCGGTGCTGCAGGACGCGGGTCCGCTGGTGGGCACGCTCCGGCAGTTGGGGTTCACTCCGGAGGAGTTCCCGCTCAACGGTTCGTTGATGCGGCTCAACACGGGCAAGCAGATCCTCCGGTTGGCGCGCTGGTTCCGGCACAACCGGGTGGAGCTGGTGCATGTGCACGACTTCTACTCGACGATGCTGGTGGTGCCGGCGGCGAAGATCGCGGGCACGAAGGTCATCGTCGGCCGGTTGGACCTGGCGCACTGGCACGGCCCGGCGAGGCGTGAGGTACACGCGCAGTTCACCCGCATGGCCGACCACGTGGTGGCCAACGCGGAGGCCATCCGCCGGATGCTGGTGGAAGAGGAGGGCGTACCGGCGGATCGGGTGAGCGTCATCCACAACGGGTTGGACCTGCCGCGCTTCGATGCGCGGGCGCGCCAGGGGCTACAGGGGCCGGTGCCGGACACGGGCGGAGCGCCGGTGGTGCTGCACGTGGCCAACATGAACCACCCGGTGAAGCGGCAGGAGGACCTGCTGATGGCGCTGGCCACGCTGCGCCAGGAGGGGCAGCCGCTGCACGCCTTCCTGGTGGGAGACGGGCCACGCCGGCCGGAGCTGGAGCGCCGGGCGGCGGAGCTGGGCGTGGCGGACATCGCCCACTTCCTGGGGCATCGCGCGGACGTGCCGGCCCTCTACTCGCGGGCGACGATGGGGGTGCTCTGCTCGTCGGCCGAGGGCATGTCCAACGCGGTCATGGAGGGCATGGCCGCGGGGTTGCCCATGGTGGTGACGGCGGTGGGCGGCAACACGGACCTCATCACCGACGGGGAGCGCGGGCTGGTGGTGCGCCCCGAGCGCCCCGCCGAGATGGTGCAGGCCTTCCGGCGGTTGCTGGCCGAGCCCGACAAGGCCCGGGAGATGGGGGCCGCCGCGCGCGAGTTCGTGCGCCGCGAGCTGTCCCTGGAGCGCATGGTGCAGCGGCATGACGCGCTGTACCAGCACGTGCTCCGGCCCACGCAATAGGGTGGACGCGGGGACGTAATGTTCACGTGGAAGGCGTGGGCGGGAATAACTTCGGATTCAAATTAATTCTGAGCTAACGCAGAAGGGAGCGGTTTCCTCAGGACCGTGACCCGGGGCGCTCGCTGGTCAAACTCCAAGGGGCCAGCGAGCGCCCTCATTTTTTATGGTCCGCGCCCACCGCCTCGTGGACGGAGCGGAAACCATCGCGGGCCAGCAGCGGCCCCAGCTCGGCCAGGATGCGGCGCACCATCGCCGGACCCGCGTAGATGAAGCCGGTGTAGACCTGGACCAGGGTGGCTCCGGCACGCAGCTTCTCGTACACGTCCTGCGCGGTGAATACACCGCCCACGCCGATGATGGGCAGGGAGCCCCGGCTGCGCTGCCAGGCGCGGCGGATGACGGCGTTGGACAGCTCGCGCACCGGCGCGCCCGACAAGCCTCCCGCCTCCTTCGCCAGCGGGTGCTCGAAGGGGCGGGTCACCGTGGTGTTGGTGGCGATGAGCCCGGACACGCCGCACGCCAGGGCCACGTCCACCACCTCGTCCACGGCCTCCGGGGAGAGATCCGGGGCGATCTTCAGGAACAGGGGCTTGCCGGGCGCCACCTTCGCCATGCGCTGGGTGACTGACAGCAGCAGCCCGCGAAGCTGCTCCGGCTCCTGGAGCTGGCGCAGGCCAGGGGTGTTGGGCGAGCTGGCGTTGACGACGACGTAGTCCCCGTGCGGGGCCAGCGCGTCCACGCCCTGCACGTAGTCCTCCACCGCGTGCTCCAGCGGTGTGTCCTTGTTCTTGCCCAGGTTGACGCCCAGCGGGCCGGCGTACCACGTGCGCCGGCGAAGGCGTGAGGCGGCCTCCTGCGCACCGTGGTTGTTGAAGCCCATGCGGTTGATGAGGGCGCGCTGCTCGGGCAGGCGGAAGAGGCGCGGCTGCGGATTTCCCGGCTGGCCCCGCGGGGTGACAGTGCCGATCTCCACCGCGGAGAAGCCGCAGGAGAACAGGCCGTCCACCGCCTCGGCGTCCTTGTCCAGGCCGGCCGCCAGCGCCACGGGGTGCTCGAAGCGCAGGCCCGCCAGCTCCACCGAGAGGTCCATCGTGGCCCCGCGCAGGGCGCGGGAGCGCAGGGCGGCGCACAGCGCGGGGAAGGCACCGAGCAGCCGCAGCGCGAACATGCCCAGGCGGTGCGCGCGCTCCGGAGTCAGCAGGAAGAGCAGCGCGCGGATGAGTCCGTACATAAGGAGGAGGGCAGGGGGCTTCAGCCGGAGATGAACGAGTACTGCCGTGCCCAGGCCAGGGTCTGGTCCACCTGCTCGGGCGTGAGGATGCCGTTGCGCTCCACCAGCTCGATCTCCCGGCGCATGTCCGTCTCGAGCAGGTAGGGGCCATCCGTGTTGATGGTGAACTTCACCCGGCGGTCCCAGAACGTCTTGATGATGTGCCGCATCTCGTCCAGCCCCTCCACCGCCTTGGTGTGCAGGTTGGACGTCGGGCACAGCTCCAGCACCACATCGCGATCGCGCAGGACCTTCATCGCCTCTTCGTCATAGGCGGCCCGGATGCCGTGGCCGATGCGGTTCGGCTTGAGCCGCTCCACCACGGACATGACGCCCTCGGCGCCCGTGCCCCGCGTCTCACCGGTGTGGACCGTACACTTGAGGCCCCCGCGCCGCGCCTTCTCGAAGAGGTCCTCGTACTGGGCCACCACCTCGGGCCGCAGCTCCATGGCGTTCTTCTCGGTGCCGGCCAGGTCGATGCCGTACACCCCGCGCGTACGGTACTTGATGGCCTTCTCCACCAGGATGCTGTTGAGCGCGTGGTCGAACTCGCGCGCCAGGCAGAAGATCAGCCCCACCTTCACCCCGTACTCGAGCATCGCCCGGTCCATGCCGCGCAGCGCCGCGTGGATGATGTGGTCCAGGTCCAGCTCGGAGCTCAGGTTGCGCTTCATCGGGTTGAAGCGCAGCTCCATCTGCGTCACCCGGCTGCCGCGGTACTCCTTGCCGATGACCTCGTACACCGAGCGCTCGATGGCGCTGGGCGACGATTGGATCTTCTCCGTCCAGGTGTGGAGGATCTTCAGGTAGTCGTCCAGGCTGCCGACCTTGCCGGGCCTGGAGGTGATGAGCTCCACGAAGTCGAAGTAGTTCTTGACCGGGAGCTTGAAGCCCTGCTGGTGCGCGATGGACCAGAGGATGTGAGGTGCTACCGCGCCACCCACGTGGATGTGCAGATCGATGAGGTCGCGAGCCATGGCGGCATGTATGCACAGTGCCGCCCGGGCGTCCAGCTACCTGCGAAGCAGCACGTAGACGGCGCCCGCTCCCCCGTCTTGGGGCCGTGCGGAGGCGAAGGCCAGCACCTGCGGGCCGATGCGCTTCTGGCTCAGCCACCCCTTGAGCTGCTCCTTGAGCACGGGGATCTGGTCATTGGAGTGCAAACCTCGGCCGTGGACGATGAGCACGCAGCGCCGCTTGGCGCGGCGGCTCTCGGTGATGAACTTCTCCACGGCTCCCTTGGCCTCCACCGCCGTCATGCCGTGCAGGTCCAGCTTGCCCTGGAGGGAGAAGTCGCCCCGGCGCAGCGCCCGCAGGAGGTTTCGGTCCGTGCCGGGAGAGGCCCCCTCGATGAACTCGGTGGAGTCGGAGATGTCGAAGTCCCCGCTGCCGGCGACGAGCTCGGAGAGCTGGGCGAGCGCCTCGGCGTTCTCGTCGATGATCTCCGGCAGGCGCGGGTTGGGCGCGGGGGCCTCGCCGCGGTTGGTGATCTGCTGGACCCCATCCATGGCCGAGTAGAAGAGGGCGGCATCGTCCTCCTCCTGGACGGCCTTCTTCTTGGGGGGCGGTGGAGGCGGGGCCTTGGCCTTGGCCTGGGCCTGGGCGGGCTCGGCGGGCTTCTTCTGGATGGCCTTGATGGCGTCCTTGAAGGGGTTGTTGTGGAACGCCTCATCCTTCTTCTTGGGGGGGCCGTTGCGTTGGCTCATAGACACCAGTGCTCCCGAGCAGTACGGGGTTTCAGGGTTTAACGGCCCGCTACAATCCGCGCAGGCGTCGGATCTCCTCATATGCGTCCTGAATCTCCTGGAAGCGACGGGTGGCCTGCTCGACCGCCCCGGTGCCCAGGTGGGAGACGCGATCCGGATGATGGGTGGTGGCCAGTTGGCGGTAGGCGCGCTTCACCTCCGCGTCCGAAGCCTCCGGGTCGAGGCCGAGCCGGGCGTACTGGGCCTGGCCCGTGCCCAGGTAGCGGGCCGCCACCGCGCGCCGGTCCTCCTCCGTGAGGCCCAGCCCCTTGGCGATCAGGCGCAAGGCCTCCTGCTCGGAGCGCTTCAGGTCCCCGTCCACGAGGGCCAGCTCGTAGAGCGCGTCGATGAGCAGCAGGCGATCGCCGGTGGGCAGCTCGTCGCGGCATGCCGCGATGGACGCCTCCAGGGCGGGAGGCTTCTGGATGAACTCCTTGAGGTAGAGGCGGACCATGTCCAGCGCCTCGGGGCCGTACTTGAGCTGCTCCTGGAAGTACTCGCGCACCACGCGGACCTCGTCCCGCTTCACGTCGCCATCCACCCGAGCCACCTCGATGAAGAGGGCGCACAGGTGGTGGGCGAAGTGCTCCTGGGCCTGCTCGTCGAGGGCCTCCTGCGTAAGGGGCTCCGGGGCGGGGTTCCGGAAGGGGCCGGTCTCGAGCGCCTCGGCGGGATTCTCGGGAGGCGCGGCGGTGGCGTTGTCGTAGAAGTGTCCCGCCACCGCGCCCGCGAAGGTGAGCAGGATGATGGCCAGGGGGCCTCCGATCCAGAGGCCCAGCATCAACCCGACGATTGCACCGAGAACTTTTCCTGGGGCCACCGCTGCGTCACTCCCTTGCTGGGACCTAGTTTCGCATAGAGTCCGCCAGCCCATGGCTCAGTTGATCGATGGCAAGGCAATCGCGGCCCAGGTTCGGGCCGAGGTGAAGGCGGATGTCGAGCGGCTCAAGGCGGAGCGGGGGCTCGTCCCCGGGCTCGCCGTGGTCCGGGTAGGGGAGGATCCCGCCTCGAAGGTCTACGTCACCGGCAAGAAGAAGGCGGCCGGGGAGGTGGGCTTCAACTCCTGGGAGCACCACCGGGACGCGAGCATCACCCAGGACGAGCTGCTGGCCCTGGTGCGCCAGCTCAACGAGGACCCAGCGGTCCACGGCATCCTCGTGCAGCTCCCGCTGCCCAAGCACATCGACGCGGAGCTGGTCATCTCCACGGTGAAGCCCGAGAAGGACGTGGACGGCTTCCACCCGATCAGCGCGGGCAACCTGTCACTGGGCCGGCCGGGGCTGAGGCCCTGCACGCCGTTCGGGGTGATGCGGCTGCTGAAGGAGGCGGGCTGCAACCCGGCGGGGAAGCGGGCCGTGGTGGTGGGGCGCAGCAACATCGTCGGCAAGCCCATGGCGCTGATGCTGCTGCAGGCGGACGCCACGGTGACGATCTGCCACCGCAAGAGCGATCTGCCCCGCGAGGTGGGCATGGCGGACATCCTCGTGGTCGCGGTGGGCGTGGCCGAGCTGGTGAAGGGCGAGTGGATCAAGCCGGGCGCCGTGGTCATCGACGTGGGCATGAACCGCAAGGCGGACGGGAAGCTGGTGGGAGACGTGGAGTTTCAGGCGGCCTCCGAGCGCGCCTCGGCCATCACCCCGGTGCCCGGGGGCGTGGGGCCGATGACGATCGCCATGCTGATGCGCAACACCTTCATCGCCGCGACCGGTGGGGTGTAGCGATGCCCACCCGGGAGGAGCGGATCGCCGGGGGACTCTACGGGCTGCTCATCGGGGACGCGCTGGGAGTCCCGTATGAGTTCCACCCGCCCGAGCAGATTCCCCCGAGGGAGCAGATCGAGTTCGAGCCTCCCGTGGGCTTCCGTCGGGCGCATGCGCGCGTGCCTCCCGGGACGTGGTCCGATGACGGCGCGCACGCGCTGTGCCTCCTCGCATCGCTGCTCTACAAGGGGCACCTGGATCCGGAGGACCTCGGGCGCAGGCTCTGGAACTGGTACGAGCTGGGCTACATGGCCGTGGACCACGAGGTCTTCGACGTGGGCATCCAGACCTCGAACGCGCTGGCGATCTTCCGGGCGGGAACGCCCGCGCTGAAGTCAGGCCCCAAGGGCGAGATGGACAATGGGAACGGCTCGTTGATGCGGGTGCTGCCGCTGGCGCTCTGGCACACGGGGACCGACCAGGCGCTCGTGTACGACGCCATGAGGCAGTCCCTGGTGACGCACGGCCACCTGCGCTCCCAGGTCTGCTGTGCGCTGTACTGCCTCTGGGCGCGGCGGACGTTGGAGGGCGCGGCGGACCCCTGGGCCGAGGCCGTGGCCACCTTCCACCAGCTCTACCCCGAGGGCATGGAGGCCCACACGGAGCTGGAGTCCCACATTCGCCCGAACGCGCCGGACCTGGGGCGAGGCACCGGCTACGTCGTGGACTGCCTGCGCTCGGCGCGTGACTGCGTGCGGGCGGAGGCGAGCTACGAAGGCGTCGTGAAGGCCGCCGTGGCGCTGGGCAAGGACACGGACACCACGGCTTGCGTGGCGGGCGGCATCGCGGGGATCCGCGAGGGGCTCCAGGCCATTCCCGCGCGGTGGCGCAAGACGCTGCGGGGCCAGGAACTCGTGGAGCCCCTGCTCAAGCAGTTGATTGACAGGTCCTGAACTAAAGCCAAAACAGAAAAAGCTGGATAAGGCGTCATTCCTTGTGTATTGAAAGCGCTTTCAGATCCCTGGCGGTCCCGCCAGGAGCGCGAACCACAAGGAGCGTCGAGTGACTTTGAGGATCCTGAAGGCGGTGCGGAGCGGTCGTGGTCTCCTGGCGGTGGGACTTGGAGGGCTTCTGCTGGGAGCCCCGGCCTGTTCACCCGAGAGCCCGAGCGCTCCGGAGGCGACGGAGTCGGTAGCGCAGGCGGCGGTCGCGGCCCCGATCGGGCAGACGATCTGGTTGAAGTCCTGCCTCACCCAGAAGTTCGTCTCGGCGGACGGGAACCTCGGAGCGAACGCGCCCCTGGTGGCGGACCGCGCGGCGGCGGCGGGCTGGGAGCAGTTCCAGATCATCGACGGGGGTAACGGCACCATCGCGCTGCGCGTCGCCGAGACCCAGAAGTACGTCTCGGCCGACACGAACCTGGGCGGGCGGCTCGTCGCCGACCGGACGGCCATTGGCGACTGGGAGCGCTTCACGTGGGTGGACTTCAACAACGGCACCATCGGCCTGCTCGCCAAGAGCACCGGCAAGTACGTGTCGACCGATACGAACCGCGGCGGGAACGCGCCGCTGTACGCCGATCGCGCGACGGCCGGGTGCTGGGAGGCGTTCTCGTGGGCGGCGGTGGGCGGCGGTGGCGGCGGCGGGAGCTGGAAGCAGATCTGGAGTGACGAGTTCAACGGCACCAGCGTGGATGCCAGCAACTGGAGCTACGTCACGAACATCCACGTCAACAACGAGCAGCAGCAGTACACGACGTCGTCCAACAACGTGCAGGTGAACAACGGGACGCTGAAGCTCATCGCCCGCCGGGAGACGAACAACGGCTACCCGTTCACCTCGGGCCGGCTGGAGAGCGCGGGCAAGCGGGAGTTCCGTCACGGCGCCGTCGAGGCGCGGCTGAAGATGCCCGTGGGGCCTGGCCTGTGGCCGGCGTTCTGGATGCTGGGCAATGACATCAACACGATTGGCTGGCCGGCCTGCGGCGAGCTCGACATCATGGAGAACGTGGGCTACGGCAACTGGACGTCCGCCGCGCTGCACGGCCCTGGGTACTCGGGCAATACGCCCATCAACGGCCAGTTCACCGTGGACTCGGTCGCCAACTGGCACGTGTACCGCACCGAGTACTCCCCGACGGAGATCAAGTGGTTCGTCGATGGGACGCTGGTGAAGACGACGACCAAGGCGGAGGTCCAGCGCTACGGCAACTGGGTCTACGACAAGCCGCTCTACATCATCCTGAACCTGGCGGTCGGTGGCGGCTACCCGTTCGGCATGAACGGAGCGACGACGCCGTACTACGGCGTGCCGCAGTCGACGGCGGACCTGATCGGCCGGACGCCGCAAACGTTCGAGATCGACTGGGTGCGCGTCTATCAGTGGCAGTAGCGCCCGGCATTTCACCGGTTCTCAGCCTGGATGGGGCCTCAGCACCGCTCGCGCGGGGGCTCCATCTCCCCCCTCGATGCGCAGGGGGAGGCAGATCAGCTCGTACGCTCCGGCTCGGACCGACGAGAGGTTGAGACCCTCGATGACCCAGATGCCGGCCTGGAGCAGGGCCAGGTGCGTCTCCTCGGCATCCTCCCGGAACCCGCCTACGGACAGGTAGTCCACGCCGACGGTCCGCACGCGACGCTCGGCGAGGTAGGCGGCCGCGTCCCGGGAGATGAAGACGAAGTCCTCGATGAAGGCATCGGTCTGCCAGCAGCGCTCCGAGTTGCGGGTGCGAAACAGCACCCGCTCTCCGGGCTGGAGGCTGGCGGCTTCGAGCTCCGCGCGCTTGATGGACACCGAGTCCTGGATCTCGATCACCCGGGCGAGCCCCAGCGTCGCATCGAGGGGCATCCGGTCGATGCCCACGCCCCCGCGCTGGAAGTGCGCGGGCGCGTCCATATGCGTGCCGGTATGGACCCCCATGGCCATCGACGAGACCGAGGCGACATCGCCCCGCTCCAGATCCATCACCCGCTCGATCTTCACCGGCGGGTTGTCTGGCCAATGCACCATGCCGGTGCGCAGGGGGACCGAGACGTCAATCCAGTCAGTGCTCATGGTGTCGGGGGACTCCTGGGGGGCTACTTCCGGTTGCCGCGCATCCTCGGCGGCGGATTCTCCACGAGGAAGGGGTTGGAAGGCTTGCCTGCCTTGGGGAGTTTCTTGGCGGCCGCGGGCTTCTCCTTGGAGGTCGTGGCCTTCTTGGTCGTGCTCTTCTTGTCGTGGGTGGGCATGGGGTCTCCTGAGGTTGGGTGGGGCGGTGACTACGCGGCGGGCTTCTCTTTGTGAGAGCGCCAGATGAACGAGTAGACGTCCATCAGGTCGCGAGGTTGGTGTCCGGCGGCCACCAGTCGCTCCGACGTCTTCCGCGCCACTTCCAGGAAGCGCTCATAGGAGGCGCCGGTCACGGGCGCATGCTTGTCCGCCGTGAGGTTCAAGATGAGCGCCTGCTGCTCGAAGACAGTGGGCTTCACGAAGGTGTGCTGCGTGGGGGCGTACAGCGCCTGCAGCAGCGTGGCCAGGGGCCAGGTGACCTTGCGGCCCTGTCCCTCCGCGTCCCAGATACGGATGGAACTGGCGAGCTTCTCGAAGCGCGGCCCGTGCGCGCCCTCGCCGTGCAGTAGCTCGCCCAGCGCCGCCACGAATCCGGCTCGGTCTTCCTCCTTCATGGTGGAAAAGGGGATGGGGCCCTCCATGGGGAAGACGAGGTTGGTGAATCCCAACAGCTTGTTGCAGACGGTGAAGGTCTCCTCCGGCGTGGCGCTCGCCAGTTTCTCGGGCGAGAGCTGCTCCTGGGCGAGCTTGATGGCGGCGGTCTTGTACCCCTTCTTGCCCTTGGCCTCGGGGGCTCCTCGCTCCTCGGAGACGAACTTCTCCCCCGCGAAGCCGCCGGGGAAGAACGTCTCGAACCAGCGCACCTGGGCCTCGAAGGAAGGGAACACGGCCAGGAGCGAGCGCGCCCCCGCGGACTTGGTCTTTGCCTTGGCGGCCTTCTTCGCCGCGCCGACTCGGGGATGCTTTCCTCGCAGTCGGGCATCGAGCGCCCGGGCTTCGTCCTCGCTCAGCTCGGCTTCCTGGAGCCCCTTCACCTGGGACTTGATGAAGACCCGCCGCCCCCCGTGCTCGAAGAAGAGGGTGAGCTTGCCGTCCTTGTCGTCCAGCAGGGTCGCGCGACCCCAATCGGGTTGGCCCTCTAGCGTGTAGAGGGTCGGGGTGGCAGGGGTGGGCATGCGGTTCTCCCAGGTGCTGCGTTCTGCCCGCCGCGTCCGCGACGGGCTCGTCGCGGTGTCGCTCTTCGGCAGGCTCCCCCGTGGCGGGGGCCACCCAAGATACGTCGGGGACGGAGAAGACTTTGCCCGGACAGCGATCGTGTCGGCGCTTGGCCGCTTCGAGTGTTTGCCCCGAGACGGCTGGGGGCCCCAGGCGCTCCAGGGCTCTCGCAGGGGAAGGGGCCTGCTGGAAGCGCTTGCCTTGTCACAAGCCCGGGCAGGGCCCTCCAACCCTGGGAGTTTCGCTTCGGGGCCCTGCGCCCCCAGGAGGTGTCCCTTGGTTCGGTCCTTCATTCACTGCGCGGCTGTGATTGTGGCGCTGCAGGCCCTCGGCGCCGCGGCGGCCCCTGGGAAGCAGCGCGTCCAGGAGCCGCAGGGCGGCTGCCCCTATTCGAGCGTGTTGGCCCGCGTCCAGAGCACCATGGAGGACTCCTGGAAGCGGGGGATGACCGTCAGCCTTGGGCAGAGCTTCCGCGTGGGAGGCCTCGACACCCAGGGCAAGCTCGCCGAGCAGACGGCGGTGGACATCTCCATCCGCGACGCCGCGGGAGGTCCGGAGCGGCCGGTCAGCAACGGACAAGCCGTGGTGCCCCCCAAAGCAGGGGAGTACGTGGTCACCGTTCGCTGCGGAGACCAGGCGGATACCGCGCGCGTGACGGTGGCCGCCTGCACCCAGGACGACTGGGAGGCGAGCACGAACCGCGTGCTACCGGCGCGGACGATCGCCTCCTATCGCGACGAGTCCTCCTGGCGCGGATCCGCCTGGCCGACCACCCACCGGCGCAAGTGCGAGCGTCCGCAAGAGGCACTGCACCTGTACTGGATTCACCCCTTCGCCTCGGACCCCTCCCACCGGGACCAGCTCCGCCTGCGCTATGTCGGCTCGAACCCGGACTGCGCGCGAGCGGTCTCGGAGCGTGGTGGGGCCTTGGAGTACCTGAGCGACGGGAAGGGCGCGAACAACGTCCACGTGGTGGGGCGCGGTCCCTATCTGCGCGTCGCCCTGAACGGCAAGTGCCTCACCGAGGCCAGCAGCTTCATGCTCGTGTGGCCCTGAAGCCCTGGCGTCTCCTCACGGCTCGAAGGACTTGCGTACCTCGGGACGGCTGAGGATGAAGAGCAGCCAGCAGGTGACGGGAATGCCGATGCAGGCGGTGGGCGATAGGCAGAAGGCCGCGGCGATGGCGCCCACCGTGGCGAGGCCATAGCCGCGCAGCTTCATGGCGCTCATCGCCCCCCACACGGACAGGGCGCCGCAGGTGACTCCGGCCAGGATGGTGAGCACCAGGGCCGGGGTGACCTCCAGCACCGCGGGAGGCTGATCCGGCGGAGGCGGGAAGGGGGAGGGGACCTTCAGCAGGGCCAGGATCAGCCCCACGGTGTTGAACAGGATGGCCAGCACGCCCACGCACAGCAGGAAGAAGGCGGGCGGGCGCACCATGCGCAGCGCGACCGCGCGCGGATCCGACGCCGGCAGGTTCAGTCCCGGGCCGCTCATGAGCGGGCCCTCAAGGCGCCCACGATCATCCGCGTCGCCGGGGACTTGTTGAGCGTATAGAAGTGGATGCCGGGCACGCCGCGCGAGAGCAACTCCATGCACTGCACGGTGGCGTGCGCCACGCCGAGCTGCACCACGGCGTCCGGCTGGTCCTTCACGCGCTCGAGCTGGAGCGCCAGCCGCATGGGCACCGTCGCGCCGCACAGGCGCGTGAAGCGCTGCACCTGCTCATAGTTGGTGATGGGCATGATCCCCGGGACGATGGGAACGTTGATGCCCGCGCGGCGGGCCCGCTCCACGAAGTCGAAGTAGAAGGCGTTGTCGAAGAACAGCTGGGTGATGAGGAAGTCCAACCCCGCGTCCACCTTGGCCTTCAGGTGCTTGAGGTCGTCGTCCCTGGAGTGCGTCTCCACGTGGCCTTCCGGATAGCACGCGCTGCCGAGGCAGAAGTTGAAATCCTCTTCTCGGATGAATTGCACCAGCTCCGAGGCGTAGCGGAAGCCGCCCGGCGTGGGGACGAACTCCGTCTGCCCCTGGGGCGGATCGCCGCGCAGCGCCAGCACGTTGTCCAACTTTGCCGCGGCCAGACGACGCAGCACGTCACGCAGCTCCTCCCGCGTGTGCCCCACGCACGTGAGGTGCGCCATCGCCTCGATGCCGGTGGTCTGCTTGATGCGCGTGACGAGCTCCACCGTCCGGTCTCGCGTGCTGCCGCCCGCTCCGTACGTCACCGAGACGAAGCCGGGATCCAACGGCGCCAGCTCCTCCAGCGTCTTGAGCAGGTTCGCCGTGCCCTCGTCCGTCTTCGGCGGGAAGAACTCGAAGGAGAAGCAAGGATTGGATGGATTCAGCCGATTACGAATCTTCATGTCTCACTCAGTGTAGACGGTCCGCGACAGCCTTGATTGGAAGAGGTGCGTGGGTATAGTCCGCCCGCTTTCGCCCCCCCACCCCCCAGAGGAGAGAACCATGGCCCGGCGCACGCCCCTCAACGAGGCCCATCGCAAGTTGGGCGCTCGAATGGTCGACTTCGCGGGCTGGGACATGCCCGTCCAGTACTCTTCCATCCTCGGCGAGCACGAGACCGTGCGCACCGCCGTGGGGCTCTTCGACGTGTCCCATATGGGCGAGATCGAGTTCTCCGGTCCCGGCGCCCTGGAGGCGGCCAACCGGCTCATCTCCAATGATCTCGCCCGGTGCAAGGACGGGCAGGCGGTCTACGCGGGGTTGCTCAACGAGCAGGGCACCTTCGTGGACGACGTCGTCGCCTACCGCTTCTCCCCTGAGCGCATCTTCATCTGCGTCAACTCCTCCAACCGCGAGAAGGACTTCGCCTGGATGCGCGAGCACGCCCAGGGCGTGAAGCCCGTGGACCGGGGAGACGACTACGCGCAGATCGCCGTGCAGGGCCCCAAGGCCGAGGGCCTGGTGCAGCGCCTGACGAAGACGAACGTGTCCAAGGCCCAGGTGGACACCTACCGCTTCACCGAGGGCGAGGTGGCGGGCGTCAAGTGCATCATCTCCCGCACCGGCTACACCGGCGAGGACGGGTTCGAGCTGTACTGCGCGCCCAACGACGCGGAGAAGCTCTGGAACGCACTGCTGGAGGGAGGCCAGGCGGACGGCGTGAAGCCGTGCGGCCTGGGCGCCCGCGACAGCCTGCGCACGGAGATGAAGTACGCGCTCTATGGCAACGACATCGACGATGCCCATACCGCGTTGGAGGCGGGTCTGGGCTGGATCGTCAAACTCGACAAGCCCGGCGGCTTCATCGGCAAGCAGGCCCTGGAGAAGCAGAAGGCCGAGGGCCTCAAGCGCAAGCTGGTGGGCTTCGAGCTGACGGGCAGCGGCATTCCGCGCCATGGCTACCCCATCCTCAAGGATGGGCAGCGGGTGGGCGAGGTGACCAGCGGCACGATGGGCCCCTCGGTGAAGAAGCCGATTGGCATGGGCTACGTGCCCACCGAGCTGGCGGCCGAGGGCTCCACCTTCGAGGTGGAGATCCGTGGCCGCTCCGTGGCCGCCCAGGTCGTGAAGACCCCTTTCTGGAAAAAGCCGTAGGCCCCTGGCCTGAGGAGCAAACGCTATGTCCGACATCCCCAAGGACCTGAAGTACACCAAGGACCACGAGTGGGCCCGCCAGCAGGGCAACACGGTCATCATCGGCGTCACCGCTCACGCGCAGGAGGCGCTGGGGGACGTGGTGTACGTGGAGCTGCCCAAGGTGGGCTCCACCCTCACGGCGGGTAAGCAGTTCGGCGTCATCGAGTCCACCAAGGCGGTGTCCGAGCTGTTCGCACCCCTCAGCGGCAAGGTGGTGAAGGTGAACGACGTGCTTTCCGACAACCCGCAGACGGTGAACGCGGACCCCTACGGCAGCGGCTGGATCGTCGAGATCGAGCCCTCGGATGCCCAGCAGCTGGGCGAGCTCATGGACGCCGCGGCCTACGAAACCCTGGTCAAGAAGGCCTAGTGCCGAACCCAGGCTGAATCCGCGCGCGCCGGTTGTTACGCACGGCCTTTGAATTCTCTCGCACGCGAGCGCTCGAACATCATGTCCCTTAACTGGAAGTATCAGGAGTCCTTCGCCGGTCGTCACATCGGGCCGGATGACCATGAGCTGAAGGCCATGCTGGCCGTGCTGGATGCCAGCTCTCTGGACGCGTTCATCGACCGGACGATCCCCCAGGCCATCCGCTCCAAGGAGCCGCTGCGGCTGCCGGCGGGGCAGGGTGAGCACGAGCTGCTGGCGGCGCTCGAGGGCATCGCGGCGAAGAACCGGGTCTTCAAGAGCTTCATCGGCATGGGCTACTCCGGTACCCACACGCCGAACGTCATCCTGCGCAACATCTTCCAGAACCCGGGCTGGTACACGCAGTACACGCCCTACCAGGCGGAGATCGCCCAAGGTCGTCTGGAGGCGCTGCTCAACTACCAGACGATGGTGATGGAGCTGACGGGCCTGGAGGTGGCCAACGCCTCGCTGCTCGATGAGGGCACCGCCGCGGCCGAGGCCATGGGCCTGGCGCTGCACGTGAAGGGCGACCTCCAGGACGGGGCCTTCTTCGTCTCCGAGGCGTGCCATCCGCAGACGATCGACGTGGTGCGCACTCGCGCCCTCCCGCTGGGCGTGGAGGTAGTAGTGGGTGACCACCGCACGGTGGATCTGGGCTCGAAGAAGTTCTTCGGCGCGCTGCTGCAGTACCCGGCCACCGACGGCGTGGTGCAGGACTACCGCGCCTTCGCGGAGAAGGTACACGCGGCGGGCGGCATGGTGGTGATGGCCACGGATCTGCTGGCGCTCACGCTGCTGACGCCTCCGGGCGAGCTGGGGGCGGATGTGGCGGTGGGCAGCGCCCAGCGCTTCGGTGTGCCCATGGGCTACGGCGGTCCGCACGCGGGCTTCTTCGCGACGAAGAACGCCTACACGCGGCTGATGCCGGGCCGCCTCATCGGCGTGTCCGAGGACGCGCAGGGTCGGCGCGCGCTGCGCATGGCGCTGCAGACGCGCGAGCAGCACATCCGCCGCGAGAAGGCCACGAGCAACATCTGCACCGCGCAGGTGCTGCTGGCGGTCATCGCCGGCATGTACGCGGTCTACCATGGGCCCCAGGGGCTCAAGGCCATCGCGGAGCGCGTCCACGGCCTCACGGTGCTGCTGGCCCAGGGGCTGACGAAGCTGGGCCTCAAGCCTCGGCACGAGCAGTTCTTCGACACGCTGCGGGTGGAGCTGTCGGCGGAGCAGGTGCGCGCGGTGCTCGCGGGCGCCGAGGCGAAGGGGATGAACTTCCGCCGCATCGACGAGCGCTCCATTGGCGTGTCGCTGGACGAGACGACGCGCGCCTCGGACGTGGAGGCCATCCTCTCGGTGTTCGGCGCGGGCAAGGCGCTGGGCGCCACCTTGGAGCAGCTGGGCGCGAACCGCTCCTCGCCGGTGGAGGCGGGGCTGCGGCGCCAGAGCGCGTTCCTCACGCACCAGGTCTTCAACAGCTACCACTCCGAGACGGAGATGCTGCGCTACATCCGGCGGCTCGAGTCGCGTGACCTGTCGCTCACGCACTCGATGATTCCGCTGGGCTCCTGCACCATGAAGCTCAACGCCACCGCGGAGATGATCCCGGTGACGTGGCCGCAGTTCGGCGCGCTGCATCCGTTCGCGCCTCCCGCGCAGGCGGCGGGCTACAAGGTCATCTTCGAGCAGCTGGAGAACATGCTGTCGGAGGTGACGGGGTTCGCGGGCTGCTCATTGCAGCCGAACGCGGGCAGCCAGGGCGAGTACGCGGGCCTGCTGGTCATCCGCGCCTACCACCAGAGCCGGGGCCAGGGGCACCGGGACGTGTGCCTCATCCCGTCCTCGGCGCACGGCACCAACCCGGCTTCGGCGGTGATGGCGGGCTACCACGTGGTCGTCACCAAGTGTGATGACCAGGGCAACATCGACATCGCGGATCTGCGCGCTCGGGCGGACGAGTACAAGGACCGGCTCGCGGCGCTGATGGTGACGTACCCGTCCACGCACGGCGTGTTCGAGGAGGGCATCAAGGAGATCACCTCCCTCATCCACGAGCGCGGCGGTCAGGTGTACATGGACGGCGCGAACCTGAACGCGCAGGTGGGGTTGATGAAGCCGGGGCAGCTCGGCGCGGACGTGTGCCACATCAACCTGCACAAGACGTTCTGCATCCCGCACGGCGGTGGCGGCCCGGGCATGGGCCCCATCTGCGTGGCGTCGCACCTGGTGAAGTTCCTGCCGGGGCACCCGGTCATCGCCACGGGTGGCGGGGAGGCCATTGGTGCCATCTCGGCGGCCCCGTGGGGCAGCGCGAGCATCCTGCTCATCTCGTGGATGTACATCTCGATGATGGGCGGCGAGGGCCTGACGCGGGCGACGAAGATGGCGATCCTCAACGCCAACTACATCGCTCGGCGGCTGGACGCGCACTACCCGGTGCTCTACCGAGGCAAGACGGGTGGGGTGGCGCACGAGTGCATCGTGGACCTGCGGCAGCTGAAGAAGACAACGGGCGTCGAGGTGGAGGACGTGGCCAAGCGGTTGATGGACTACGGCTTCCACGCGCCGACGGTGTCGTTCCCGGTGGCGGGCACGCTGATGATCGAGCCGACGGAGAGCGAGTCCAAGGCGGAGCTGGACCGGTTCTGCGACGCAATGATCGCCATCCGCGAGGAGATCCGCGAGATCGAGGAGGGCAAGGCGCCCAAGGACAACAACGTCCTGAAGAACGCGCCGCACACGGCTCGGGTGATTACCGCGCCGGAGTGGAACCGGCCCTACTCGCGTGAGAAGGCGGCGTTCCCGACGAAGTGGGTGGTGGAGAGCAAGTTCTGGCCGGCGGTGGGTCGCCTGAACAACGTGCTGGGTGACCGCAAGCTCGTCTGCTCCTGCCCTCCGACGGAGGAGTACATGACGCCGGTGCCGCCGAAGGCGGCGTAGTCCCCGCGTCTGTGGCTTCGTGAAGCACAAAGGCCGTCTCTCCCGAGTGGGGAGACGGCCTTCGTCTTTGGAAAGAAGCGCGGCGGGCTACTTGGGCTGGGCTTCGGGGGGCGGGGGCATCGGCTCGCCGGGGCCCCACATGGCGTGCTCCTCATTGGCATAGAGCTGATCGCGCTGCGCCATCATGGACTGGGCCACCGCATACGCCCACCGCGCGAGCTCCGCGTGGTTGTGGGCGGCGGCCGCCGTCATCTCCGGGCTCGCGAGCCGTCCGGCGAGCGCCTGGCCCGCGAACCAGTCGCGCAGCGTCATGCCTTCGACTGTGAACATGGACTGGATGGTCATCGGTGTCTCCTCATTCGGTACTGCAGGGGCGAGGGAATCAACTCGCCTTCTTCTTCTTCTTGGGCTTGCGGACCTTGGCCTCCACCACTTCCTCGGCCGGTGCCTGCTCCTTCGCGAACTGACGCCGCACCTTGAGGTCCTGCATGCAGCGCTCGCCCACGCGGCCAGTGAGCACCTTGTTCATCGAGGAGCCCACGGCGATGCCCACCAGCGGCAGCGCGCGCAGCAGGCTCTTGGAGAGCTGCATCAAGGCGATCTTGGTGAACACGCTCACCAGCATCTTCGACACTTCGCGGGGCGCGTACTTCCAGATGGCGATGCTCTCGGCGTGCGCCACATCCACGAAGAAGTTACGGCCGCTCTTGGCGTTGTAGGTGCTCACGGACGCCATGAGGAAGGCGAGCTGGCGCTCCTTGTCCTGGGTGATGTCGAAGCCGTAGAGGTGGCTGAGCACCAGCGCCATCTCCACCTCGTACTTGAGCACCATGCCCATGTCCGCCAGCGTGCCGCCCGCGGCCGCCAGCAGGGTGCCCGCGCCGGGGATGAGCGCTGGGGCCGCCGCCAGGCCACCGGTGATGGCGGTGCGGTTGGAGAAGTGACGGACCACCTCCAGCGCCGCCGCCTCGATCGTGGCCAGCTCGTCGTCCAGCTTCTGCTGCTGGGCGCGGCGCAGGTGCTCCTGGGAGAGCGCGATCAGGCTGTCCGTGTCGGCGATGATGCGCTCAACCACGGTTAGCAGCTTGCGCCCCTGGCTCTGGTCCTCGACTTCCTTCATGTGCCCCCCTCGTGGCGGCCCCAGGCGTCATGTCCCGGGGATGCACGGGACGCTGGTCGACCGCCCCCAGGCCTGTCAAGCGCCGGACATGCCGGTTGCTCGGCCCCTTGGCGCTCCAAGGAGGGCTTCACATCGTCCTTCGCGGGGAGGTGGACGGGTGGCGAGGCTCAACGGTCGGCAGTGGGGGCTGGTGTTGATTATCGCGGGGAGTCCGGTGGTCCTCGCGTGTCTGCTGGGCGTGCTTCAGCCCACGTTGCTGCGGCCCGTACTGGGCACGGCGGTGGGTGGGATGAGCTGGGGGCTGGCGTGCCTGCTGGGATGGGTGGGCGGGCTGCTCTTCGCGCGCGGCCTCGCCAAACTGCAGCGCTCGCCCGGCTTCGCTTCGCCGGTCCGGCGCAGCTTCGGGCTGGTGCTCGCGGCGCTGCCTCCCCTGGGGCTGTGCATCGTCCCGGCGGTGGTGTTGCTCCTGGGCGGGCCCGTCTACGCGACGTCCCTGTCCTACCGCGAGAATATCGGGCAGCGGACGGTCACCTCGCTCCACTCCGCCGCCTCCGACTTCGCCAACAACGTGCGGCGCAACCTGCCGCGCCAGCTTCCGAGGCTGCCGAGCCCTTCGCCTCAGTGGTGAGCGTCAGCCCGCCGCGCGCGCGGGCTCCACATGCACCACCACATCCACCACCTGTGGGAAGGCGGAGTGGAGCTTCTGCTCCACCTGGTCCGCCACGTCGTGGGCCTGGGCCGTGGTGAGGTTCGGGTCCACTTCGATCTTCAGGTCCACGTAGACGCTGTCCTCCATGCCTCGGCTGCGGACGTCCCGGCACGAGCGCACGCCTGGCACGCTGATGGTGAGCTCCGAGACCTTCGTCGGATCCAGGCGCGCCGTGTCCGAGAGGATGCCCACCGCCTGCCGGACGATGCCGTAGGCCACCCAGGCCACGAAGACCATCACCAGCAGGGCGATCACCCCGTCCGCGCGCGGGTAGCCCATCCACACCAGCAGCAGGGACAACAGCACCGCCAGCGTGACGAACACGTCCGAGAGGGTGTGGTTGGCATCCGCCAGCAGCAGTGAGCTCTTGAGCTTCTGGCCGTAGGAGCGCTCCACGCGGGTGACGGCGAGGTTCACCACGAGGGTACACAGCATCACCCCCGCCATGATGGGTGTCACCGTGGGGTGCCGGTCATGCAGCAGCGAGTCGAGCGCCATGCGCCCCAGCTCCAGCATGCCGATGCCGATCATCGCCCCGATGCCCAGCGAGGCGATCGCCTCGAACTTGCCGTGGCCGTAGGGGTGGTCCTCATCGGCGGGGCGGGCCGCCGCCGTCATGGCCACCAGGCCGATGATGTTGGAGCTGCCGTCGATGAAGGAGTGCAGGCCGTCCGCTGTCACCGAGGCCGACTGGTGGAGCAGGCCGAAGCCGAGCTTGGCGATGGCCACGGCCCAGTTGGCGGCGAGGATGGCCGCGAGCACCCGGCGGACCTTCCGGTTGCGCTCCGTGTAGGCATCGAGAGGGGTTGAGATGGAGGCTTCCACGGAGGTGGAACCCTAATGTCCCCGCGCTCCGGCCGCGAGCCTCCCGTGCGCTTCTGTCAATTGGACTGCCGGAAGAGGCGCATCCGCGGGCCGCCACCCATCTCCAGGAAGAAGCCGAAGGAGAAGCGCACCTTGGAGTCGTCCTCCAGCAGCCCGGGCGGCGGGTTGGGGAAGGGCTGCGCGCGCTGGAAGGAGTCCACGGCCTCCAGGTCCAGGAAGTCCAGGCCGCTGCTCTTCTCCACGCGGATGTCCTCGACCAGGCCCCGCTCGTTCAGCGTCACGTTGACCAGCGTGTACCGGTCCTTGCCGCTGTAGATGGCGCCGGTCGGGTCCCTGCGGCGGAGCAGGGAGTTGGGGTTCCAGTACATCCCCACGCTCTGCTTCACCCGGTTGAAGAAGCTGGCGTACTTCCACTCGCGGGTGTTGAGCAGGGTGCCCTCGCCCTCGTCCACGTCCCGGAGGTGATCGTTGGGCGCCGCGCCGATGAGCTTGTCCATCACCGCCTGCGAGGGCATCAGTGTAGCCACTCCGGGCAGGCCCACGCGCCCCATGGAGCCCTGGTTCTCGTCCGCGCCGGTGCCGTTGTTGACGCGCAGCCGCTTGGAGTTGCCCGCGATCTCATCGCTCTCGTTGCGGTTGTTCACTTCCATGCCCGGCCCCGGCGAGCTCGGGTCCGTCTTCAGCGCGATCTCCTGCTTCTTGCGCGCATCGGGAAGCTCGAAGCGGGGCTTGGTCTCGCCTCCGCTCATGGGGAGCTCGTCCTGGCCCAGCCCGTTGTTGCCAGCGACCTGGGGCTGCTCCACGGCCTGCTGGCCATCGCCCTGGCGCGACTGCGGCGCCGTCTGCTGAGGCATGGCGTTGCGGTAGTGGGCCGTCTGCTCGCGGGCCTTCGTCTCCTTGGCCACCTTGTTGTCCCGCTCGGCGATGTACTTCGCGTCCGGGGCTTCCTGCTCGTTGCCCCGCTGCACGTCCACCACCTGGCCGTCGGGCCGCTTCCGGTCCTTCTTCTCTTCCTTCTTCTCCTCGAGGCGGGGGCGTTCGGTCGTCTGGCTCTTCGAGGGCTTGGACTCGCCGCGGTTCTTCGCCCACTGGTCCGCGGTCAGCGGCCGCACGGCGACGGCGCTGGGCTTGCGGGTCAGCTGCTTGTCGCCTCCCGGCAGGTTCACCTGGATGTAGGACAGGAGGATGATTCCTCCTACGAAGGCCACATGCGCCAGCAGGGCGAGCAGGAACGCCAGGAGGAGCCGTCCAGGCCCCTCCTTTCTCCGCCTGCGCCTGTCTGCCGGTGTGTGTGTGACCACGTCTTGAATGATAACCCTCGAAGCGCCTTGCTACTCCCAAGCCGTCGCCAGGAGAACAGGAGAGCGGCTGTATTTTCCCAGGAATCGTCTCTGGACACCGCCGGCCCCGTCCCGGGGTCCTCTCCTGGCGGGAGGGGGAGCTAGTAGATGGGGGCTACCTCGGCTCCGTTGTAGTAGTGGTGGAGGATGTCCCGGTAGCGCTGGCCCGCCTCCGCTCGACCGATGGCCCCCGTCTGGCACATTCCGACCCCGTGGCCCCAGCCGCCGCCCCGGAACACCCAACTGGTAATGCGGCCCTCGGCGTCTCGCTCGGCCCTCACCACCGCCATGCTGCTGTTGAGCATCCCGAAGAGCCGGCGAATGTTCAGCTCTCCGCGAATCTGCGTGGCGCCGCGCTCTCCGGAGATCATCAGCAGCCGGGCCCGGCCCGAGACGCCCCGCTCCTCGAGCGTCATCGCCTGCACGGGGCCGACGCCCAGCTTCTCCGTGAAGGCGTTCACCTGCGCCGCCGAGAAGCGCTTCTCCCAGCGGAACTTGCTCGGCTGCGCGAAGCTGGACAGCCGGCACGCGGCCGGCAGGTCCGTGGCCTTCAGGAACTCCTCGAGATTGGAAGGGGAGGGTGCCCCGGCGGGAGGCTCCAGCAGGTCCGGCCGTCCGCGCAGGCTGGGGTCCGGCGGATCTCCCCAGACGATCTCGTTGTCCTCCGTGTGGCCGCCACACATGGCGCTGTAGACCGAGTCCACCAGCCGCCCGTCCTGGGAGAAGAGCGCCTCGCCCCGGGTGGCCTCCACCGCCGCGCTGGTGCTGGCCGCTTCGCCCGTGCGGCCCCGGTACACGGCGCAGTGCTGCTCGGAGCACAGCAGGTACGGGTCCGCCAGGTGCTTCACGCCCACCTTGGCCAGCACCTCGCCCCGAGCCGTCACCGCCTGGGCCTTGAGGGCCTCCATGTGCGCGCGGGCGTAGATCTCCGAGGGCACCAGGCCCTTGAGCAGCTCCTCCAGCTTCACCCCGTTCACCACCGCCAGCGTGCCGAAGCGATCCACCGCGAGCTGCAGCGTGCCCCGGAAGCTGCGGTCCTCGAAGCCGTGGTTGTCGTAGCCGACGTTGTGCTCCACCTGCCGCACGTCGAAGCCCGCTCCATCCAGCGTCTCCGCCATGAGCGTGTCCTGGGCCAGGCCCACCACGCCGCCGGTCCTGTCGCGCACCTCGAGGATGCCGCGCGCCGGGGTGCGCACCTCCTCGAAGAGCGTCGTCCGCGTTCCGAACTGGCGAAGCAGCTCCGCCTGCCGCGCGACGGCCTCCTCGTGCGTGAGCTCTTCGTCCACCAGCAGCAGGTAGCGCCGGTTGTCGATGACCTTGCCGGCGATGCCATAGAGGGCCCCCAGGACATGGGTGCGCACGGACAGGCCTCGGGCCTGCCACTCCTCCTGCGCTGTCGCCAAGCCCGTCTTGTCCGCGAACCGGAACTCCTCGAGCTGCACTCGGGAGCTGAGCACCGCGGGCTCGCCCTGGGTGACGCGGACCTTCCACACGGTGCCGGCGGGGGCCTCGAGCACCTTGTCCTCGGGGCCGCCGAAGCGCAGCCGCATCCGCCCTCGGGGAGAGAACGTCACTTGTGGCCGGCCCTCCATCAACCGGATGGGGACCTGCGGCTCGCCGCCGCGAAAGTCGAGCCGCTTCACGTCCGTGGGGGCCGTCAGCCGCTGGGACAGCGGATCCTCCTCGGGCAGGGGAGGAACGCTCACGTCCGTGGGCGCGGCAGGACGCGCCGCGGGCGCCGTGTCGCTGGGCCCGGGAGACGGAGCCGGAGACGGAGTGGCGCAGGCGGCGAGCAGCAGCGCAAGCAGGGTGGTGGCGGCCTTGAGCACGGCGTAAGGACCGTAGCCGTGTCGAGCACCGGCCGCCACTTCGAGCGCTTGCTGGGACGCATGCTCAGGAGACTCCAGGACGAATAGGTGGCCCGGGGCCATGCGTTGGCCATGCTCACCCACCTTTTAGGAGGCAACTGATGCGGAAGTCCCTGGCGGCCTGGATGGCCGCTTGCCTGCTCTCGACCGGCCTATGGGCCTGTCAGCCCGGAGATACGGGCTCGGTGGACGAGGCCCCGGCGGCCTCGAATGCGACCGCGGGTGTACCTCGCGCAGCCACGCCGAACGTGGGCGCGTCCCCGACGCCTACCCCCACTCCGGGGGACTCTGAGTCCACTACGGCCATGGGCCAGCCGGTTCCTGTCGGCGCGCAGCCCGTTCCGAATACCCCGGTGGCGGACCTGCCGGCGCACGAGGGCCATACGCCCATCGCACTCCAGCCGGGAGAGCAGACCTCCGCGCCCGAGACGACCGCCAAGCCGCCGGTGCGGGAGTGGGTGGTGAGCGCTTCGGGCAGCGATACCGCGGCGGGCAGCGCCGCGCAGCCCTTCCGGACCATCGGCAAGGCGCTGAGCGTGGTGGGGCCGGGCGAGATCATCCGCGTCCTGCCGGGCACCTATGCCGAGACCCTCGCCCTGGGGCAGAACGTGAAGGCGGGAACGGCCGATGCGAAGATCACCCTCCAGGGCGAGGGCAAGCCGCGCATCATCCCCAGCGGGGGCAGTGGCGCGCTGGTGCAGGTGAGCCGGCCGAACTGGATCATCGACGGCTTCGAGATCGACGTGCAGGGAGAGGCGCGGTTTGGCGTCACCTTCGAGGGAGACGTGCGCGGCTCGGTGCTGGCCAACTCGGAGCTGCACCACGGCGCGGGGGGCGCGGGCGTGACGACCTATGGCAAGGCCACGGGCGCGGTCATCGAGAACAACCACATCCACGACTTCGTGAAGAAGACGGGCAACCAGGACTCGCACGGCGTGGTGGTGCAGCCCTCGTCGGTCGACATCACGGTGCGCAACAACGACATCCACGACAACTCGGGTGACTCGGTGCAGTGCCTGGGGCCCGAGGGGTTCAGCAGCCTGCCGCCGGCGAAGGGGCTGGTGGTGGAGAACAACCACTTCTACGCCAACCGTGAGAACGCGGTGGATATCAAGACCTGCCACGACGTGGTGATCCGCAACAACCGGATGCACCGCTTCAAGCCGTCGTCGACGGCGAAGGGCGACGCGGTGGTGGTGCATTACTCGGCGCGCAACGTGCTCATCGAGAACAACGATGTGTACGACTCGGGCAAGGGCATCTCGGTGGGAGGCAATCGCGAGGGTCCCGTGCCGAGCGGTGTGATCATCCGGCGCAACCGCGTCTATGACATCACCAACCAGAACGGGGGCGAGGGCTCTGGCATCCGCCTGGAGAACTCCGAGGGCACGGTGGTGGTGAACAACACCATCACGCGCGTGGCGGCGGCGGCGCTGGTGCTGGGGCATGGCACGGGAGGCCCGACGAGCAACGTCACCGTGGAGAACAACATCATCGACGCCGCGCTGGCGGTGAACCTGGGCGGTCAGCGTCCGGGGATGAAGATGGGGTTCAACCTCTTCCCGACGAACGCCCAGTTCAAGGCGGGGGGCTCGGAGGTGGGGCTGGATCTGTTCAAGGAGACAACGGGCGATCTCACCTCGACGTCGGCGGACCCGCAGCTGTCGGCGGAGTTCCAGCCCCAGGCGGCCCCGGCGGTGGACCAGGGCACGAACGTGGGCCTGCCGTTCTGCGGTGGAGCGCCGGACATCGGCGCGGTCGAGACCGGCTGCTAATCAGCACGGTCCACGCCGCGTATCCGCTGCATGAGCCCCGTCTGGAGTAGCTGAGCCAGAGCGAGCAAGGTGGGGCGCATGGCAGACATCGAGGTGTGGAAGAAGCGGGTGGAGGACTGGCGCGCCAGCGGTCAGAGCGCCGGGGAGTACTGCAAGGGCCAGGAGTTTACGGCCGGCACGCTCTACCGGTGGTCGAGTCGACTGGCGGAGCCAGCACGAGAGGAAGGAGCAATGCCCCTGGTGAGGTTGGTGGGTGGCCCTCAGCCGCCAGCCCCGCAGCCGGCTGAGGCCGCGGCGCGGTCGGTGGCGGTCATCATCGAAGTGCAGGGAGCCCGAGTGCTGGTGCCGGCTGGAGCGCAGGTGGCCACCGTGGGGGTGGCGCTGGAGGCGCTCGGGGCCAGCAGAGGGAGCCTGGCGCGATGATTCCGCACGGCGTGGAGATATTCGTTGGGCTGGAGCCCATTGACTTGCGCTGGGGATTCGAGCGGCTGGCTGGGTTGGTGGAGACACGACTGGAGCGCCCGGCGCGCAGCGGAGCTTTGTTCGTGTTCTTCGGCAAGCGGCGTACGGCGCTCAAGGTGCTCTTCTACGATGGGACGGGGCTGTGCCTGTTCTACAAGCGGCTGGACCAGGGCTGCTTCCAGGTACCGCAAGGGCTGGAGCAAGGAGCCGCCCACCTGGTGGTGGAGGAGCACGTGCTGGAGGAGTTGCTGGACGGGCTGCGAGTGGAGGCGCCGCGTCGAGGAGCTCGTCCGCATTGAGGACGGTGTGGAGCGGGCTGCACGCGCTGGTCGCCTACCTATGAGGTAGGTATCGACAGCGCGGAGGTGAGGGGTTACAAGGCCGAGGTGCCCCTGCAGGAGCCCACTGCCGCGACGCTGGCGCGCATCGCCGAGCTTGAAGCGCTGCTGAGCGCTGAGCGCTGAGCGGCAGCGCAGCGCTCAGTTGGAGAGCGAGCGGGACGTGCTGCGTGCTTCGCATGAGCGGCTACGGCTGGAGTTGGAGCTGCTCAAGCGTCGCCTGTTCGTTGCCAAGGCCGAG